>PMMJ01000405.1 GCA_003162255.1 Acidobacteriaceae bacterium | reverse complement strand
ACCGGTTGCTCAGAGGTTCCTTAGACTGTTAGCAAGAACATTAGCCCTAGTGAGCTTGTCAAGAGCATACTGAATGATACCAGTGCGAATTATCGTGAACTGAAACATATGATACGACGCGCGCCGAAAGGCGACTTTCCAATACCCGGGCAAATATGCGCTGTTCCCGTAGGCTGTTGGCCAGCCCCGCGACGATTAATCCTTCAGCACAGCCGGTCTTGTCTGTAACGGTGGCCGGTAACGGTGAGTGCTGGCACTAAGCCTCGTACCATCGGAATCCGCGGCGCTGTTCTTCATCTACCTTCTTCATGATTTCGAGAGTATGAAGGTGTCGGTCTTCTGCGCACGCCACGAGGAGAAGATTGAGCAACGCCATGGGCGCCGCGTATGAGGCGCTAAACGAGAGCGAGTCTACGGAGGCCAAATAGACCTCGTTTGCAAAACGTGTAATCGGAGAGACGTAAGTGTCCGTTATGCCGACGCAGTATGCACCCTGCCTGCGAGCCTGATCGAGGCCTTCTACCGTCATCCGCAGACCACGGCGAAAACTGATGGCAATGACAACGTCATTCTTACCCAAGGATCGGACGGTGTGAACGGCCATTCCGGGCATGGTCGCACTGGACACGGGCAGGCCAAGGATTCTGAGATGATATTCGAGGTAAGTTATCAAACTGGCAGCGACATCTCCACCCAAGAGAAGAACTCGCCGCGCTTTCCAGATTCGCTTGGCAACCGCCGCCACGCGCTTCAAATCCAGAACGTTATAAAGGGCGCGCAGGTTCTTGAGTTCATGATCCAAGGATGCCTGCAATAGTGAGGTCGTGGAACTTTCCGCCGGAGCGGACCGCATGGTTTCCAGCGAGGTTGCACGTGCAACCGACAGCTGGTGAAGATACATCTGGAATTCTTTGTAGCTCTCGAATTCCATGGCCCGTGCAATGCGGACGGTCGTCGCGGGATCGGTTCCAAGTTTCTTTGCCAGGTCGCGGACGCTGAGTAGCACGAACTGCCGAGGGTCCTCGAGGGCGGGACGGATGATCTCCCTACGGCGAGGGCTGAGCCGGGCCAGACGTTCTGTTTGGCTTATCTGGGAAACCGCTATCGGATGTCTTTCATTCTTGCCGCGATTTGGCATACGGCAGCATGGTACCAGAATCCCGGGTATAGTCCGCCCTCGCTAGCGCTGGAATGCAGACACGCCCGGCCTAATTGTCTGACATCTGGTTGGTGTGTATCGTATGTTTCTAACCAGTTGGTCACAGGCAGTTGTTTTCTTTTTTAACTTGACAGCGTGTTCAATCTCGGCCTAGATTTTACGGTGCTATCGTGCGCTACTTGCAAAATTGAAACATTCATTTCATTCATGCAAATAGAAACTGCCGCGGGATTGCCGCAGGGTGCTGCCATGAACTGTCTGGTAGTTGCTGGCCCTTCCCCTGGTTTGTCAAACCACCCGCCCGAGCTGTCGCGACAAAAGAATAATGGCCGCAGCCCCCTCTTTTTCCCGGCGGGCGCGGCCTGGGATCAAGATCGTCAAAGTTGCTCACGTGGAAATCGCGATGAATGCACACCGAGGAGGCTTCCCATGAAGTCGTTTGCAGCGTTGCTTCGTTCGTTTTTACTTCTGTCGATGTTGGGTGTAGCGGCTTATGGCCAGAATGCCGGCACGGGCGCAATCGCCGGGGTGGTGACGGATTCGTCGGGTGCGGTGATTAACCAGGCTACGGTAAAGGTGACAAACAACCTGACAGGGGAAACGCGGACGGCTGTGTCCTCGGGCCGCGGAGACTACACTGTGCCCCTGTTGCCGCCGGGTACCTACATGGTGGAAGCGACGAAAGCGGGTTTCAAGAACACGAGCTACCGGGCCATCACCGTGAGTGTGACGGAGATCTTGACTTTGAACATTCAGCTGCAGGTGGGCAGCGTCCAGGAAACCGTCGAAGTAACGGGCCAAGGGGAACAGTTGCAGACGGAGACGAGCGCGGCAGGCCGCGTGGCAGACAGCATAGTGGTCGAGAGCATGCCTTTGGTGACTCGTAATTTCACCCAGATCCTCGCACTCTCGACTGGAGTTTCAGCGGACGTGATGAAGGCGAGTGAACTGGGGCGGGGAGGCACCAGCGGCGGCGGCACCAACCCGAATGACGCTATGGTAACAGCGGGCGGCGCCGGCAACGACAATAACTTCCAGATGAACGGAGTGGAGGTCAACGACTTCCAGCAGAGCGGCAATTTCAGCGGTGGAGTGGCCGTGCCGAATCCGGATGCCATTCAGGAATTCAAGGTCCAGACCAGTCAATATGATGCCTCTTACGGCCGCGATGCAGGTGCCAACGTCAATGTGGTGACCAAGACCGGCACCAACGAATTTCATGGCACGTTGTTTGAGTTTTTCCGTAACGATGCGTTAAACGCAAATGAGTGGTTCCGCAATGAGAACGGCGAACCCCGGCAACTGCTTCGACAAAACCAGTATGGGATGACGTTTGGTGGACCCATTGTCAAGAATAAGGTGCTGTTCTTCACCTCATATCAAGGGACACGGCAAACGAACGGAGTGGATCCGACCTGTTCCACCACTTTTAATACTCCACCGTTGACGAACGACCGCTCGGCTGCGGCTCTCGGTGCCTTGTTTTACGATGACCCCACCAACCCGAACTACCCGGTCTCAGGGAAGGAAACCTTTATTCAGGAACTCCTCGGGCCGGGTGTTGGGCCCTCCGTGGCCCAGGACGGCTCCAATATCAGCGCACCGGCGCTGGCTCTACTGCAGATGAAGCTGCCTAACGGGCAGTATCTGTATCCGACTCCCCAACGGATTGACACTTCACTGCCATTCGCCGAGCAGGGGAGCTATTCGGTCAGCAATCCGTGCACGTTCTACGAAGAGCAGTTCATGACCAATGCCGACTGGAACCAATCGGAAAAGAGCCAGTGGCAAGTACGTTTCTTCTTCGCGAACAGCAGCCAGCAGAACACGCTGCCCGTGGCAAACCTTGGCGGTCCAACCGCTCCGGGTTTTCCGTATTCGACCAAGGAACACTTTCGGAACTTTTCGCTTACCTACAATCATGCGTTCTCGAACAACCTGCTTAACCAGGCCGAAGTCGGCTACCACCGGATTTCCTCGGGCGACGCCCAGCAGGAGGTGTTCAGCTATCCTCAAATCGGAGTAACGATTTCGCCGGGGACGGTTGATGACAACCCTGCGATCTACGCCGCTGGCCTGCCAACACTAGGTGGGAACGGACAAAATATTGTTCTCGCGCAGAACACGTACGTCTTGCAGGACACGGTGGCATGGCAGAAGGGGCACCACTCCATCCGGTTTGGCGGCGGGGTGACGCGTCCACAAGACAACCAGGTTACCTTCCAATATTTCGGCGGCCTGCTTTTCCTTACCGTTCCGGACATGCTGTTGGGTCAGGCCGGCACCCCTTACGGTTTGCCGTTCGGAAACGTGTATGGCTCGGTAGACCTGCCCTTGGACTCCGCCCGTGAGTGGCGAGTTTTGGATGCCAACGCGTACTTCCAGGACGATTACAAGGTCACTTCGCGACTCACCCTGAACCTGGGACTGCGCTACGAGCGATTGGGAGATGTGAGCGATGCCCTGGGGCGCGTGGCTAACTTCAACCAGTACACGGCTGACCCGAATCCCCCGGCAGGCGGGACTTATCAAGGTTTAATTGTCGCTTCGAACTACAATGGGCCGGCCCTTCCCACTGGAGTGCAGAAAGGGAACAACAAACTCGGCATAGCAGGGGATGGCCAAAATTCTTGGGACCCACGGATTGGTTTTGCGTGGACGATTCCGGGCAACGACAAGGTTGTGCTCCGGGGTGGTTACGGCGTTTCCCACGCGCATATTGGTGGGCAAGCATTTCTCAACACCATCTCCAACCAACCCTGGGGCCTGATTCGCGAGCAATTGGGGACGGACCCCACGGTGACTTTCGCCAATCCGTTCGCATTCCCCGGGCAGCCTTCCACGCTACCTGCTTTCACATCTTACTCGCCCACCAGTGCGCTGAGTCCATTTACGTTTAATTACAACTTCCGGCCAGCAATGATTCAACGCTATAGCCTGAATCTCCAAACCGAGATCCGCAAAGACATGATGCTGGAAATTGGCTACATAGGGACGAGAGGCTTGCATCTGATGCAGGAGGTGCTGCCGGATCAGGCTCTCGACGCCAGCCCATCGAACCCCATTCGGGACCAGACAGACAATACCCTTGCCAATTTACCGCTACGGGTTCCCGTAGAGGGGTTTGCCGTCTCAAGCTGGAGGCAAGTTAACTCGGAGGGCGCATCGTGGTACAACGGGTTGGAAGCGAGCCTAACCAAACGTTTCAGTCACGGGGTGCAGTTCCTGGCCTCATATACATGGGCGAAGGAACTTTCCACCGACTTCTCTTCCTCGACTTCACCAAACGGGGGCCAGTCGATCGGTAACCAGCATCTTGAAAGTGCGCGCTACGGGCCCGATTCATTCGTTCGTCCGCAGCGCTTTGTCGTCAGCTACGTCTATGCGCCGCCCTTCTTCGAGCATAGGGGCGCTTGGTTACGCAACACATTGAGTGGCTGGAAGATTGCTGGGGTAACAACCATTCAAGACGGACACCCGTTAGCAGTGGAGAATACGAATGCTTTCAATCTCTATGGCATTAACGCTCCCGATAATGACTTCGCACAACTGGCTCCGAACTGTACGGTGTCGCAAGTGAGCAGTTCCGGCTCGGTTCAGAGCAAGATCAACAACTTCATCAATCAAAGTTGCTTTGAGAACGTGGTGACAGGTCAGGCGACGCCCTACCCAGTCATAAGCTCAGACGGCGGCACGGGATTCGGAAATACCCGCCCAGGCATTCTCCGTGGACCTGGACAGAACAATACCGACCTGTCCCTGATCAAGAATTTTTCGCCGCGATGGCCGAATGAGACGGCAGCCGTGGAGTTTCGCGCGGAATTGTTTAACGCTTTCAACCACCCGCAATTCTCCGATCCGGGCTACGCCGTCGATGGCGCCAGCTTCGGAGCAATTACGGGCACAGCCGTCGCTCCGAGGATCGCCCAATTTGCCTTGAAGCTGTCATTTTGAAACTCAGAGGATCAATGGGGCCCTGTGCCTTGGGGCGCCGTACAAACCAGAACAGATAACCGCCCACTCGATGAATTGAAGACGATCGTCTAAGGCTGTGGCTGGAATAAGTAACTTGCGATCAAGAATGATAGGGGACGAATAACTATGAAACTTACACGTGGCGGTTTCCTGAAAAGCATGGCTGGCCTTACATTCGCAGGCCTGCCATGGCCAACAACCGGCCTTCTGCTCTCCGCACAACCCGTAGCGGGACAGCCTTCACGGAGCATACAGATTCAAGATGTCGAAATCTATCCCTACAACGTGTCAATGATAGAGCCCTTTCGCGTTGCCCTCAGTACGATCACATCCGCGGAAAACGTTCTGGTGCGGTTGAGAACCCGAGAGGGAGTCGTGGGCTGGGGGGAAGCGAGCCCCTATTCGCCGGTTACGGGAGAAACACAGGCCGTCGACCTGGCCGTAGGAAAGGATCTCGCCAATTTTGTTCGCGGACGCGATCCTTTTACTCTCAGCGCGATCGTGTCGGATATGGACGGATTCACTCCGTCCAACACCAGCATCAAGGCGGCGCTGGAAATGGCAGTCTGGGATATCTGCGGGAAACTCGCGGGGCAGCCGGTGTACAAACTGCTCGGAGCTTATCGCGACTCTTTCGAAACCGACATCACCATCGGAATGGGTACACCGGAGGAGATGGCGAAAAAGGCGACTAAGTACGTCCAGGATGGGTTTAAAACGCTGAAGGTCAAACTCGGAGATGGTCCCGAGCCGGATACACAGCGCATGAAAGCAATCCGCGAGGCTATCGGCTACAGTATTAAAGTTCGCACCGACGCCAACCAGGGATGGACTGCTGCGGAGACCGTCCGCGCGCTGCGGATGATGGAGAAATACCAGATGCAAATATGCGAGCAGCCGGTTCCTTACTGGGATGTGGAGGGCCTGAAATTCAGCCGGGATAACTCGCCGACGCCGATTATGGCGGATGAGTCCGTGCACTCGCCGCACGACGCACTTGCAATTGTCCGTGAAAATGCAGTGGACTGCATCAACATAAAACTGATGAAGTCGGGGGGCCTACTGCGGGGCGTACAAATCGCCACGGTGGCCGCCAGCGCCGGAGTCACCTGTATGGTTGGCTGCATGGAGGAGACCCGCTTGGCCTTGACGGCCGGCGCTCACCTGGTGTGCTCGCAGAAGAATATCGTTTATGCGGACCTGGATGGGTTCCTGGAACTTTCGGTCGATCCCGTGATTGGCGGGATGCAGATGAGGGATGGAATCGTGACCCTGCCCAACACGCCCGGACTGGGAGTGGACATCGATCCTGCATTCCTCGGCAAGCTTCACCATATTTGATAACGAGTGAAACACGGGCCGTTGCTGGTTCCGGCCACGCGCAGCCAGCACGCCTGTTCCCTGGGTTTTACCCACACTCGACAAACGGTTTGGAAGCGGCAACGGCAAATCGAAAGTGCGGACGCTGTCTCATTAGTAAATCGACTTTCATCCTTCTTCCTATAGGAGCAAACTGATGATCCTCAACCAGGTCCTTTCTAAACACCATGCACGTGGATACGTGACGATACTCACAGGGCTGCTGCTTCTGGTGGCATTGTTCTGCGTCGGGATGTGGGCGCAGCCCTCGCGTCCGGCGTCTCCATCTGTGCAGTCGTCAACGCCAGCAGCGGCTGTGCCAGCCCAGCCGGGTGCCACCCACGAGTTGACCGCGGTCGATCTCGAAGCTTTTCTTGACGGCCTGATGCCCGCTCAGATTGAACGGGAAGATGTTGCGGGCGCCGTGATTGCGGTGGTCAAAGACGGACAGGTCATTTTTGCCAAAGGCTACGGATACTCCGACATGGCCAAGCGCACGCCCGTAACCCCGGACAGTACGTTGTTCCGACCCGGCTCAATTTCGAAGCTCTTTACCTGGACCTCGGTGATGCAACTGGTCGAGCAGGGCAAGCTCGATCTGAACCGGGACGTCAACGATTACCTGGATTTCAAGATTCCACCCGCGTTCGGAAAGCCCATCACCCTGGGGAACATTATGACGCACACCTCGGGCTTTGAAGAAACTGGCAAGGACCTTTTCGTTAAAGACGCACAACACATGGGCAGCCTGGAGTATTACGTCAAGAATCACATTCCAGAGCGCATCTTTCCTCCCGGTGAGGTCCCTGCCTATTCGAACTACGCGACCGCACTCGCGGGCTATATCGTGCAGCGCGTTTCCGGCAAGCCTTTCGAACGATACGTTGCCGAAAACATTTTCACTCCCCTGGAAATGAATCGGACCACCTTCGTCCAGCCTCTGCCCGAAGACCTGAAGCCGCTGATGTCCAACGGCTATGAGCGGGCCTCGTCAGACCCCAAGCCCTTCGAATTCGTCGAAGCGTTTCCAGCGGGCAGCGTCTCGACCACCGCCCGGGACATGTGTAACTTCATGATCGCCCATCTGCAGAATGGACAATTTGGCAGTGTGCAGATTCTGCGCCCTGAGACCGCCGCGCTGATGCACTCCCAGGCCTTTGATGCGGACGACCGCCTGAGCGGGATGGCGCACGGCTTTTATGAGGAATCCGCGAATGGACACCGCATAATTGGCCACGCTGGTGATACCGAGGCTTTTCACAGCGACTTGCACCTGATTCTCGATTCCAATGTCGGTTTTTTTGTTTCTTACAACAGTGCGGGAAAAGGCGAGATTAGCCCGCGTACGGTTCTTTTCGAAAAGTTTCGGGACCGGTATTTTCCCTACACAGAGCCTCCTCCGGGCAAAATTGAAAATGCTAAAGCGAACGCAGCCAGCATTGCTGGGCTTTATATAAGCAGCCGCCGTTTTGAAAGTTCATTTCTGAAGTTAACTTCCCTGCTCGGTCAAAACAAAGTCTTCGAGAATTCCGACGGGACCATCAGCATAGATCCTTTCAAAGGGCCGAATGGCCAACTCTTGAAGTTCGAAGAGATTAGCCCGCTGCTCTATCGCGAAGTCCATGGAAGGGCGCAGGTCGGCTTCAAGCGGGATCGGAATGGGCGGTTGCAGTTTGAGTTGGACTGGCCGTTCTTCGTTTTCCAGAGGGTTGGCTTTTCGGAGAACAAGTACTTCAATTACACCCTGGCGATTTTCGGCTTGATTATGGTCGTGCTGACGGTCCTGCTGTGGCCAGTCGGAGCGCTGATTCGCAAACACTATGGCCGTCCCCTGGACTTAAATCCTCTGGAGCGCAAGCTGCGGCTTGGTGTGCGGTTGGTTTGCATCCTCTTCATCTGTTTCTTCGGAGGTTGGCTGGCGGTTCTGGCAATAGCCCTGGCATCGATTAGCGCGATTAATGCCCTTGCTCCCTGGATCATCTTTTTGGGAATCCTCGGCGTGTTGTCTGCTTTTGGCTCGCTTCTCGTGTGCGTGAACGCATTTCGAACCTGGAGCACGCCCAACCGGTGGATCTGGACCAAATTACACGAGACGGCACTGGCGCTTGGCTGCCTGGGCCTGGTCTGGTTCGCAATCACGTGGAATCTCATGAACTTCAACATCCACTACTGAGCCGAATTGGGAGTCCGTCAGTACTCTACGATCCACGCCTCGTTTCAAGGACAGATCAGGTTGTGGGCGCGCGGGACTGTTCTACCAGGTGAAAGGAGACTAAAGGGATACTCACATGTCAATGTATCGAACTGCTCTGGCAGTCCTCATGGCACTCATGACCTTCGCGCACATCTTGGGGCACGATCCAATACTCGCTGTGGCCGTTCCCGCCGCTGCGGAGACGGTGCAGCCCAAACCTCCAGCTCCTCAACCCTCTGCTTCTGCCAAAGCTCCTTCTGCTAGCGACAGCGGAACCCACGAGCTCTCGCGTGCCGACCTCGAAGCCTTTCTCGACGGCTTCGTACCTTATGCACTAAAGAATGCCGACATCGCCGGCCTCACATTGGTAGTCGTGAAAGATGGGCAGATCCTGTTCGAAAAAGGTTATGGATACGCCGATGTGGGGACGAAGCGGTTCA
>PMMJ01000321.1 GCA_003162255.1 Acidobacteriaceae bacterium | reverse complement strand
AGCGGATAGACGGTGTCGTAATGACCGAGCAGCAGCACCGGCTTCATGGCGGATTTACCCGGGAAGTCGACTTGCAGGTGATTGCCAAAGTCTTTCGACGGATGAACGCGAACCTCGACTTTGCCGCCGAGTTGCGAAAATTTGCGGGCGACGGCCTCCGCAACCCTGTCCACGGCGGCTTTGTTGTCGCNNAGATTTCGACCAGTTCGCGGATGGTCGCGACCATCTCGTCGCGGCGCTCGTTGAAGTAGGCAAGACGGCGCCGCGCTTCGACGCTGGACTGCGAGTTGGAAACCGAATTCACGACCGATTATCCCTCGTGGGCTGAAACAACTTCCTAAACGCAGCTCCCAGTCGGCTTCGAGCTTCGAGCCGCGATCTCACTTTGCCAGCTGGTACTAGCTGCCAAGGAACCGATAGCCAACGTAGAGCATTGTAAAATATGATGTGCCAGTGCTGAAATCAATCAAGGGCGCAGTAGTGACTGCGGGAAAATCGTCGGGGGCGTTCCGGCTGATTGCCGATTCGGGTTGGCGGCAATCCCGCTTGCTAATCCTTGGCTATCATGGGGTTTCCCTGGAGGATGAGCACGAATGGGATGGAGCTCTCTACCTGAGCCCAGCGAAATTCCGCTCGCGCATGGAGGCCATCAAACGCCACCGTTGCACCGTTCTCCCGCTCCAGGAAGCTTTGGAATTGTTGCGGCTTCGCCAGTTGCCACCTCGTGCCGTCGTCTTGACGTTTGACGATGGAACCTACGATTTCTACAAGACCGTATGTCCGATTTTGAATGAATACGGCTATCCCGCGACCGTGTACCTCACAACCTATTGGATGACGCTCCAGCTTCCGGTGGTTCCGGGCACCTGGAGTTACATGCTGTGGAAGAAGCGAAACTCGGTCATTGATGCCAGCAGCTTGTTGGACCAAGCGGTGACGTTCGATCTTCGTACGCCAGCCGGACGCTCCGTTGCACTGCAGCAGATGCGGGACCGGGCCGACTCCCAGAACCTGACCGGCGAGCAGCGCGACGCCATGTCCAGACAGCTCGCAGATTTGCTGGGATTCGACTATCAGGAGTTCCGCTCCAAAAGAATCATCCAGTTGCTCCGGCCGGACGAGGTGAAGGCCGTGGCCTCTTCCAGCATATCGGTGGAGTTGCACACGCATCATCACTGCACAGCAAAAGACCGGGAAGGCTACCTTCGCGAGTTACAAGAGAATCGGCGGCAAATCAATGCCATCTTAGGCAGCAACCCCATCCACTTCTGCTATCCTAGCGGCAATCACAAGCCAGAACATGTCTCCTGGCTGCGGGAAGCTGGCGTCGTCTCGGCCACTACGTGTGATCCTGGAATTGTGTCCCGGTCTACCAACCCGCTGTTGTTGCCACGTTTGATCGATACTTCTTCCCTTAGCGACATTGCATTTGAGGGCTGGCTCGCAGGGTTCGGAGCGCTTCTTCCCCACCGGGCGCGGCGGCGTCACGAATGATTAGTCTTGCAAGCAAGATTGCGGACACGAGCGCGGAATGCATGCAGGAACTCAACGGCTCCGCATTGCTTCCCATTGTCGAAAAACTGCGCGCCCACGGAACTTACGAGAGCGTGTTGCGGTCGGTCCTGGCGTCCCCCAACCGCGAGCAAGCGTTGCGCGCGCTCGCGGCCCAGCTTGGACTGGCCCCGGATTCGAAGGAGAACGGTGCCTTTGCTCTACACCGTGTGCTGCTCGCTGAAGTGGCGCTGCAAAACCTGAAGAGACTGGAAGGCCTGCGACTGGAAGCGTCCGTAAAGTTGATGCTGTGCGATTATTGCAAGTTCTTCGTCAGCCCACCGGCAGCGGAAGTGCAGCTTTTTGATCCCACGCAAATGTCATTTGTGGCCTTGGCCAAGATGGCTTTGTTGGAAAGATTCCCGGCCGGCCAGTTCGATTGGGAAGTTTCCGGATTTCCTCGCTCGTGGCTGTTGAAGGTCCCGTTCTCCTCGTTGCCGAAGGTCGCCTATTTCCTGGCCCGCCGGTTGAAAGGTTTCGCGCCCTGCATCAATTCGCATCTGTCATATCGGCGAAAACATTCCTCGATCCTCATTCCCCGGGAATGCCAGAAATCGTGGTACCGCATGGCCATCTCCGTGGAGCGGCAGCCGGAGATTCGAGGGCTCGTTACCTGTTCCTGGTTTCTCTCTCCCGATACCTTCAAGGTGAGCCCGCATCTCTCCTTTATGGTTGCGCCATTTCTTGAGTCCGGCGGAATTGTTGTCACCCGCGGGAAGGCCGACGGGAACGGCTTCCTGGTGGGCAGCGAGTCGCGCAGAAAACTGTACGAGAGCGGAGAATTCAAGCCTACGATGGGTCTGGTGTTGTGGGCGCGAGATCAGATGATCCGATGGGCCCACGCACATCCGGAATTTGGCGATGCTTAGTTGCAGTCTGTTTTCAAAGGGAATATCCATCTGCCGGGCGTCCAGGTTTCGCGCATTTCGAGACCCGGGAGACTAGGTCGCTGCGTATGGTCCATGGGAAAGGGCGAATGCGATGAAGAGGTTGTGCCTCTGGTTGGAAACGATAAAGATCCAATACCTGGTTCTGTTTCTGCTGGCCCTCGGAGTTATTGTCCATCTCGCGGCCTTCCTGCTTCTTAGAACTCATCCGACTATCGTTTTCGCCGAAATGGAGAAGATCGGGCGCAGCCTGGCCGAGAATGGCACCTTTGCCAATCCCTTCAAAGTCCCCACTGGACCCACGGCTCACCACGCTCCCATCTATCCTGTGCTGCTGAGCTTTATCTTCCGGGCTTTCGGATACGGTACTGCGGCAGCGTATGCGATTGCAGTAATGAACATTTTTTTTGCTGCGCTGCACTATGCTCTTCTACCGGTCTTGACCGACGTCGCAAAAATTCGCCGCGTCGTGGGCGTTACCGCCGGCCTTTTCGGTGCCCTTGTTCCCTATCGGATTATGAAGGAGATTCGGTGGGAAACAACCCTATCTGCTCTGGTTGTCGTCGTATTGATCATTCTTACCACGCGTTGGTGGCAAACTCCGCAGCCCTCGGGCCTTTACACATTTTCTTGGGGGATTGCATGGGGCGCGGGCATGATGTCCTGCCCCCCCTCATTGCCGGTGTTCCTGTTCTTACTGCTGTACTTTGCCGTATTCGCGTGGAAGCGCAAACAACCGCAATGGCAACTTACGGTCGCGATGGGCGCTCTGGGCATGGTAGTAGCCGTTGCCCCCTGGACCATCCGCAATTATCGAGAGTTGGGCGGCTTGGTTTTTGTTCGAAGCAACTTCGGAATCGAGCTCGATGTTTCGAACCATACCGGGGCGTATGTCCTGGGCGCCGATAATATGTCGATTGGATTTCCTAACAACTACTTTCACCAGCAGCACCCGTGGTCGAGTCAGGAAAATGCGGAAAAGGTCCGCCAAATCGGCGAAGTTCAATTCAACCGGCAACGCCAGCGGCAAGCCTTGAACTGGATCCGAACGCATA
>PMMJ01000548.1 GCA_003162255.1 Acidobacteriaceae bacterium | reverse complement strand
CCGGCCGCGCCGGTGAGTCCGATCGCGCCCTGGACTCCTGCTGCGCCCTGCGCTCCGGTCGTGCCGACAGGCCCAGTAGCGCCCTGGACTCCTTGTGACCCTACGAGGGAGTGATGGTCGTTTCCATTGTCCGATTCCCAAAGTATGCCGCTGGCAATGGACAGAGTGTACTGCCCCACTGCCGGCGATGGCACGGGCAGTCCAAGATCTACCAGGGTGATCGCAGATTGGTTAGTGTTTCCGGACTGTGGTTGCACATTCAGCGGTCCGCTGCAGTTCGTGCCTGGATTGCCGGTGACGCACTGCCCCCAGGCGTTTCCAGACAGAAGGCCCAACATGCCGATCAGTAGATAGTTTTTCATGTTGTCTCTTGAGCTTTAGGGAATCACCGCGGAAGCTTCGCTGCTGTACGCACTTTCGGAGTTTCCGTTGACGGCGGTGGTGACGTAGAAAAGCGTCTGATTGTGAGTTACGTTCACATCAGAATAAGTTATGTTTGAGATGCCAGAAACTAGTTTTACATAAGGACCGCCCGAAACCGCGGTACGATATATGTTATAATTAGTTGCACCCTGGCTGGCGGTCCATGTTAGGGTGACGGAGTGGCCAGTGACGACAATCGCAGTGCCACTGACTGTTACGTTGCCCTGAATTCCCTGCGCGAAGGCAAGGTCATCAGCATTATCAAAATGACAGTTTCGGCCGATGGCAAGACCATGAAGTGGATCTTCGACGACAAGCTGCAAGGAACAACTGCCAAGGGCGCAGCGCAGAAACAGTAAGCTGTCGTGATTGAAACAAGGCCCGGCCCGGTGCCGGGCCTTTTGGCAAAGAACGGAAACGACAGTTTCTGTTATCAGGCCATAGCACTCAAAGCCCCCTGCCAAGGTCTGTCCGACAATCGCGACCCCATCCGACAGCATGGTGTACGAGGTCAGGTCTTGGCTCTTGTAGATATAGATAAAGATTGAGTCGCAGAGGGCGGTGCTGCCGAGCTGCTCCACCCCGGTTAGCCTTCGCCCAGGTTAGGCCCAAAGAACGGGCGCGAACGCGGGGCACCTTGCCCGTCCCCATACTCCCGTCCCACACGACCTTATTTCTTGGCGGGGCCGTGATGCTTGCGCCAGTCGGCTCCATCGCGTCCACCGTGTTGCGCGATCTCGGTGAGGATGAGTTCGGCGGCCAGACGGCGCTTGGTGAGGTGGGCGGCGATTCTCTGCTTTGCCGTTTTCGGTGAAGCCTTCGGATCGAGAAACACCAGCACGGACGGGCCCGCTCCGCTGAGGGCGGCGCCGAGAATGCCGGAATCTCCGGTGAGTTCCTTGAGCGCGGGAAGCAGCGGACAGAGCGGGGCGCGATAAGGCTGGTGGATACGGTCTTCGAGAGCCGCGGGAAGCAGGTCGCGACGTTCCTGGGTGAAGGCCGCGAGCAGCAGCATCGAGTTCTGAATATTGGTGACGGCGTCGGCACGCGAGTACTGGAAGGGCAGCACGCGGCGGGATTGCTCGGTCAAGAGCGGGGCCTCGGGGACAGCCAGCAGCAGCGGCCACTTCCCTTTCGGCTTCACTTCGACCACCTGCGCCTGCACCTGATTGGCCATGCGCGCCACGGTGAGCGCGCCCATCCAGCAGGCGGAGGCGTTGTCGGGATGGTGCTCGCGCATGGAAGCTTCGCCGACGATGCGGTCGTTTTTCCAGCGCAGATGCCCGAAATGAACGGCCAGCGCAATGCCGGCCAGGCGGGCGGCGGCGGACGATCCGCAACCTCGGCCGATGGGGATCTGGTTTTCGATGTGGATGCGCAAGGGCGCTATTTTGCGGTTCTCCGATTCGAGCACCTCGCAATAGGTGGTAACGATGAGGTGGTTCTCCATGCGGGCGCAGATCTGCGCATCGCGGCCTTCGGCGGTGACGAAGAAGTCGGGCGCACGCTCGGCGCGCAGGCGGAGATGGAAATCCAAGGCAAGGGCAGCGGCGTCAAACGCAGGGCCCAGATTGGCGGAAGTCGCCGGAAGCGCCAGGCGCAAAGAGCGGTCTAAAGATGCGGGACGTGATGGCATAGGTTAGAGAACAGTTGCCGGTTGCCAGTTGTCAGTAACACTGTTCCGCACTGAGAACTCTTCTCCGGGGTACAGCCGGGCGAAACGATAGAAATGGAAGGCGTTAGCCCAGCGCGGCCTGAGCAGAGTCCCCAACAATTGGCACTGACATCGAACTGATTTTTATACACGAGTTTGGGTCGAACTGCTATGAATTTCTCTCGGCCGCGTCGAGGGCGGCAATGACGGCCCCGAGATCGGCATCGAGCACAACCGGGGCGCGCTGCAGATATTTTGCCTTAGCGGACTCGGTCTCGTCGGGCATCCCAGCAAACAAATCGCCACGATGGAACTTGATGGTGAAATCGGGATCTTTTAGGAGATGGCCGGTTAGGATCAGGACGACGGACTCGCCGGGCTTGACGAATCCGCTGCGGCGAAGCTTCTTGAGTCCCGCGAGCGTGACCGCGGAGGCCGGTTCGCAACCGATGCCATCGGCGCCGATTTCCGCTTTGGCAGCGGCGATTTCTACTTCCGTGACCTGTTCGACCTCGCCGCCAGTCGCTTGCAGCACGCGCAGCGCTTTTTTCCACGATGCCGGATTGCCGATGCGTATGGCGGTCGCTAGCGTGTCGGCGGTCATGGGTTCAAGCTTCTTTCCGCCGAACTCGCGCACGCTGCGGTAAAACGGATTCGCGCCTTTCGCCTGAATGATGGAAAGCTTCGGCAGGCGCGAGATCAGTTTGAGCTCACGCATTTCGACGAGCGCCTTGCCGATCGCCGAACTGTTTCCGAGATTGCCTCCGGGGACGATGATGTGCTCCGGTGGCTCCCACGCGAGTTGCTCCATGAGTTCGATGGCGGCGGTTTTCTGGCCTTCGATGCGATATGGGTTCACCGAATTCAGCAGGTAGACCGGCTTCTGGCGGACGAGCTCGTTGAGGATGCGGACGCAACCGTCGAAGTCGGTGCGCAGTTGGCAGGTGAGGGCTCCGTAGTCTAGCGATTGTGAGAGTTTGCCCCAGGAAATTTTGCCGTCCGGGATGAGGACCAGGCTGTGCATGTTGCCGCGCGCGGCGTAGGCGGCCATGGAGGCGGAAGTGTTGCCGGTGGACGCGCAGGCCACCCAGCGGAATTCTTGCTGGTGGGCGGATGAGGCGGCGAAGGTCATGCCGGTGTCTTTGAACGATGCGGTCGGGTTCATGCCTTGATGCTTGGCGTGGAGGTCCTCGACGTCGGCCGCGCGGGCGCACCGCGGCAACTGATAGAGCGGGGTGTTGCCTTCGCGGAGGGTGATGGCATGTTCTTCGGGAATGTGCGGAAGCAGTTCGCGGAAGCGCCATACTCCGCTCTGGTCGAGGGCATCGCGTGAGGTGCGGCGGCTGAGCCAGAGAGACTTCAGGGCAGCCGGGTCTGTGGAGGAACGGGCGTCTCTCCCGTTCAGCCGGACGGGGACGCCCGGCGCTCCACTGGCGATGGAATGTTGGCCGGAGGCTGGCGAGTCGAGATTCCATCCGGGAAAGAAGAATTCCAGCAGGTCGCCACAGGCGGTGCAGCGAAAATCCTGGCCAGCAGAGTCGGGAGCAGCGCCGCAGCCGATGCAGCGGAGTTTCGCAATGGTTTCGATATTTTGAGCGATCGACACTTTGCCTTGTCACCTATCCGCGCAGAAATATAAATACATCATACGAGTTAACCGCGGAGATCGCAGAGCGCGCAGAGATTTTCCTGTTCAATTTCTCTGCGATGTCGGCGCACTCTGCGGTGGAATTTTCTCACCGCAAATAGGCGTCGGTTTTATTGATCCAGTCGGCGCGGGGCGGGTTGAAGATGTCGAGACTGACGCTATCGGCGAGGGCCTCGGCCGAGTGCGGCATGTGGGGCGGAATGGTGAGAACCTCGCCGGCATTCACCACAATCTCTTTGCCGTCGATCCCGAATTTCAGCGCGCCTTCGACGACGTAGCTGATCTGCTCGTTGTGATGGCTGTGTTCGGGCACGAGGCATCCCTTTTTGAGCAGGATGCGAGCCAGCATGACGTTCTGTCCGACAATGAAGTGGCGCGCGAACAAGGGGTTCAGCGCTTCCACCTCGACGGAACTCCACGGGATGTGGCGCAGTTCGGCCTTGGGTTGCTTGCCCCTCAGGACGGTCGCTCTCAGCGCGGCTTTCGTCGCTTTCCCGGTCGCGGAGGTTTTGCGGGAAGTCGTTTTCAGTTTCTTCTTCATAAGAGTGGCTTGCTGGTCAATGTAAAGACGCTCAATGAGAGATATTACCAACCGCGAGCTGCGTCTCGCAGAACATATTCATCCTAGTCTCGCGCCTTGCCGCGGGTGGGCAGCGCCGGTTATCTTGAGAAGCTGCGGGTTTCGTGTAGAGGCCGGGCTTGCCCGTCTCCCGCCGCGAATGCCTTCCACCGCAAGCGGGAGGCAAGCCGCGTCTCTACAGGAGATCTCTACATGAAAAAACATCAATTCCGTCGGGAAACCGAGGCGGTACGTGGCGGCACCAGCCTTGCCAAAAAGAACGGTCCGCTTTCCACGCCGATCTATCAGACTTCGACCTTCGAAGTTACCGACATGCAGGAGCAACTGCGCGTCACTCCCACTGACAGCTACTACACGCGCTACGGCAATCCCACGAATACGGTTGCGGAAAATGCCATCGCCGAACTCGAAAGTACGGACGCGGCGCTGCTGTTCTCATCGGGCATGGCCGCGATCACGACTTCGATTCTTTCGCTGGTGAAGGCGGGCGACCATATCGTGGCGCAGCACTCTATTTACGGCGGCGTGATCAAGTTTCTTTCGCAGTGGCTGCCGAAGCTGGGGATCGAAACGACGTTCGTCGACACCAACGATATCGAGCAGCACGAGCGCGCCATCCGGCCCAACACAAAGCTTCTGCACGTCGAGTCGCCGACGAATCCGACGGTGCGAGTCGTCGATCTGGATAAAATTGCGACCCTGGCGCGGGAACATAGCCTGATCTCAACCATCGACTCGACTTTTTCCACGCCGATCAATTGCCGTCCGGCGGAGTGGGGCATCGACCTCGTGCTGCACTCGGGGACGAAATATTTTGGCGGACACTCCGACCTGATCTGCGGCATCGCCACGGGACGACGCGATTTGATCGAGCAAATCCATAACACGCGCACCACGCTCGGCGGCTGCATGGATCCGCACGCCGCGTTTCTTTTGCTGCGGGGAATCAAAACGCTCGCCGTCCGCGTCGAGCGGCAGAACCAGAGCGCGCTGCGGATTGCCGAGTTCCTGAGCCGGCATCCCAGGGTGACGCGGGTGCATTATCCGCAGCTGAAGGAGCATCCTGACTATGCGATCGCGACGAAGCAGATGGCGGGTGGGGGCGGCGTCCTGAGCATCGAGGTGGAAGGCAGCGGCGCCGACGCCTGCCGCGTGGCCGAAGCGCTGAATCTATTTACATTGGCACCAAGTCTCGGCGGAGTGGATTCGCTCGTGACCATCCCGGTGCTGACTTCACACGCCATGATCGCTCCCGAGTTGCGGAAAAAGATGGGCGTGACCGAACAGATGATCCGCCTGTCCGTTGGTCTTGAGCATGTTGAGGACCTGATCGCCGATCTGGAGAAGGGGCTAGCCGTGCTGAGCCGGGAACGCGTGCGCGCGGGCGTCGCGGATTGACGATTGGTTGAATTCTCGGGCAAATCCCACTCATCGCAAAGAACGCGATGAGTGGGCACCCGCCAATCGGTCAGAATGTAAACCGTGCGCCAAACTGGAACTGGCGCGGGCTATTGACGTTGTTGCTGATCACCCCGAACGATTCGCCTTCGCTAGCCACGCCGGCTACGCTGTTCACACTCGGGTATCCGTACTGCGCGTAGTTGCTGATGTTATAGGCGGAAATATCGAAGCGGAGTGCCATCGTTTCCGTAAATTTGACCGTCTTGTAAAGGGAGAGGTCAAGATTGCGCGCCCCCCGGGTGCGCACATTGTCGAGATAGGACGGAGCAGTTCCCGGAATGTAAGGATTCGGATTGCCCCCGTTTTCGGTGCCAGGCTGCACGAAGCAATTTATGTTGAACCAGTCATTCACCTGGTGCGGGGCGCCTTTCGAGGGATCGCAGATCATATCGGACCGCTGATTGAAGGGGGTCAGCCCATTTCCCGAGCCGGGAGAGTGGATGGGAACCCCTGTACTGAGATAGAGAATGGCGTTCACAGTCCAGTCGCCCGCAACGGTGTTGGCTACTCCATGCAGATTGACTGCCCGACCCTTGCCAATGGGTAGGTCGTAAGATACCTGCCCGGTGAACGAGTACTTGACGTCTTGCGGGCTGATGGCATGTTCATATTCCAGATTTCTCCAGTCTTGTACCGATCCATTGTGGCTGCCCACGAAACCCAGGGGAGGATTGCCGTCGTCAGTAATTAGCTTAGCCCAGGTAAAAGTAGCCAGCGTGGTGAAATGGCCCGTCAGGCGCTTCTGCACTTTCGTCTGCAGCGAGTGGTATTCAGAGTCTCCCGCAGGATACCCGGAGGTGACGACGCCGCTTCCGAAGCCGCCGCTGCCGAACTGAGGATATTTTTCGAGCGCCATCCACTGCGGCACAGTCGATTGACCGTACCAGGAATTCGTCGAGGGCTGAATTGCCTCCCATGCATTGGGTACCGCGCAGCTCGGGTTGAATATGAAGCACAACGAATCGCCGTATTGTGCAATTGTGCCTAGATCGAGCAGGTTCTGATCCACGGAGCTGAAAGGCAGAAAAAGTCCGCGGCTACCCACATATCCAGCGCTCACCACTATCTGATGCGAGAATTCATATTCCAGACCAAAGTTGAAGTTGTAGGTGGTGGGCGTGCGCTGAGCATGCTGCACAGTGTTGATGGTGATTCCCAGGTTATTGGCCAAGCCGGGGGGTGCGGTTGCGAAAATGGGGATAAGCCCATTGGGATAGGGATTGCTTAGCGAATACGGCACGGTGAAATTATCGGCGGGGAGTGGAGGGCCTCCTGTGATGGTACACGCCGATGAACCGTAAAAAACCCAATTGCCATCGAGGCTCGGGCAGTTGGAGTTCTGTCCGGTGCTGGAAGAGAATCCATCGGTATTGATGGCGGCGCTGGCCGCCATCTCAGTGCTGGGCCCATAGTAGAAGCCTGCGCCGCCGCGGATTACAAAATGGGTGATGGGCTGGAAAGCAAAAGCCAACCGGGGCCCGAAGTTGTGCATGTTGGTTTTGAAAGGAGAGCGATTGCTGCTGTTATTGAAGATTTCCGCACCGGTATAGGAGACGCCGCTCACCGTATTGGTGGCATTGGGATCAAAGTATTCCTGGCGGTTGAAGCGCTCGTTGCGCCCGCCAAAGATGTCCCAGCGCAGACCGGCTGTAATCGTCAACTTCGGCGTGGCGTGGTAGGTGTCTTCGATAAACGCGGCGTAGTACGGATTGGATTCGGCGCCGAAGACGGGTCTGTCGAACTCACCGCTGTCTCCCATGCCGATGAGCATAGAAGCGTAATCGCTGCCGCCGACTAGATTGCCCGAGGCGGGCGAGGTTTGTTGATCGGTACCACCATAACCAAAACTGTAGGTGCCGGCCGGGGCGTAGGGCTGGCCCACGTTGAAATAGCGTTTCATCCATTCGAAGCCTGTGGAGATTTGGTGTTTGCCGTGAATCTTCGTCAAGGTGACGTTGGCGTCACTATTCTCGCTGGCATCGATGAAGTTGTTGTAATCGGCGGTGCCGCCAACTCCGCCACCGTAGTCATCGAAAAGCATAAACGGAAGCTGTTTGACGACCTGCTGCGCAGCCAGCGCGGCGGGAAAACCCAGCTTCGTGATGTCGGTGCTCGAGTACGACGCCGGGCCTCCTTGGTGTTCATAGCGGCGGGTAAACGAGTAGCGCAAGTTCAGGACGGTAGAAGCATTAAGGGTCAGGTCATCCGCCACCAAGGCGCTGCGGGCGTTCGTGGTGTTCAGGGCATAATCGGGGTCCCAGCCTGGGCTGGGAAAGACGTTGGCGGTGGAAAACTTCAACTTTTCGTAGGAAAAGCGGGTGAAGATGCGCTGCTTTTCGCTCTGGGCCCAATCCACCCGGACGTCGAACCGGTGCGCATGGAACGGATCCAATCCCGGAACGGCATAATTATAACCAGCGGAGTTGAGGTCCATCGTCGCCTGATCGCAGGTGGACGGGTTGGGGTAGTTGCACTTTGGCATATTCGCCAAGAAGAGCAAGGCGATGGGATTGGGATTCGGGATAATGTTGCCGGGAAAGGCTTGCCGCGTACCATCGGGATTATCGGGCTGAGTAGGATCGTAGATGGTAAACCCCATCTGCGAGAAATCGCCCGTTCTTTCGAGACTCGTGGGGACGTTGTAAGTCTTGAGCCCTTCGAATTGTTCCTGCTGCGTCTCCTCGTAATCGCCGAAGAAAAACAGCTTGTCTTTCTTGATGGCTCCACCAATCGCGCCACCTTCCTGATAACGATGGAAAGAGGGTGGCGTGTTTTTTTGACCGATGGACAACTGGGCTTGCTTATTGAAATAGTCGTTGGCGGCGAGTACGTCGGGACGGAAGACGCCGAAAATATCGCCGTGGATTTTATTGGTGCCAGACTTGGTGACCAGGCTGATGACGCCTGCACCGCCGCTCTGATACGAGGCCGGCGTATTTTGGGTTTCGACGCGAACTTCCTGCACGCCATCTTCGGGGATTTCCATGGCGGGAATAATGGCGGCTGAGTTGTTTTCCGCGATGCCAATCGGTGCGCCGTCGACCATGTAGTAGACCGAACCGACGAGCGATCCGTTGATGGTGTCGGCAGAGACATCAACTCCGGGACGTCCAACTGAAATATTCTGAATGGACTGCATCGAATCGCTGGAGTTGGGCGAACCGTTGACAGCATTCACGCCCGCACTCAACTGGATAAGATCGAAAACGTTGCGGGACACCAAAGGCACGCGGTCAATCGCCTCGGCCGGGATCAGCGAGCCGACGGTAGAGTTGCTGGGCTCGACCAGTTCGATTCCTTCGGTGACGGTGACTGTCTCGGTGGTGGCGCCGACTTGGAGAGTGATATTGACCTCGGTGACCTGATCGACGTTGACCGTGATTTTTTCCTGGGCGACGCTCTTGAATCCCGTCTCGCTGGCGGTGACTTGGTAGACGCCGGGATTGAGGGAGATGAAGGTGTAGAGTCCCGCACCGCTGGTGATGGTGTGCTGGGTCACTCCGGTTGCGGGGTTCAGCAGGACCACCTTGGCTCCGGGAATGAGAGCCCCGGCTGGGTCGGAGACCAGACCGCTGATGCTGCCCCTGCCGGCCTGGGCAAGCGCGACCGAACCCGCGCATAGGAGAAGAACACACACAGCAAGAAAATTCCGCACGGTCGTGACCATTGCATTTCTGCGATTCATGAACAGCCTCCTAACCCAAAGTCGCAACGCGACATTCAATAGCTCCAGTGTTGTCATGCGCCGAGCCCGTTTCCTGCGCCTGAGGACCGCTGCGGCAATGAGCGAACACACCGCAATTCCAGCGTTCAATCCTCGTTCAACCAGACGAATCCCTGTATTAAAACGTGTTAATATTGCTCCAGGTCGGAATGGGCTGTCAAGAAAAATTGAAGCGTTCAACGTAAATTCTCACTTTAGGCTGCGGGTCGACTCGCGCACGATCAACTCGGGAACAATGCGGCGGTGAATGGTGCGGGTAGGCTTCTTTTCGAGACTGGCGTTGATGGCGTCGAGCACGATGGTGGCCGCGGCCGTTCCCATAACTTCCATGGGCTGGCGCACGGTAGTGAGCGCCGGAGAATAGATGGCGGCGGGCGATACGTCGTCAAAACCCACTACTGAACATTGGTCGGGAACGCGAATCCCGGCCTTGCCGAGCGCGCGAATCGCCCCGAAAGCCGTCATGTCGTCAAAGGCCATCAACGCGGTGAAAGGACGGCGGCGCTGCAGTAATTCCTCCGTTAATTTGTATCCCTGTTCAAAACTTGAGAACGGATCTCCCGATTCTGGTAGATCGACAATCAGCCGGGGGTCGATCTCGAGGTCGCGTTCGCGGGCCACCGCCCGCACGCCACGCCACCGCGGTTCCGTGTCGGTCAGTTCGTGAGGGCCGCGGATGAAGGCGACTTTGCGATGACCGAGAGAATGGAGATGCTCGAGCGCAGCGCGAGCGCCGGCGGCGTTGTCGACGATCACCGAACTGATCTTGTCGTTCTTGAGGTCGCGGCCCACGGTTGCGGTCGGAATGTCGCTTTTCTCCAGATCGGCGAGAACGTTGATGTCGACAAACAGCCAGTTCGCGAGGATGACCAGGCCTTCGATGCGGCGGTCGAGCAGCATCTCGAGATAGCGCTCGAAGCGGCTGCGTTCGTTGTGCACATCGGTGAGGATGGGAAGATACGACGACTGGAAAAGCGTGTTTTCGATGCCGCGCAGCACGAGCGTGCAGTAAGGGTCGGTCATGTCGAAAACCATGACGCCGACGGTTTGGCTGCGCCGTCCACGAAGCGAGCGCGCAAACAGGTTGGGACGGTAGCCGAGATGCGAGGCGGCGCGCTGAATGCGCCCTTTTGTGGTATCGGGAATGTAGCGGGCCAGCGGCGCGTTGTTCAGAACGATGGAAACAGTGGCGGAAGAAAATCCGCTGCGCTCGGCGACGTCACGGATGGTGGGCGCGACCGGCTGCAACCGTTTGCGGGGGGGCTCGGAGGTTGATGCCCGGCGGGATTTCTGCGGCGAGGCTTTTCGCGTGGGCTTCGAATCTGCGGATTCCATGGACTCCTTGAATTTTAGCCTCTTGCTGGCGGACACTACAGGACGATGGATCAACTGTCAAGCATCCGCAAATCGTTCGCAGTTCTCTTACTGCTATTTCTTCCCAGTGGGGTCTGTGCGCAGAGCGTTGCGCCGGCGAAGACAGGAGACGGAACGACCCAGGCCGCGCGTGATCCGCAGAAGCTGTTTGAGGGCGGAGAAGCCGCGCTGCATGCGGGCAAGCTCGATGAAGCCGAGCGCGCCTTCCGGCAAGTGCTGGCGGTCAACCCCGGCGTGGCGGGGGCTTACGCCAATCTCGGCGTGATTGATATGCGCCGCAAGCAGTGGCCACAGGCTCTGGAGATGCTGCATAAGGCCGAGAAACTCGCGCCCGGTATGGCGGGAATCCGGCTGAACATCGGCCTCGCATATTACCGCCAGAACGATTTCGTATTGGCGATCCCTCCTTTTGAGTCGGTGGTGCGGCAGTCGCCCGATTCCTATCAGGCCCGTTATCTGCTGGGCCTTTGCTACTTCTTCAACGATCGCTGGACGGATGCGATCGATATGCTGGAACCGTTGTGGGGACGGGCATCGACCCAACTGAATTACCTCTACGTGCTTGAACATGCGGCGGACAAGGCCAAGAACTCCGCACTGGAGGAAAAGGCCATGTCGCGCCTGGTTGAGATTGGAGAGGGCTCTCCCGAATTTCTTTTGCTGAGGGGCAAGGCGCATCTGAATCGCGAAGAGTACGACGACGCAGTGAAGGAACTGGAAGCGGCAGCCCAGGCCGATCCAAAACTGCCCTTCGTACATTTCAATCTGGGCCTGGCCCTTGTGCATGAGCAGGACTATGACCGGGCGCGCGAGGAGTTTCATAAGGACATCGCCATTGAGCCGGACGTCCCCTTCGCCTACGAGCAGCTGGGAAGTTTAGAGTCGACGGCCGGGAACGAGGAAGAGGCAGCGAAGAATTATCGCAGCGCGCTGAAACTCGATCCGCGACAGATCAGTTCGCACATGGGCCTGGCGAAGATTGCAGAGCACCAGCAGCACTACGCGGCGGCTTTATCGGAACTGGATCAGATTATCCGGCTGGACAGCAGCTACGCCAACGCGCGTTATCTGCGCGGACAGGTGCTGGTGCGCATGGGACGCGAGAAAGAAGGCCGTGAGGAATTGGCGGCGGCCACCAAAATCATGAACCAGCACCGGGCGGCGCGGCACAAAGAGCTGGAGGGAGAGACCGTGCCGAGTCCAGAACTGGCGCGGGAGCCGGAGTAGAGACGCTAAGCCTTCTTGTCCTCCTTCGGAGGAATCGTCAGCCCGAACACCGAAAGCTGGCCTGTCCCCGCGACATTCACGCCGTGCGGATCTTGGGGACTGGGCAGGTAGAGCGTCTGGCAAAATTCGCAGCGATAGACTTCGGCGTCCGCTCCCCACGCTTTCTCCACGCAGCCGCATTCCCGTTCGAGCACGTCGGCGGTGTAGAACCAGCGTTTCAGGTGTCCGCCGCAGAACTTTCCCTTTTCGTTTTTCTCGTTGCAGGCACGCTGGCCCGGCTTCTTAATCTTGACTTTGTGGTGGGGAAGTTGCGGGATCGTGCTCGTGACGGCGGTTGCCGTTTCACCGGAAGCCATTCAGTCTCCTGTGCGCCTTTGCGAAGGCCGCTTCCCCGCCATTTTACTCAACCCCGGGCTTTCGACCAAGGACGGCGAAGCGGAAGGACCATATCACTCTCGCATCTTTCGCCCGCAATCCTTCGTCCGCAATCGTTCGCCTCTGGACAAAACGGCATAAAATTGACTGTACCTCTCAACATCAACGTCATTCTAAGGAGCGTGGACCATGCCAGACGAAAAGAAACAGCTCACCACCGCTGCCGGACGTCCGGTGGGAGACAACCAGAACTCGCTTACTGTTGGGCCGCGTGGCCCGGTAGTTTTCGAAGACTATCTGTTGTTTGAAAAAATGGCTCACTTCAATCGCGAGCGCGTGCCGGAACGCGTTGTACACGCGAAGGGCTCCGGTGCCTATGGCCATTTCACCTGCACCAATCCCGACATGGCGAAATACACCACCGCCAAGCTCTTCAACAAGACCGGAAAGCAGACGCCGACATTCATCCGCTGCTCCACGGTCGGCGGCGAAAAGGGGTCGGCCGATACCGAGCGCGATCCGCGCGGCTTTGCGCTCAAGTTCTACACCGAGGAAGGCAACTGGGACCTGGTCGGCAACAA
>PMMJ01000063.1 GCA_003162255.1 Acidobacteriaceae bacterium | reverse complement strand
CCGAATTGCTCGCGGCGTCACAGGGAAGAAATGGCCGGTGCCGTACGCTAAGCATGCCCCGGACCTTTTCAATTGCAATTGTCCTAGTAGAAGCTGTTGTGAACGGTCAGAGAGTTATAGACTAAGGGCGGGATGTCACGCCGGGCTCGTGTTACCTTCAATCGATGAAAACCTCTATAGCAATTGTCGCAGCGCTTCTTGCGATCGNNTGGACAATTGTATCGTGCATCGTGTTCTTCGGACAAGTCGCACGTGGGGCAGGTATCGGCGCGCTTTCTACAGCGGCGTCCGAGATATTCACTGTCATCATTTTCCTATTGTCGCTCAAGTATGGCTTTAAGAACATACGACGAATTGATACGTATTGCCTAATCATTGCCCTCGTCGGCATTATTCCTTGGCTATTGACCAAAGACCCAACCATTTCCGTGGTCATCGCTGTCAGCATCGACCTCTTTGCNNGTCGCGACAACGCTGCATTCGATCGTGATGATCGCGGCTAATTCGCTGATGACAGGGATTATCTTGAGTAAGAATCCAAAACGGCTGGATAAGATGAAGGGGCGGTTGATGGTCGCGTTTCAGAGACTGATCAGATCGAGCGCACCGGCAACAACGATTTTTATTCGGATTCTCGCCGGCGCGGTGTTCTTCTCAGAGGGGATTCAGAAGTTTCTGTTCTCTGATGCTCTGGGTGTGGGCCGCTTTGCGAAGATCGGCATACCGGAGCCTCTTATCGTGGCCCCTTTTGTAGGTGTGGTCGAGATCGCGTTCGGCGCGTTCATCCTGCTCGGTTTACTGACGCGATTATCAGCGGTCCCGTTGCTCATGGATATTTCGGTCGCCATCGCAACGACGAAAGTTCCGATGCTGCTCGACAAGGGCTTCTGGGCNNGTTACGAATGAACCACGACGTGGATGGCTTCGAAATGCAGGACTTCTGATAGGCGGGGTGGCTGCGCTGTCAACCTCGCCTCGTCTCGTGGCACAAGGGAAGGGCTGGGCGGCTGCCAAGAAGGGCGGCGAGGATGAAAAGATCTCGTTGGGTGAGGATTTGATGCGCGAACACGGCGTGCTGAAACGTGTTCTGCTCATCTATCGGGAAGTCATGAATCGGATCGATAGTAAGCGGGACTTTCCTCCTGATGTGGTAATTTCTTCCGCGAAGTTGATCCGGGCGTTCGTTGAGGATTATCACGAGAAGCTGGAAGAAGACTATCTCTTCCCCCGGTTCCGCAAGGCGAACAAACTGGTGGATTTGGTCGACGTTCTCAACCAGCAACATCAGAAGGGCCGTGTACTGACCGATCGGACCATCCAACTGGCCAGCCCGTCAGTACTCAAGGATGCCAGCCAGCGCGCGAACCTTCGGAACATGCTGTACCAGTTCGTCCGCATGTACGAGCCGCACGAGGCCCGCGAAGATACCATCCTGTTTCCTGCGTTCCGGAAGATCGTCTCCGAACACGAATACGACGCGTTGGGTGAAGAGTTCGAGAAGAAGGAGAACCAACTATTCCACGGCGATGGTTTTGAGAAGAACGTCGACGCGGTGGCGAAGCTGGAGAAGGAACTCGGCATCTACGACTTGGCCCAATTTACGCCAACAGTCTAGTTACGAACAACAGGGAAGGAGCAGATATGAAGATCTTGATGGTCCTAACGTCGCACAGTGAGCTGGGAAACACGGGGAAGAAGACCGGATTGTGGCTGGAGGAATTCGCCGCCCCCTACTTCGTGTTCCGTGATGCAGGTGCGGACATCGCGCTGGCGTCTCCCCAGGGAGGACAGCCTCCGATCGATCCGAAGAGCGAGGAGCCCGGATCGCAGACAGACACCACTGAACGCTTCAAGCGAGATGCCGGCGCGCAGACGGCGCTCGCAACAACGGTGAAGCTCTCCACTGTGGTGGCCGAAGACTTCGACGCGGTCTTTTATCCGGGTGGACACGGACCGCTGTGGGACTTGGCCGAGGACAAGCACTCGATCGCGCTCATCGAGTCGATGNNTACGCGAAGGGCCCGGACTGGGCATCCTTTGTGCAAGTTGATGGCAATCTGATCACCGGGCAAAATCCAGCCTCGTCTTCTGCAGCCGCACAGGAACAGCTAAAGATGCTGGCAACCCTGCAGAACGGTGCGGCAACCAGATCCTCCTAAACCCACGGCGGCTTGAGCCGCAGTTCGTTTCGGTTGGCGACCAAAGATGCGCCAGTGGATGCAGGATGATAGTGAATCAGAGACCCCAGGCATCGGCTTGCCATCTGATGCAGCACGCAGAGGCCCGTGCGTCGCGGCTTCCGTCGCCTCGGCTCATCCTCCGGCGGATCTTCCCTCGCCTGAACGGACCTCACCTGCTTGTGCCGTTGGATTTGGATGGTTTTGTCCACTACAAATATAGTCATGTAATGATGCGAAGTAGTGCTTTACATCATGGATAGTTGTTATATACTATTCGCATGTACGTGGCCACGGTACCCAATCGCAATTCCCCGCCTGCGATTCTCCTTCGCGAGAGCTTCCGCGAAGATGGCAAGGTCAAGAACCGCACCCTCGCCAACCTCTCCTCCTGGCCCTCCGCACGGATTGACGTCTTGCGCCGCCTGCTCCGCGGCGAACTCGATCACCTGGCTTCCCTCACTCCGGTCTGTGGTCCCGTCTTCGGCCTGCTCCACACGCTCAAACAAATCGCCGACCGCCTCGGCATTACCGCTGCCTTGGGCAAGAGCCAGATGGCCAAATTCTCCCTCTTTCTCGTCCTGGCCCGCATCGCTCATCAGGGCTCCCGACTCTCCGCCGTGCGCTGGGCACGCGATCACGCCGTCGCCGAAGTGCTCGGGCTTCCCAGTTTCGACGAGGACGACCTCTATGCGGCCTTGGACGATCTCTGTGCCCGCCAGGCGCGCATCGAAACGGCCCTCTACCAGCACTATCGCAAGAGCCATCCCGAGCCGCCCTCATTGTTCCTTTACGATGTCACCAGCGCCTACATGGAAGGCGAGCACAACGCACTGGCCGAGTTCGG
>PMMJ01000338.1 GCA_003162255.1 Acidobacteriaceae bacterium | reverse complement strand
TCGCAGTGGCTGCAGAAACTCTCCCACATTTCGGGATCGACGCCTTTCAGCGGCTTGAGGATGGAAACTGGAGGGAGTTGGCTTTCTGGCAGCGGAGGTTGGTTTAGCTTCTTGCGCCGGTCGCGGAGGAAACTGACCAACGAAAGCGTGGACAGGAGATAAAAAAAGAGACTGCCGAGGGTTCCGAGTGCCGCGACCGCTTCGAGCAAGACTCTTGATGTCAGTGGCATGGAGCTATCTTCTTGTGACTCGAGAGAGAGCCTGAGGCTGGGTCGTCCCTCTGGGACTTGNNGCGCTGAAGCGCTGGGCTAAGCTCGGTCGCCCCTCCGGGGCTGGATTCTTACGCCCCTAGCAGAACCCCCATCTTACTCGTAGCGCAGCGACTCGATGGGATCGAGATTGGCCGCCTTCCACGCGGGATAAATTCCGAAGACCAGTCCCACCGCGGCCGAGGCAGTGAAAGCGAATACCGACCAGTCCACCGACATAGTCGCCGGAAGCGAGGGGAAGACAAGCGGGATGATCGCCGTGATCAGTGCGCCCAATAAGAGCCCAATCACTCCGCCCACGGCCGTGAGCATGATGGCTTCGAGCGTGAATTGCACCAGAATGTCGCGCTTGCGGGCGCCCATGGCTTTGCGCACTCCGATTTCGCGGGTGCGCTCGGTCACCGAAACCAGCATGATGTTCATTACGCCCACGCCGCCCACGATCAAGCCCACGCTCGACACCGCAAACATGAAGACGAAGATCATCCCCGTGATCTGATTCCACACGTCGGAAAGCGAGTCTTGAGTGAAGACGGCGAAATTGTCCGGCTTCTCCGTCGGGACCCTCCGTCGCCGGCGCAGCAACTCGCGCATTTCGTCGATCGCCTTGGGCATGTCATCGTGCGAAGTGGCCTTGACGCTGATCCAGTACTGCTTCAGTTCTGGGTGCAGCTTGCGGAACGTCGTGAGCGGGAAGAAGACGATGTTGTCGTCCGGATTCTTTCCGCCACCGAACACGCTCTTGCGGAGCTTCGCGACGCCGATCACGGTGAACAGCTGGCCCTCGATGTCCAGCTCTTTGCCCAGCGGCTGTTCATTCGGAAAGAGCTCCTCCGCGGTATCGTGGCCGATAATAATCACCGAGGCGCGGCGCTCTTCATCGATATCGCTGAACCAGCGGCCGGAGTCCAGAGCGACGTCGATGACATCCTTGTAGGAAGCCGTGTCGCCTTCGAGAATGCTCCGCTTGGCCTTGCGATCTTTGTATTTGACGGTGTAGGAGCCGGTGCCGAGTTCCGGGCGGGCATAGCGCACGCCGGTGGTGACCGCTTTCACGTGGGGCAGATCCCGCATCGCCATGGCGTCGTCGTAGGTCAGTTCTTTGCGGGTGCGCATCTCTTCCGTGGGACGGCCGAAGGTGAAGGGCTCTATGTGAAACGCGAAAATAATATTGGAACCCAGGCTGCTGATGACCTGACTCACGTTGTCGTTCAGGCCGCGCACGATCGACGAAATCCCGATGACGACGGCCACTCCAATCACGATGCCCAGCACGGTGAGCGACGAGCGCATTTTGTTGCTGCGGATCGTATCGACCGCCATCTTCAGGCCTTCGCCGAGTTCGCCCTTGACTAGCATTGCTTCACAACCCTTTTCACCGCCGAGGTGCAGAGCTCGCCGAGAAACTGCAGATCCCTTGCTCCGCTCGGGATGACAATTCTAAAATGTTACATCTCAAAGCGCAGCGCAGCGATTGGATCCAGCAGGGCGGCGCGGCGCGCTGGGTACACTCCGAAGAAGATACCGACGCTTGCCGCTACGAGCACTCCCGCCGCCACCGCCCAGAGTTTGATCTCTGAGGGCATGCCGATGGCGAGCGTAACGACTTTGGCGAAGGAAATTCCGAAAAGCACTCCAATCGCACCACCGAGCAGCGCCAATGCGAGGGACTCGATCAGAAACTGCAGCAGGATGTCATTGCTGCGCGCGCCCATGGCCTTGCGGATGCCGATCTCCCGCGTTCGTTCCGTCACCGAAACCAGCATGATGTTGATGATGCCCACCGCTCCCAACCCCAGCGTTACGATACCCACCCCGCCCAGAAATACATCCATGGCATCAAAGATCGCCCCGATCATCTTCTCTTCCTCGATAGTGTCCCACTCATCGAAGGCATCCTTGAGCGAAGGGTCAAAGCCGTGCCGCGCGGCGATCACCCGGTGCACCGCAACCTTGGCCGCCGTGGCATCGCCCTTGATCGCCGGTTGATACTGGATAGAAACGAGCGCGTCGCGAGGCACATTGCCGCCCTTCATCGCGAAGAGTTCCTGCATGGTGGTCAGCGGGACGTAGAGCCTCTGATTGTCGTTGTCGTTGTTGCCACGGCTGATGGATTGCACACGTCCGATCACGGTAAAGCTGACATCGTTGATGGTGATGGTCTCTCCAAGCATGGGATGGCCGTGGAAAAGAAGCTGGGCGCTTTTCAAGCCCAGCACGACCACTCGGCGGCGCTCGGCCAGGTCCTGATCGTTCAGAAAGCGGCCCTCGGCGATGGGCACAAAGCGCACGGCAGAGAAGTTCGGTTCCACGCCACACACCGTGCCGGAGGCGTTGGCATAAGCGCTGACCTGGTAGAGGTCATTGCGGTTGAGGATAGCGGTGGCCGCGCGCACCTGCGGCAACGCGCGCACGGCGCCTGCGTCGCCCAGCGTAAGCTGGTAAGGGCGCATCCCCGTATGCTGGTTGGCCAGGGCCGGAATGGTGCTGTTCCACATCATAACCACATCGTTGCCCAGAGTGGCGAACTGGCGGTGCTGTCCTGAGCGGAAGCCCTCGCCCAGCCCGACCAGCACCAGCAGCGACCCCACGCCCCAGGCAATCCCGAANNGTCACCGAAACCAGCATGATGTTCATGATCACGATGCCGCCCACCACCAGCGAAATGGCGGCGATTCCGATCATGGCGTAAAAAAACGTGCCGCTGAAGTTCGACCAGATGCTGAGCAGGCTGTCGTTGGTCTCGATGTCGAAATTATCTTCGTCGCCGGGGTGGACGTGGCGGCGGGCGCGCAGAACAGCGCGCGTCTCGTCCATCGCTTCGTCGAAGCCGGCGCCGCTGGAAGCCGCTTTGCCGGAGATGTGGATATCCAGGTGCGAACCATTCTGTTTCTCAAACGCGGTGATCGGCATGAGTGCGTAGTTATCCATGCTCTGGCCTAGCGTCTTGCCCTTGCGTTTGCCGACGCCGACCACGCGATAGACCCAGCCATCGATACGAAGTTCCTTGTTAATGGGATCCACGCCGGGCATCAGGTTATCCACGATGTCGGTTCCGACCACGACGACGGCGGAATTGTTGCGCACATCGATATCGTTGATCATGCGACCGGCGGTAAGGTCGATATCGAGAATCGGCACCATCGACGGCGTCAGGCCGCGGACAATCGTATCGCTGATGGATTGCTCACCGTACTTAACGTGTCCGCTGGCGTTGTAGAGCGACGCGCCCACCCATTCGCAGCGATTGCAGGCTTCGAGGACGGCTTGGTAGTCCTCCATGGTGAGGTTCTTGCGTTTTTCGCCTTCAAGAAACTTATCGATGTTGGTGACAGCGGGTGAATTCTTGAAAACGATGAAAACGTCGGCGCCAAGATTGAAAATCTTTGTCGCCACATAGCCATTGATGCCGTTGACGAACGTGACCACGGCAATCACGGCGGCCACTCCGATGACCACGCCGAGCAAGGTGAGCGCGGAGCGCAGCTTGTTCGCCCACAATGACAGAAACGCGATCTTGATGGCCTCGGAAATGTTCATGGATCAAGGTGTCAGGTCTCAGGTCTCAGGTTTCACGGTGTTGGCCTCTTGCCCCGCGCCTGATTCGTTATCAGTTTAACAGTCCGGGGCTGGACTCCTACGACTTGAGTCACACGAGGGAGCGACGGAGGTCTCGCCTGTGCAGTCGGGCGGCCGGGCGGGGACGCCCGGCTCTCCACCCGCAAAATCGGATCGACCGCAGGAAGCCTTATGCTTTGCCGAAAGCCAGCCGCATTGAAAGTTTCACCGAGACAAAAGCCAGCAGCAGCGCCAGAACGGTCCAAATCGCCGCGGACTCTACACCACCATTGAACATGGGCGGCAACGTGGACGGCACGGGCATGGAAAAATGTGCGGTCGTTGCCGCTCTCCCCGACTGCACCAGGGCGACAATGCCCGCCACCAAAACCAGAGCTAATGCCAAGCCGCCAACCAGCAGGCCGGCCATAGCGCGCTTCCATGGGAACGGGATCGGCGGCGGTACGGCAGCCTCGCGCCGCACCGCCTCCATGACGGAGGCGGCGAAGCCCGACGACGGGACGATTTCGTCCTGACGGGAAAGAATGCGGTCAATCTCGTCCTCGTCGTGTCCAATCTGGTCGTGTTCAGTCAAGCGTCTCATCAGGCCTCCTTCAGGCGCGGCACCGTGAACAGCTGCGGAAGTTTGCCGCGCAACATTTCCCGTCCGCGAGACAATCTCGCCTTGAGCGTGCCCTCAGGCAGGCCGAGGCTCCGCGCAGCGGTGGCGACGTCCATGTCGTGGAAATAGAAAAGAATCAAGGCCTCGCGATACTTCGCCGGCAGAACGCCAACCGCTCGCCGCACCGCCAAATCCCGGTCGTGGTCTTCGAGACCTCCGTCGGAGGCGCGCGCATCCACGGGCTCGGCAATATCTTCGAGCGGCACAGTTCGCGCCGGAATGCGACGCAGCTCCGAACGATAGAGGTTCGTCGCCAGCGCGAAGAGCCAGGTGGAAAAGACCGCATCCTTGCGCCACTGGCCGAGGGCGCGGTAGGCGCGCAGAAAGGCTTCTTGCGCCATCTCTTCAGCGCGGCCGCGATCGCGAAAGAAGCGGTAAGCCAGGTTTATAAGCGGACCCTGCCAGCGCCGGACGATCCCTTCAAAGGCGGAAATGTCGCCAGCCAGGACTCGTTCGACATCGGCTTGATCGTCGATCGCGCTCATTCCCACTCTGGACTCCGCCTCCTAAGGTACGACACGACGCCGCTGCGGACGGTTGCATTATTTTAAAAATGGCACCGCAAAGAAAAAAGTGCAACCGGAACGGCGCTGGTCCGGTCGTACCGAATGAAAGCAGAAGAAGTTCAAGGAGCTGACTATGGCATTCGAATTAGATGGCAATCTCATCCCGGTCGCCGGCATTATGGTGCCCATTGTAGGAAGTATCGCCCTGTTCTCTTTCCTCGCCGTGGCGTCGTGGTCCGAGGCACGCCGCAAAGAGAGAGAGGCTTACTACACGAGCGAAACCCTGAAGAAAATCGCAGAGAGCTCAGGAGAGGGCGCCAAAAGCGCGCTGGAACTGCTGCACGAGAAAGAGAAAAACTTTGCAAAACGCCGCCTCGAGGGCATCAAGCTGGGGGGCTTGATCACGGCCGCCGTCGGCATCGGTCTCATGGTGTTTCTGCACGGGGTAGAGCATGAGGAGCCGGCTTATCTTGTCGGACTGATTCCATTGTTGATCGGCTTGGCCCTGCTGGTGTACGTGTTTGCTCTCCCTCCCAAGGAGCAGGAGTAAGGGAACAGGCCCCTCCGCTTGCACTGCGATGCCGTGCACTATAATGAAGTGGTTGGCAGCCGGACCGGACGGTCGCTGTCGCAAGACAGAGGAAAGTCCGAACTCCGCAGAGCAGTGTGCCGGATAACGTCCGGGAGGGCCCCCGCGCTTTTAGGGGCGGGATCGTTCGACGGAAAGTGCCACAGAAAACATACNNGCGGGCAGGGCAAACCCCACACGGAGCAAGACCAAATAGGGAGGGAATTCCCGGTAGAGCCTTCGGGCTGCGCCGGGGACGCGTGCCGGCTCGGCGCGCCACAACCTCCGGGTAGGTCGCTTGAGCCGCGCAGTAATGCGTGGCCCAGAGGAATGGCCGTCCCGCAGCATTCATGTTGCGGACAGAATTCGGCTTACAGGTCCGGCTGCCACAAAGTATTTTGTTTCCTATGCGTCCCACCGTCCCCAGTCAGGCGGGCATCCATCGTCGCCAAAACACTTCGGTAACGTTTTGACTGCGGGGAGACCAGTTGCAGTCATCCTTCTGGCGTAGACTTTAATGATGCCCCAGAACCAAATCCAGAAATCGCTGTTTGCATTGTTTCTCGGAAGCATGTTGCTCACCGGTTGTGGTGTGCACAACCCCTTCTGCGGGAGTGCCCGGCCGAAACCCGTGCTGACTTCGCTCGCACCGAACCCCGCGAGCCTGGCACAGATACAGCAGGGCCTACTGCTCACCGTCAATGGCAGCAACTTTTATTCTTCTTCCATCATCGTATGGAACGGAGCGGTATTGCCCACCACCGTCGTGGGTAGTACCGAGCTACAGGCCCCGATTACCACGGCCCAGATCTCGTCTCCCGGCATCGCCCAGATTACCGTACACACTCCTGCCAACCTCTCCGGAGACCTCGGATGCGACAGCGGCGGTGACAGCGCGGCATTGACTTTCACGGTCACCTAGAAGCGGGTTTCATGGAGTGAGCGTTTAGCCTGGCGATAATACTTATTGCGCCAATCTGAGAACCGTCTGAATTGATCTGAAGAAATTAGCTTGAATGAGACTTTTCGAACCCGGTTTGCACTATAGAGAGTGAGGGGCTACGGATGGCGACGATTTCTAAAGTCGTTCCCGTTGCTGGTCACTCTTAACAGTCGCAAACAACGGGGTGATTTATGGCGAAAATCATTGAGTTCTACGTGCCCAGCAGCTTCCGGAAAAAAGCAACCAAGTGGATCCCGCCGGGACAACATGGGAAAGTGATCCAGTTCGACTCACCACAAAAGAAGTCGGCCTGACCGCAACCATTTTTTTGCCGACCGGCTGGCAAAGGTGGTGTCGAGGTTTTGCCGCAAAAGAACTAAGTCGACTCCCAGTGCTTTGCACTCCTCAGCATTGGTCAGCAGCTGTCGCAGTGATCGAGCCAGTCGATCCAGAGCCCACGCCACCAGCACATCGAATTTCCTGTCGGCTTACAGGACCGGCTGCCACAAGCTGATGGCGGGTGCTTTGCGATCCCAGTTTCCGCAGCATCCATTCATAAGGCGGGATAAATCAGAAAGCGGGATCATCTGCCTGCGCAAGCGAAGGCCGGTTGGCATCAGCCGCCTTTATGGTTGGTTGGCTTCGTTTCCACGGCGTCGGCTGCGGAAAGTTTCCGATCTCGGTGGGGCTCCGTGCGCAAGGCGCCCGAATGCAGTTCACAGGCTTCCCCGATTGCTGCACCACAGGTATTACAAGGCACGGATAAGATTTGCTCTGGGGTCAGTTCCTTGCTTTTCACGCCAAGATCATAAGTCTGCTGGAATAGAGAGTCTGTTCCATATCGAACATATTCGCGAAAAGAGGGCGGTTTTCAGGTTTTCACGGATTTTGCCGCCAGCCACAAATGTGAGCAAAATTGAACATCTTTGGTGATTACGATTTTGCCATAATGTTGAATGAGTGTAGCTCGACCCGGGGAGAAGACCAATGGTTGCGCAAATCGCTTTGACCGACAAATCGCGCGCCTTCGACCCGAAGGAATTCCTGGCCACCATCGGCGAGGGCCGGAAAGTCGTGCCTTTTCGTAGGAAAGAGAAAGTTTTCGCGCAGGGCGATCCAGCCGATGCCGTGTTCTACGTTCAGCAAGGGAAGGTCCGGCTCACGGTCGTATCCAAGATTGGCAAGGAAGCAACCCTGGGCATATTGGGTGAGGGAGAGTTTTTCGGAGAAGGCGGCCTGGCGGGACAGCCTTTACGCATGGGGTCGGCAACCGCCGTGACGGACTGCGAACTCCTGCGCATCGATAAGAAAGCAATGATGCTGGCGCTTCACCGGGAACACACCTTCTCCGACCTGTTCGTAGCATATCTATTGGCGCGGAACATCCGGTACGAAGAAGATCTGGTTGACCAGCTCTTCAANNTCAGTCAGGAGACCCTCGCCGAGATGGTAGGCACAACCCGATCGCGCGTCAGTTTTTTCATGAACCGGTTCAGAAAATTGGGCTTCGTCGATTATGGCGGAGGGGGCCTGCACGTTCATAGTTCGCTGCTCAATATCGTTCTCCACGACTAACTTCCGCCCCCCACAGACTGCGGAAAAAGAATTCTCCATGCTGCAGTCTCACCGCAGCGGCTAGAGCCGACTCTGGAAAACAAGGCATTTGTCGCAGGGGTGAACCGCTGCGCCACCCAGAACCAAATGCGAAATCGAGTTTTTCCGCAGCCTGTAAAGCCGCTTGTGTAGCGGGTTCTAGCGGCATGGCTGAAGCCATGCCCTTTCGAAGCTCTCCGTTAAACGACTTAATCAGAGGTTCTCCAGCTGATCCATCTTATCCATGGTTCGCACTAAGATCTCGTCGGGAGATCCCTGAGCAACAATCGGCATGAGCAGGCCGAGATTTTTATAGAACTTGATGAGTGGCGCGGTGCTTCGTTCGTAGGCTTCCAAACGCACGGCGACGGACTCGGGGCGGTCGTCTTCGCGTTGCAGAAGGCGTCCGCCGCAATGATCGCACACGGCCTCGACCTTCGGCGGACGTTCTTTAACATTGAAAACCGACTTACATTTTTCGCAGGTGCGGCGGCCGCTCAGGCGCTGGACAATCTCGTCCACGGGCAATTCGTAGTTCACCACGGCACTGAGCGCAATCTTGTCTTTTTCCATCAGCTCTTTGAGCGACTCAGCCTGGCCCAGCGTGCGCGGAAAGCCGTCGAGGATGAAGCCGCCGCAATGGAGGATGCAGTGGCTGCGCTCGCGCACCATCTCCCAGACGGTGGAGTCCGGCACCAAGTCGCCACGACGCATATACTCCATTGCCGCCTTCATCGCCGGGGATTGATCGCAGTCGCGCCGCTTGCCCGCGGCTCGAAAGACGTCTCCGGTGGAGAGATGGCAGGCCCCCAGACGCTCGGTCAGAAGTTCGGCCTGCGTGCCTTTGCCCACGCCCGGCGCTCCCAGTAGAACCAACCGCCAAGGGTTCTTGCGTTCGGGTGGAACGGCTGAACACTCCGCTGGAGGTCCTTGCAACCACGCTGCACGATCGTTCTTGATAGTTTCGTTCATGCTTATGAATTTACTCAGACCCGCGCCCGCTTGCCGTGACCGCAATCACACAGGAAGCGACGGCTTCGGCGGCGCTGCAATTGCGTCTATCGATTCTGCTTGGTCGTGCGTTTTGCCACGGCGGCAAACAGCGGCGCGCCCCATCCCCCGATGGCGAGCAGAGAACCGAAGAGAACGACGGCGTCGATGCTGGAACGTCCCTCGCGCACAAAGTAAACGTCCTTGAGATTGAGCCAGAGGGCAAACTCATCGAGGGTCAGCGCCGCGCCCACCCCGTAAAGCAGAGACATCAAGGCGCTGGCGAGAATCGACGACGAGTCGCTGCCGGTGCCCACTTCACACAGCCAACCATAACCGACGGCGAGCAGAATCAGAATTCCGAGCACCAGGTGGTGGATGTGGCGTCCGCCCATGATGATGTAGTGAAAAGGCGGGATTTGATGCTGGATGGCATACACCATTCCCCGCACCATGGCAAACGTCAGAAAGAAGCTGACGGATGCGAGAAACAGCCGGCGGCGCGGACGGTCCGCGATATGCTCGCGGAGAAGTGAACCCAGGCGAGTGCGACGAAGCAGCAAGAGCAAGAGCGCTATCATCGCCAGCAGAACTGGAAAAAGAACCACTGCGTCATTCGAGTGCATGGAACATTAAACCTCGACGACGATGCATGCGGCAAATCGGCTGCTCTCGTATCGATGGCTACAGGACGCTATCGCAAAAGACCCCTATAGCGTTGCAACTGCAGTCCGCACTCGCCGCCAACGCGTTACTGCGGCATGGGAACTTCGAAGCAGAGCCTGTCGATTGCCGTTGTTAAGGCAGCGAGCACGTGGGGGTGTGTCAGGATGCGCGCCGTATTAGGCTGCCGGGAGGCGCGAGCGGCAACAGTTGGATTGCGCCAGGCGCTGTTCGCGGAGGCTTGCGGCACAAAAATTCAGGAAGGGCCCGCACGATTAGTCCTTTTGTGGAGTCAAAGCTCAAGGTGTTGGTCAGACTGCATTCGTCGCACAACCAGAAGAACACTGAAGCGTTGCTCGGCATTGCACCGCGAATGCTGTCCGGCAAGTCACGGCAGGACACCGAGGGCGATCTCGCCTCAAACCGGAACAGTTTGCCGTGTCCCAATCGCCGGAAAGGTACCGAGCACAACGGGTTCGCGCACTTTCCAACCACTTACGGAACCCTCCTCTCACAAACATCTTCCCTGTTGCATGACTTGCTCGCTGCTTTACCGGGCGCGGAGTCCGCGGCGAGACGAAGAGTTGCGTGGAACCACAGCTAACGATCGAGATCCTGCTCGGTCCTCCAATTCAGGTAGTCGCTCGCCGTCCGTATCGCTTCCTCTAAACCTCTTTCCGTTTAACGGCAGATCTCGAGCCTTGCCGAGAAACGAGCGTTGTACTCAGTTCGGTCGAGCAACATGGCGCGGAGCCATGATGGGGGAGGGAATATACCACACCAGGAAGCCCCGCGCCACACACTACTCAACATTGTACGAATGTCGGGTAGCCTACCGTTTCCAATCACGGCTGTCTATCGGGCCGGGGCCCGACAACTGTCCGGGTGATTGCTGACAATGGGTTGAAAAACTCTGATAGTTCCACGCTCACAAGCTCAATTCACGATTACACGATCCAAACCACATCACCGGCCAATTCAACTAAGTGGAGGTGCTGGCGGTTCCGCGCCGGAGACCAAACCGCAGACCGACTCTCCCGCCCGGTCGTTGCCGCACCGCCTAATCCGCCCAAGAAGTAATTGGAAACGGGCCATTTGCGGTATATTGGCTGCCTAAAGAAGAGGCAAGGAACCAAGGCTGGTCTGAAAAGAGCATCGATAAGTGGGATCTCCCTGCAAGTAACTCAGGAATTCGCAGACAAAGTTCCCAGAATGGAGCAGGACCATGGTTGATACGCAGACTGGGCCATTCCCGCTTGAGCATGTCCTCGAACAGGAGCGTGTAGAAATCGAAATCGTCCGGGAAAACCGCAAGACACCAGACCATGTGTTCTCCAAAGGTAAGGAACGAACTGCCGCGAAGGCGCCAGACGCGCCCATTCCCGGAAAGACGGCAGCCAACAAGGATGAACCGAGATGGCACCGGAACGAAACCAGCCAAAAGTGGAGGGAGGTAATCGAGGCGGCACACAAAGCAAATTTTGTGGGTCTGGCATTTTCGGGCGGGGGAATTCGGAGTGCGACGTTTAATTTGGGCGTGTTACAGGCGCTTGCAGAGTTAAAACTACTCTACCGCATTGACTATCTCTCGACCGTTTCGGGAGGAGGGTACATTGGAGGATGGCTGGCAGCATGGACGAGCCGGCTCAAAGAAAAGGGCTTTGCGGAAGCACAGAAGCAGCTAGCAACAAATCGTGTCCACCAGGAAGATGACAATGAGCCCAGGCCCATCCGATTCCTGCGCGTTTTCAGCAACTATCTGACGCCGAAGGCGGGGATCTTCAGCGGTGACACGTCGGCAATGGTAGGGATTTACTTGCGGAATCTGATACTGAACCTGAGTGTGGTGCTATCGCTACTGGCAACCCTGCTGCTCGTGCCACGCCTCGTGGAGAAGTGGGCGATCGAAACTGATGCCATCCCCGGAATCGGGGTTGACTGGATGTGGACGGGAATCGTCTTGCTCGTCATCGCGTTTCTGACCATCCTCAACAACATGGCGTACATGGATTGCCGCGACGCTGGAGGGGCGCGGCAACTGACGGAGCAGAAGTGGGTTCTCGCGCTGACCGGAGCGCCCCTGTTCTTTGTTGCGATCCTGGGAGCGCTGTGGCAAGTGGCGAGGTTTCACCAAGGGGGAGGCAAGTGCCACATTCCCTACGGCCGGGCGGCGATCATGGGCTCGATCGGCTACGGCGTGATTTGGCTAGGGACGACAATACTAGGGCTCGCCTACAGGAAATGGATGGCTCCGAACCTGTCCAAACTCTCGGAGGCGGTCGATGAGTGGAGAGGCATGGCGAAGCGAAGGGAAGACACCGGACCGAAAACGTCCGCCGTGTCCGTGGAGAAAGAGCAGGTGATCAAAGGGCCACTGCAGCAGTTCAATGAGTTTTTGATCAGTCTGATTGGAGCGACTATCGCAGGAGCGCTGGCGGGATGGCTCTACGCGCTGCTTTCCGAACAGACGTTGGGCTGGCGCGAACGAGCCGCGCTGACGTTCGGCGCGCCTCTGGTGCTGGGGATCTTCCTGCTGGCGGGAACGCTGCACATCGGCCTGATGGGAATCGTGTTTCGCGACCGACGGCGCGAGTGGTGGGGCCGGCTTGGCGGATCTTTGCTGCTGTGGGCGCTGACATGGTTGGCGGTTTTCTGTATTGCTTTGTACTTTCCGGGCTTCATCCGGAATGGATGGCTGCTGCACATCGCGCAGAGGTATCTGACGCCGGCATGGATTGTGACGACGGTTGGCGGCCTGCTGGCGGGCAATGGCCAGGCCACGGGAAAACCGGGAACACAGACATGGAAGGACGTGCTGGCCAAGATGGCGCCCTACATCTTTGTAGTCGGCTTGGTGTGCTGGATTTCCTGGGGCATCCAGCAGTGTCAGTCGCTGCCAACGGACTATGCGACGAAGCAGTGGGCGCCGAAGTGTGCAGGTTTTTTGGCCTGTGCGCCGGTGTGGATCGCCGATCATCGATTGTATGCAGCGTTGATTGGATGTGTGCTGGTGTTGGCCATTATGGCGTGGCGCGTGGACATCAACCAGTTCTCGATGCACTTGTTCTACCGGAACCGGCTGGTGAGGTGCTACTTGGGAGCGTCGAACGGGAAACGATCACCGAACCGATTTACCGGTTTCGACCGAACCGACGATATGCCACTGAAAGATCTTCGCGCCGAAAAAGGGTACGACGGCCCCTACCCCGTTCTGAACGCATCCTTGAATCTGGTGAAAGGGCAGGATCTGGCGTGGCAGGAACGGAAGGCGGAATCGTTTGTGATGACGCCGCTGTTTTGCGGTTACGACGTCTGGCTGGAAGAGCAGGACAGCCCGATGACAAGGGCGGAACGGCGGGAGGAAAGGCCGCTCACGACCGCAGAAATGAACAAACGCGAAGATGACGAAAGACAAAGCAGACTACGGAGATGGCTTGGTCGATGGCTGCGGAGATGGCTGCAAAGACCCGCATGGGACGGATACCGGCCGACCGATCAATATGCCTTTCCGCCGCCCTATTCGGGGCCGACCTTGGGGCTGGCGATGGGAATATCGGGGGCGGCCGCAAGCCCGAACATGGGGTTTTACACCTCGGCGCCGGTAGCCTTCTTGATGACGGTGTTCAACGTGCGGTTGGGGCAGTGGTTGGGGAATCCGCGGCACCCCACCACCTGGAGGCAAGCCACGCCGGCCGTGGGTCTGTTCTGCCTGGTGAATGAGTTGCTCGGAGGGACGGACGACGACGCGGCATTCGTGTATCTGTCCGATGGCGGCCATTTCGAGAATATGGGCCTGTATGAAATGGTGAAACGACGCTGCGGACTGGTCATCCTATGCGACGCGGAGGCGGATGGCAAGTATGAGTGTGGCGGATTGGGAAACGCGATTCGAAAGTGCCGTATCGACATGGGGATCGATATCGATCTGGATGTGACCGATATCACGCCGCAAGAGATAGGCAACCCGAGCAAGAAGCACTACGCTCTAGGTACGATCCACTATGAAAAGGCGGACCTGAACGCGCCCACTGGGACGATCGTCTATTTCAAGGCGTCGCTGACGGGGGACGAGTCAACCGACGTAAAGAACTATCAGAAGACCCACCCCGAGTTCCCGCACGAATCGACGATCGATCAGTGGTTTTCCGAATCGCAATTTGAAAGCTATCGCAAGCTGGGCTACGACGTAGTGACGACATCGATGCAAGGGCCGCCCGAGGAACTGCGAGAGATCTTTGCGGACTTCGGGTTCGAAACCTCCAAGCTGGGAGTGCCGTTGCAGATGACTGAGTGAATCTATGCCCCTGCCTGAATTTACCCTCGACGATTACGAAACAGTTTTTGCCGATCGCCACCTTCTGCACCACGTCGTGGCGAAGTGGGCGAAGACCAAGCCGGAGGCTCCTGCCATTCTCAGTGCAGATGGCAATCGCACCGTCAATTGGAGCGAGTTCGACCGTATCACCACGGCGTTGGCGAGAGAATTGTTACGCTTGCGCTTCGCTAAGGGCGATTTCCTGGTGACGATGCTGCCGCTGTCCGTGGATCACGTCTTGCTGGAATATAGCTGTTTCAAAATCGGCGTGATCGTCGCCCCGCTGGATCTGCGTCTGTCCTCAGCCGAGGTGATTCGAGCGCTGGAGATCCTCCGCCCGCGCGGATTTGTTGGACTGGGTCTGAAAGCGCCGTTCGATTTTCGAGAACTGTGGCGCGCCGTACAGACGTATTGTCCGTGGATTCAGAATTCCATCGCGGTGGACTCGGACGAGCCGATTCCAGGCACGCAATCATTTACGTCGATTGCCGCACCAGCGTGGCGTAGTCTGACGAACGCAAACCGCGACACGCCTGCAGACTCCGATGCCCTGGCTGCGATCGCCTCCGCCGCAACCGAGAACGATGGCGCGCTGGTCATTTTTACCACCGGCTCGACCGGTTCGCCCAAGCCGGCCCTGCTTTCGCACCGCAACATCACGGTGCAGAACATGTGCCTGTGCGGCGCCTTTTTTGGCGGAGACAGCGGCGCCCGCACTCTGGTCAATTTGCCGCCATCTCACGTAGGCGGCCAGACCGAGCTGTTGATGAGCACCTTCTTTGGCGGAGGCACGGCCGTCCTCATCGAGATCTTCGACGCCGCCCGTTCGTTGCGGGCCGTGACGCAGCATCGGGTGGAGATCATGGGCCAGATCCCAGCCATGTTCAACCTCGAATGGATGCTGAAAGACTACGATCGCCATGATCTTTCCAGCCTGAAGTTTGCCGCCTATGGCGGACATGCGGTATCGCGACCGTTCGTGGACCAGTTTGCCACCATGGCGCCCGTGATCGGCACCGGGCTGGGACTCACCGAAGCCGCCGGTTTCTGCACCTATATTCAGGCGAGTGCGGCCGACCGGGAGGCGATTCTGGCCGGACTGGGACAGGACATGCCGATTTATGCCTGCTCCATTCGCCAACCCATGCGCGCCGATGGCAGCGCCGGCGATGAGTTGCCGACCGGCGAAACCGGCCAAGTGTGCTTTCGCGGTCCACAGACTTTTCTTGGATATGTCAACGATCCTGCCGCCACCGCCCAAGCGATTTCACGCGACGGCTTCTTGTATACCGGCGATCTTGGGTTCAAGGATGCCGCGGGCTTGCATCTGACCGGCCGGGACAAGTGGGTAATCAAGTCGTTTGGTTACCAAATATTCCCCGGCGATGTGGAGAGGCATATCTGCACCCTGGCGGGGAAGGTAGCCAACTGCGTCGTGGTCGGCGTGGCCCATGCCGTAGTTTCCGAGGCAGTGGTGGCAATGGTGGAAAAAAGACCCGAGGTTGAACTGAACTGCCAGGAGTTGGATCGGCACGCGCGTTCCTTGCCCTCCTATATGCGGCCGCGCCATTGGATCATCCTCGAACCCGGCCAGATGCCGCTGAACCGTGTGGTCAAGCCGGACTACCTTCGCGCCCGGGAAATAGCTCGCCAGGAGATTGCGCAGTTACGCGCTCGTGGCGAGTGGGACAGAGGCTAAGAGTTCGTTCCAAGTAACATCACAGTCAAGAAGCGGCACTGGCGCTGATAGGGGAGCCCATCTAGCCTGAGCTTGCTTGTGCAGAGCCTCTGCCCTTCGCCATCAGCTTCCCCACGAAGCGAGCGACCGATTCCAGTCTTCGCAGATCTTCTGGAGTGAAGTCCGGCCCCGCCGCGGCTGGGCGGGGGGCCTTGCGGGAGATTTGAATCACGCCAATTACTTCTCCGTTGCTGGCTAGAACGGGCACAGACATGAGTTTCTGAATTACCTGCTCGTCCAGCCCACTGTCGCCTAGCTTGACGAGTTCAAAAATGCTGAAATGCTTTACTTGCGTAAAGCTATTGAAAAGCTCCGACTGCTTCGTCCTTGCGGTGCGGGCCGCGACCGACGAACTGGAAAGAGGGATCGCCCCCGCCGTTTTCAACTCAGCGGGGTACAGAAAGTTCAGCAGCTTTCCGCCAAGCTCCAGCAGCGCGACTTCCGTCTCTCTGACCCGGAAAATCTTGGCCACGCAGGTGCAAATCGACTCCGGAGTGCTGTCCAGAGAGTCCAGGCCCTTAAACTGTTCGAGTTCCCACATCTACCCAGAGCATGCCTGAGGAGGAAGTGGTCGGCAAGGTAACCAACGTGCCCCTTCTAACCGCTTCCGTTTCATTGACTCGGGGGACGGGCATCCAACGGAATCAGATTGGCCGCCGGTAGAAGCCTCCTTTGACCGAGGACCAGTAGAGCCAGACGCCTATCTAAACGCCGCTCGCTCGGCGCGCCGATCCCGCGTGGTTTGGTTTTCCATAAAGGAGAAAAGTGCGAAAAGAGTTTCGCAAGCGGCCGGAAACAGCCTGAAGGCACCTCTGGGAGAGCATCGCCCATATGGCACGATTGTGAATACGGTGAATTACAATACATCCATTGTGCCCCGAGTCGCAGTCTTAGACACGGGAGGACGATACGGACGACGGAGCTTGGCTCAGTGCTCGTTAGGTTCGAGCATCCCTGCGAGATCTGTTGCGCCACGGTCAGTGCTCTTTGATCTCAACCTTTATGTGTTCCATGCATTCTCGAATGCTCGCCGCCGCAGCGATGTTTTTCCTGCTGGTAGGGGTGGGTAGTGGGCAGAATACGACGCGGATCACTCTCGATCAGGCCATTGATCTGGCTCTGGCGCACAACCATTCGCTCCAGGCCACGCGAACCCTGATTCTTCAGAATCAGGCGCAGGAGATCACCGCGAACCTGCGCCCCAATCCGACCCTGGATGCAGATACACAGTTCGTTCCCTTTTTCAGTCCGCAAGACTTCTCTGGCGAGAATTTGAACGAAACTCAGCAGTTCGACATCGGGATCGGATACCTCTTCGAGCGCGGTCACAAGCGCCAGCGGCGGTTGCAGGCTGCCCGCGATCAGACGGCCGTCACGCGCGCCCAGGTTGCCGACGCCGAGCGCACGCTGGCGTTCAATGTCGGCCAGCAGTTCGTCAGCGTCTTGCTGGCGGAATCGACGCTCCAGTTTGCGCTCGAGGATTTAAAAGGTTTTCAGCAGACGGTCGATATCAGCGAGGCGCAACTCAAAGCGGGGTACATTGGTGAGGGCGATTATCTGAAGATCAAGCTCCAGCTTCTGCAGTTTCAGACCGACGTCTCTTCCGCCCGCCTCGCGAAAGTGCAGGCACTTGTAGGCTTGCGTGAGTTCCTCGGCTACAACGCGGTACCAGCCGATTTCGACGTAGTGGGCGATCTGGCGTATCAGCCGCTCAAAGGGAAATTGGAAGACTTGCAGGCGAGGGCGTTGCGCGAGCGGCCCGATTTTCGTGCCGCCGAATTGGGGATCACCGCCGCGCAGAGCCAAATCCAGCTGGCCAAAGCGAACGCCAAGGTCGATGTGAACGGCACTTACGATTTCACCCACGTCTCCGGCGAGAACACCGCTTCCATCTTCGCTAATTTTGAGTTGCCGATCTTCAACCGCAATCAAGGAGAGATCGCGCGCACCGGACATGCGCTCACGCAGGCCCAGGAACAGCAGCAATCCTCCAGCGACACGGTTCTTTCCGACGTTGCCAATGCCTATGAGGCGGTCAGGAGCAACGAGGAAGTGGTGCAACTTTACACTTCCGGCTACCTCAAACAGGCGCAGGACTCGCGCGATATCAGTGAGTATGCTTACAAGCGCGGCGCCGCCAGTCTCCTGGATTTTCTGGATGCCGAGCGCAGCTACCGTGCTGTGGAATTGGCCTATCGCCAGGCGTTGGCCGCTTATATGACCGCGCTCGAGCAATTGAAGGAAGCGGAAGGATCGAGGAACCTGCCATGAGGAAACGACCATGAACGTTCGCTCCGATCGCTGTCGATGGATGGCTGCACTCGCTGCCGCGTCGGCGATCATGCTGGTGCTTGCCGGCTGTGGAGATTCCGGGTCGAAGGCCTCCGCCGATTCGAATAGCACCAAGAGTTCGGACAACGCAGAACTGTTTACCATCCCCCAAGAGCAGATGGCGCATGTCCAGGTGCTGACGGTTCAATCCGCGGCGCTGCCCCGAACCCTCCGGCTGACGGGGGCGGTGGCTTACAACAGTTTTCGCACGACGCCCGTTATCACGCAGGTGAGCGGACCGGTCAGCCGGGTGGTGGTGGTGCCCGGTCAGCACGTGAGCAAAGGCGAGCCCATGTTGTACGTGGCGAGCCCGGATTATTCGCAGCTCCGCACCAATTATCACAAAACCAAGGAAGCCTACGCTCTGGCACAAAAAGCCAATGCGCGCGCCCGTGATTTGTATGAGCACAAAGCGATTGCCGAGCAAAACGTGGAACAGACAGAGTCGGCTGAGATACAGGCGAGCGGCGACCTGGCATCGGCGCAGGCTGCACTGAAGGTGATGGGAATTACGGATCCCGACGAACTCGTAAAGGCTCCACCATCTTTTGAAGTTCCCGTGAAAGCGCCGATCGGTGGCGAGGTCGTCGAGCAGGATGTGTCCGCGGGGCAACTCATTCAACCAGGCACCACCCAATGCTTCATGATTTCAGATACGGGCAGCGTATGGGTGCTGGTTAACATTTATCAAAAGGATTTGCCCTACGTGCGGGTTGGAGATAACGTCACAATCCAGACGGATACTTATCCTGAAGTCTTTCACGGCCGCATTTCGTACGTCGCCGCATCGCTCGATCCGAACACGCGTACGCTGCAGGCACGCATCGAGACGAGCAATCCCGGCGAGAAGCTGAAGAAAGATATGTACGTGGTTGCGACGGTAAACGCGGGCGCGATTCCGAATGCCATTGCGCTCCCGGACACCGCCGTCCTGCGCGATAGCGAGAACCAGCCTTTTGTTTATGCCGCGGCAGGTTCGAACCAGTTCGGCAGACGCGCAGTTACTCTCGGAGAAAGCCTGAACGGACAGACGGAGATAACCAGCGGGCTGAAAGCTGGGGACAAGGTTATCGGAAATGGCAGCTTGTTTCTCCAGTTTGCGAACTCGCTGCAGCGCTAACAGCGCCGGACACGAGTGAGCTTCGTGTCAGGGCATGCCTTTAGACATGCCGCAATCGCACTAGTATCGATGCGCGCTTAGGCGNNGGCGCCAGTTTTCGACAGTTTGAGTTTCACCGGGTTCTTAACAAGGATAGTGTCCACCAACGAATGATCCACCGAATAGTCCAAGCGGCGCTACGTCAGAGGTTTTTGGTGCTGATGCTGACCGCTTTCATCACGGTCGCAGGAATCATCTCTTTTCAGCGGATGCCCGTGGATGCCTATCCCGATCTCTCGCCTCCGCAGGTCGAAATCATCACCCAGTGGCCAGACCATGCCGCGGAAGAGGTTGAACGGTTGGTCACGCTTCCGCTTGAACTCGAGATGAACGGCGTTCCACACATGGTGGTCATGCGTTCCATCTCCCTCTATGGTTTGTCCGATGTGATCCTAACCTTCGAGGAGCGCACAGACGACTACTTCGCGCGGCAAATCGTATTTGAAAGGCTCGCGCAAGCCACGCTGCCCACGGGAGTAACTCCGAGCCTCTCGCCGCTGTTCAGTCCCAGCGGCCTGGTCTATCGCTATGTTCTCGAAAGTCCCGATCGCACACCGCAAGAGTTGAAGACGATCGAGGATTGGGTGGTAGAGCGGGCCTACAGATCCGTGCACGGTGTCGCCGACGATTCGGGCTTTGGTGGAACGGTAATGCAATACCAAGTGCTGCTCGACCCGGCGCGCATCTACGGATATCACCTGACCATTCCGCAGGTCGTGACCGCGCTCTCCGCCAACAACGCAAATGCCGGCGGCGGATTCTATTCTCAGGGCGGACAGTTCTACTACGTGCGCGGCATCGGGCTGGTGCGCAACACGGATGACATCGGAAACAACGTGGTTGGCGCCAACAAGGGCATCCCGATCCGAGTGCGTGATGTGGGAGAGGTGACGATCGGGCACGCGCCACGCCTGGGCGAATTCGGCTTCCAGAAGAATGACGACGCAGTCGAGGGCGTCATTCTGATGCTGCGTGGGGAGCAGACGCAGACCGTCCTGAAAGGAGTGGAAGCTAAAACGGAGGAACTGAACCGCCAGATCCTGCCGCCCGACGTCAAGATTCATCCTTATTATGATCGCAGTGAACTCGTCGGCCTGACTACGGACACAGTGGAAGCGAACCTGCTTCGTGGCATGGTGCTGGTCTTGGTCGTACTGATTTTCTTCCTGGTCAGCTTCCGCGCCGCGGTCATTGTCGCCCTCACTATCCCGCTCTCGCTTCTGTTTGCCTTCATCGTGCTCCATGCGCACGACGTTGCCGCGAATTTGCTCTCCATCGGCGCCATCGACTTCGGAATTGTCATCGATGGCACCGTGGTCATGATGGAAAACATCTACCGCGAACTGGCGCTGCGGGAAGGACAGCAGTACAGCCTGAACGAAGTGATTCTCGCGGCGGCCAAGGATGTGGATCGCCCGATCTTTTATTCGGTGGCCGTCATCCTCGCCGGGTATCTGCCGATTTATGCGCTGAGCGGGCCGTCGGGCAAACTGTTTCACCCCATGGCTGAGACCATGTCGTTTGCGCTGGTCGGCGCGCTCATCCTGACACTTACGTTGATACCCGTGCTCGCCTCCTACTGGTTCAAGAAGGGCGTCCACGAGAAACCGAATCGCGCCTACGAATGGATGAAGCGGAAATACGCAGTGCAACTGGATTGGTCGCTCAACCACCCCAAGGCAACCATGTTGATCGCGACCCTGATCTTCCTGGCGACCTTGCTGCTGGTGCCCTTCATCGGCGGCGAGTTCATGCCTCACCTTGACGAAGGTGCGCTCTGGGTCCGGGCAACGATGCCCTACACCATTTCTTTTGAGGAAGCCAGTAACATTGCCCCTCAGATACGTGACATTCTAATGTCTTATCCGCAGGTTACCGTCGTTGGTTCAGAGTTAGGACGGCCCGACGACGGTACCGATCCCACCGGCTTTTTTAACTGCGAATTTTACGTCGGGCTCAAACCCTACAAGGACAAATCGTGGGCCGGTGAGACCAGTGATAAAAAACAATTGACCGAATCGATCAACAAGAGACTTACTGCCTTTCCCGGCATCATTTTCAACTATACGCAACCCGCGGAAGATGCCGTGGACGAAGCACTCACCGGCCTCAAGAGTTCCCTGGCAGTCAAGATATATGGCGAGGACCTGAGCGTACTCCAGGACAAGGCGATCCAGATCAAGAATGCGCTATCCAAGGTACCCGGATTCACCGAGCTTACCGTAGTGCGCGAACTGGGCCAGCCCAGCCTCACCATCCAGCCGGACCGCGCCAAGATCGCGCGTTTCGGGCTGAACGTCGCCGACATCAACGCACTCATCGAGGCGGCGTTGGGAGGCAAGGCGGCCACGCAGGTGATCCAGGGCGAAGAACAGTTCGACCTGGTGGTGCGCATGCAGGAGAAGTACCGCAGCGACATGCAGTCGATTCAGAACCTGCTGGTCGCCACGCCGGACGGCCAGAACCTGCCGCTCAGCCAGTTCGCAACCGTGAAGGTGGAGAACGGCGCCTCGTTCGTCTACCGCGAGTCGCACGCGCGCTACATCGGGGTTCAGTACAGCGTGGACGGCCGGGACCTGGCGAGCGCGGTGGGCGAGGCGCGCCGCAAGGTGGCTGCGGCCGTCAAGCTCCCGATCGGCTACCGCTTCGACTGGGGCGGCGAATACAAGGAGTATCTTGCGGCGCGCACGCAGATGGCGGTCATCCTGCCGGTGACGGTCGTTCTGATGCTGCTGATTCTCTTCGCGCTGTACGGCAACCTGAAGTTCCCCGTAATCATCGTGCTTGGTGTGCTCATGACCTTCCCGGTGGGCGGCCTGCTGGCTCTGAAGCTGACCGGGACGAATTTCAGCGTGTCCTCCGGGCTGGGCTTCGTGGCCCTGATGGGCGTGGCGGTGCAGACCAGCGTGATCCTCTACTCGTTCATCAACAAGCTACGACTGGAGGGCCGCGATATCCTCGACGCCACGCACGCCGCCTCGCTGATGCGCTTGCGCCCCATCATGATGACGGCCCTGGTAGCCTGCTTCGGCCTGCTGCCCGCGGCCATCTCGACCGGAATCGGCAGCGACTCCCAAAAGCCCTTCGCCATCGTGATCGT
>PMMJ01000118.1 GCA_003162255.1 Acidobacteriaceae bacterium | reverse complement strand
CGGGTGGAGTAACGGGCGTCTCCCGCGTCCGGCAGTATGGTGGCCGGGCGGGGACGCCCGGCGCTCCATCAAGCCACAACAACAATGCGTCGCGGACGAGTGAATTTGACAATCCGCTCACGTAACGGGCAGACTGCGAAACTATACTTGAAACTATGCGGTGCGCGCCTCGACTCTCCGGCCGTGGTTTTACTTGACGATAGTCCTGCCTAAAACGTCCGTCGGCCGTTTCCCTGCTGATCAACAAACGTTTACCAGACGAAGATCGTTCGTTAAATGATCTCGTCGAAAGGATGCGTTATGCTGCGCCGGTCCCTGCTTTTTCTGCTGCTTGCGTTGTTGTCTTTGCCGGCTCTTGGCCAAAAGGAGCGCCACTTCACGTTCCACTACTCATTCACGGTGAAAAATGTCAGCCCGGGTGGCCGCGTGCGGGTCTGGATTCCTCTGGCGCACTCCGACGCTTTTCAGGATGTGAAGGTCACTTCGACCGGGGGCGACCTGCCGCTGAAGAGGGTTCACCAGCCGGAATATGGGAACGAGGTTCTGTATGGAGAGACTTCGAAAGCGGAGAAGGGCGAGTACTCGTTTTCGGTGGTCTATGACGTGGCGCGGCGGGAGCATGTGGTGCTGGTGGATGGAAAGCCGGTCGGCGGCGCGCCGTCTGCGAAAGTGCCGCCGGTCGAACTGGCGCGGTTTCTGGAGCCGGATCGACTGGTGCCGGTGACGGGAGTTCCGGCGCAACTGGCCGCGCAGGAAACAAAAGGCGCAGCTACGCCGCTCGAAAAAGCGCGCGACATTTACGAATACGTTTTTCACACCATGAAATACGACAAGAGCGGCACCGGATGGGGACACGGCGACACGCTCTGGGCCTGTGATGCGAAGCACGGCAACTGCACCGATTTTCACTCGGTCTTTATTTCGATGGCGCGGGCTGTGAAGATTCCGGCGCGTTTTCAGATCGGATTTCCACTTCCCGCCGATAAACACTCGGCCGAGATTCCCGGGTATCACTGCTGGGCGGAGTTCTATATGGATTCGACGGGATGGGTTCCGGTGGATATTTCGGAGGCATGGAAGCATCCGGAAAAGCACGATTACTTTTTCGGCGCGCACGATGTGAACCGGATGCAGTTCACCGAGGGACGCGATCTGCGACTCGCGCCGGCGCAGGAGGGGGCGCCGCTCAATTATTTTGTTTATCCGTATGTGGAGATTGACGGGAAAGAGTATCCGAATGTTTCGATCGCGTTCTCGTTTGAGGATGCGGGCGAAAATGTCGCAGCCTTGAACGGGTCGCGTTAGAGCTTCCACGTTGTAGAGCCTTGTATCATAAACAGAATGGTTCCCTCACGCAGGCCGACGATTGGCGTTTTTGACTCAGGCGTAGGCGGGCTTACCGTACTGCGCGCGCTGCTGGATCGCATTCCGGACGCAGGCTATCTTTACTTCGGTGACACGGCGCGACTTCCCTACGGATCGAAGTCAGCAGCCACGGTCGCGCATTACGCGGTGGGGGCGGTGCGCTATTTGCAGGATCGCGGAGCGGAACTGCTGGTGATCGCGTGCAACACGGCGACCGCGCTGGCGCTCGACGAGATCAAAGCGGCGGCGGGCGTGGAAGTGATCGGCGTGGTCGAGCCGGGAGCGGAAGCGGCAGCGGCGGCCACTCGTGCGCGGAAGGTGGTGGTCATCGGCACGGACGCAACCATACGCAGCCATGCCTACCGGCGGGCGCTCGAAGCTCGCCAGGTTGCGGTGCGCGAGAAGGCTTGCCCTTTGTTTGTGCCGCTGGTCGAAGAGGGCTGGGTGGAACACACGGTGACCGAGCAGGTGGCACGGATTTATTTGTCGGAGGCTTTTGCGGACGACGCGGGCGATTTTAATGCCGACGTGCTGGTGCTCGGCTGCACCCACTATCCACTGATCAAGCCGCTGTTGCGGCGAGTGGCGCCGGCGCACGTCACTATCGTGGACTCGGCCGAGTCGACGGCGCGCGCAGTGGAACTTCAACTGGGGCGCCAACTGAAAATCGAGCCGTCGCCGTCTTCCATCAATGACGAGCGAAGAGGCGTTCCCGATCTCAAGTTCTTTGCTACCGATTCGGCGGAGAAATTCAGGATGATGGGGACCCGTTTCCTCGGGCTTCCGGTGGAAGATGTGGTGCATGTGGATTTGAAGGAGTAGGCGGCGGGAGCCGTGCTGCGCACGGTATGGACCCTTCGGCTTCGCTCAGGGCAGGCTCGCGGGGACGCCCGTCCCTCCACTGAAAAAAAGGGCCGCTCGCGCGGCCGCTTTCTGGGCTCCTAAACTTTCTCGGTACCGCCGAATTCCTCGATCGCGCTCAGTACAAGTGGAAATTGACTTCGACGTTGATCTGCACGGCGACTGGCTTGTTATCTTTCATGGCCGGCTCGAAGCGCCAGTTTCTTACCGCTTCGATAGCCTTTTCATCCAGACCCAATCCTAAAGTCCGCAACACTTTAATATCTCGCGGCTTGCCGTCAGGGCCGACCACCAGCCACAATACTACGGTGCCCATGTGCTTAACCTTGCGGGCTTCCTCCGAATACTCGGGGTCGGGCGCATAGATCGCTTTTGGAGCAGAAACACCGCCGCCAACGCGGAATGCTCCACCACCAACGCCGCCACCGTGACCAGGGCCGTATCCGGGACCTTCGCCCGAGCCCACGCCGCCACCGTTGCCGGAACCAATGCCCCCGCCAGATCCAGTTCCATTCGAAGGCACGGACGGCAGATGCGAAAGCGGATCGCCCAGTTCGGGCATGTTTGGCTGCTGCAGGTGAATGTCGGGGGGAACCACGATCGTCGGGGCGACGGCCAGTTTCGGATCCTGGTTGCGCACCACGGCCATGGGCGGAGTGATCTGCTGCATGGACTGCTTGGGCAAACGGCCTTCCGATGCCTGTAGTTTGTCGCGATCGCCACCACCGCCGCCGCCACCGCTCTGGGTCTTCGAAGGTGGCAGAGCGGGCATGTCATCGGGCATAATCAATTCAACGGTCGCTTTCGGCTTCGCGACGTCGACGATCTTCCGTCCCAGATATGTAGCTGTGATGATGAGGGCCAAGGCCAGCAGGTGGATGACGGTCGAGCCGGCCACTCCGCGTCCCTTGTAGTTGTAGAAGCCCCAGATGTCACGCACCGGGACGGGCTTCGAGGTCAGGACCAGCGGAGGGAGTTTCTTGGGGAAGAAAAAGTCGTCAATGTTGCGGAACAGGGACTTCCACAGCGGCTCATCCAGAGTCTGATTGTTCAGAAGAAGATGCAGCTCTGGCTCTGGACCCAGCGGACTCTGCGGTGTTTCAAATTCTGCCATATTTTCCCAAGCGATACCCCTAGGTTCACTGCACTGGGAGTCGCTGATTTAGATGCGCGAGCGCCGCTTAAAGGTCGCTTACAAAATGAACGAACCTTGCCGCCGCGAGGTTTCCCGTCGAATTAGATGCGCGCAAGCTGCGATCTACGGAAAATTGTACACGCTTTTGCCGGACGGGAAAAAGTACTTTTTGAGTTCATCCCCCGATGCAGCGTTCCCATGGACGTGACCTTCCGCGCTTCCCTATATAATGAAAAGATTCAATCAGTTGGGAGAACGTTGCCAGTGCCGATGGACCTGAAATCCAGCATCAATTTGCCCAAGACCGCCTTCCCCATGAAAGCCGGATTGCCCCAGAATGAGCCCAAAATGCTGGCTCGATGGGAGCAGATGAAGCTCTATGAGCGCATTCGCCAAGCCCGAAAGGGGAAACAGAAGTACATCCTGCACGACGGGCCGCCCTACACCAGCGGACCCATCCATCTGGGCACGGCGATGAACAAGTGCCTCAAGGATTTCATCGTCAAATCGAAGACCATGTCCGGCTTGGACGCGCCCTACGTCCCGGGATGGGACTGCCACGGGCTGCCCATCGAAATCAAGGTCGACAAAGAACTCGGCGGCAAGAAACTGGAGATGCATCCGACCGCGGTCCGCGCCGAATGCCGCAAATACGCGGAGAAATATCTCGACCTGCAGCGGCAGCAGTTCAAGCGCATCGGCGTCTTCGGCCGCTTCGACCGGCCCTACGCCACGATGACACCGCAATACGAGTCGGTGGTGCTCCAGACTTTCTACTCTTTTTATGAAAATGAGTTCGTCTACAAAGGCCTGCGCGCCGTCTACTGGTGCATGCACGATGAGACCGCGCTCGCCGAAGCCGAAGTCGAATATGAAAATCAGACCACTCCGACAGTCTGGGTGAAGTACGCGCTGCTCGACGATCCTGCAAAACTCGACGCCGCGCTCGCCGGCAAGAAACTCTCCACGATCATCTGGACGACCACTCCCTGGACTCTGCCTGCCTCCATGGCCGTGGCCTTTCATCCCAACGAAGAATACGTTGCGCTGGAATCCGGCGGCGAGGCCTACATCGTTGCCTCCAAGCTCGCCAAGGACGCCGCTGAGAAGTGCGGCCTCGCCAACCCGCGCGAACTCGCCCACTTCCCTGGACACAAGCTCGAGCGGATGAACTTCCAGCATCCCTTCCTCGACCGCAAAGTTCTTGGCGTGCTCGCCGACTACGTCACCATGGACACGGGCACCGGAGTCGTTCACACCGCGCCCTCGCACGGGGCCGAGGATTTCGCCACGGGCGTTAAGTACGGCCTCGACGCCACCAGCAACGTCGACGAAAAAGGCATCTTGCGCAATGGACTGCCCGAATACGACGGCAAGAACGTCTGGGACGCCAATCAGCTGATCATCGACCTGGTCAAGAGCCGCGGCGCTCTGCTGCACACGGAAAAAACCGAGCACTCGTATCCGCACTGCTGGCGCTGCCACAATCCAGTGATCTTCCGCGCCACCGAGCAGTGGTTCATCTCGATGGAGACGCCGATGCCCGGCGGTAAAGGGAAAGACGACACGCTGCGCACACGCACGCTCGGCGAGATCAAGCACGTCAAATGGGATCCGGCGTGGGGCGAAGAGCGCCTCTCCAACATGATTCAGACACGCCCCGACTGGTGCATCTCGCGGCAGCGGGTGTGGGGCGTGCCGATCGCTGTCTTTCTCTGCGAAAGCTGTGGCAAGCCGCTCAACGACCACGCCATCAACCGGAAGGTCGTCGAACTGTTCGCCCGCTCGGGCGCCGATGCCTGGTTTACCTCGGAACCCGACACGATTGTTCCCGCCGGAACGAAGTGTCCAAGTTGCGGCGGCACAAAATTCGAGAAGGAAACCGACATCTTCGATGTCTGGCTGGAATCGGGCGCCAGCTATCTGGCGCTGGTCGCGGCCGAGCCAGAGTATCCGTGGCCCTCCGATCTTTACCTCGAAGGCGGTGATCAGTACCGCGGCTGGTTCCAGTCTTCGCTGCTGTGCGCGATGGGCACGCATGCGACTCCGCCGTATCGCGGCGTGGTCACGCCCGGCTGGACGCTCGACGAAAAAGGGCAAGCCATGTCGAAGTCGCGGGGCAACGATGTGGACCCGGTGGACATCGCCAGCCGCCTGGGCGGAGAGATTGTGCGCCTGTGGACTGCTTCGGTCGACTTCCGCGAAGACGTGGTCGGGTCCGAAGCGTTGATGCAGCGCGTGGGCGAAAACTACCGGAAGATTCGCAACACGTTCCGCTATGTTTTGAGCAATCTCTACGATTTCGATCCGGTGAAAGACGCGGTGCCCTTCGAGAAGATGGAGGAACTCGACCAGTACATGCTGCGGCAGACTTGGGCGTTTGCGTCCGAGGTGCGCAACGGGTACGACGAATTCGCCTTCCACAGGATCTATCACCGGGTAAACCATTTCTGCATCGTGGACTTGAGCGCCTTCTACTTCGATGTGCTCAAGGACCGGCTCTACATTTCAGCGCCGAATTCGCATGGGCGCCGCAGTGCGCAGGCCGCGGTTTGGAGGATCGGGGAAGCGCTGGTCCGACTGCTGGCGCCGATCATGAGTTTTACGTGCGAGGAAATCTGGCCTTATCTACCGCCGATCTCGGGTCGCGAAGAGAGCGTGCATCTGGCGTCATTCCCTACCCCGGCGGAGATCGCGGCGGAAAGTGTCTCGCAAGCTGACCCCAAGTCGGACGAAGATTGGAACGCGCTGCGCTCGGTCCGCGACGAAGTGCTGAAGGCTCTCGAAGACGCCCGGAACAACAAACTCATCGGCGGCGGCCTCGAAGCCAGCGTACATGTCACTGCCTCCGATGCGCTGTATGCCGTCCTGAAACGCTACCAGGACCAACTGCGCTACTTGTTCATCGTATCGGCGGTCGACCTGACCGAAGGCGCTGGTAACGGCACGGGCAGCGTGCAGGTTGAGGTCAAGAAGGCCGATGGCCAAAAATGCGAGCGTTGCTGGAACTACTCGATCCATGTGGGCGAGGACAAGAACTATCCCACGGTGTGCGAGCGCTGCAGCGCGGTGCTGAAAGAACTTTGATCGTGTGGCGCGGACATGGCCGTCCGCGCCCAATGCCGCACAAAACCCTGTCGCTGATTTCTCGCCAGCCTCTGTGTTACCATTTGCCGTTGTTAAGGCTCCCTTCGACCGATGGGGTCCCATGCGTCGATTCTTTGCCCTGGCGAGTGCCTGCCTGTTCTTCACAGGATTACTTTTTGCGAAAGAAGTAACAATTCGCGGGTTCGTCACCGAAGTAAAATCGTCCACCGTCTTTGAGATCGACGACTACAAGGTTACTCGCGACCGCTCCGTTGAGTTCGAAACCAACGCCCAGGAAGGCGACAAGTCTGACGCCGCATTCAAACCAAAAGGTATTTGTATCGGGACGGAACTGGAGGTCAAGGGAGAGTACGACGAGTCCTCGGGACAGCTGAAGGCCAAGTCGATCAAGGTGCTTTTCGAGGATATGGGGAAGCTCAAGCGCACCGCCCTGCTCGAACAGGCTCCTTCTCTGGTAAGAAAAGGAACTGGATGGAAGGGCGAGATTCGCGCCGACGGACAGAGGATCTCCGTTTCACCGGAGACATCCCTCACGACCAAGCTCAACAAGTCGGAGCGGAAGAATTCGATCGACAAAAAAAGCAAAGAAGAAGAGGACTCCGACAGCGCGCCGTTGACTTCGCTCGATGAAGTCAACCTCGACACCTTCGTCCGCTACGAGGGCACACGCGCGCCGGATGGCGCTATCAAGGCCGAGAAAATCGAGTTTCGACACGCCGAACTGGAACCCGGCGAGGCAAAACTCTGGAAACGCCTTGAGCCGAAAGTCAAGGAGCCGGACTATTCCTCCTTCGCACCGGGCGAGCTCAAGATGCACTGGAAGAAGTACCACATCGTTCCCAACCGCGAAGCGCAAGACTATGTTACCAATCTTGGTGAAAGCCTGATTCCAGCGCACCAGAAGGATCTGCCGGCAAACGATCCGCTGAAGATTCCCTTTCGGTTTTATCTGGTACAGGACAAAAGTTTCAACGCCGCTGCCTATCCCAATGGCGTCGTCATCGTGCACTCGGCCGTTTTCGATTTCCTGCAAAACGAGGCTCAGCTGGCTTTCGTGCTGGCCCACGAGATTTCCCATGCCGTCGAGAAACATGAGTGGCAGGCCCTTCATTATCACCGCGCGGAATTGACGGCGCTCCGGGCCGGAGGAGCCTTTATTCCGTTCGGTGGCAGCCTCGTGACTGGTCTGGCCGCTTCCGGCATTCAGAATCAATTTGCGCGTTCCCTGGAGAATCAGGCCGATCGCGTCGGGTTGGAATGGATGCTCGCGGCGGGCTACGATATTCGCGAGGCCCCGGCATCGTGGAAAGCGGTCTCCATGAAGAAGGGAGACCGGCCCATGAATCCGTTCTGGGACAATCACGACAATCACACCACCCGCCGCTCGTACCTTATGGCCGAACTGAAAAACAACTATTCCGACGTTGATTATTCAAAGCTGAAGAAGGACAGCGAACAGTTCCACCAAGTGGCCGAACTTGTGAAGAACGTTCCAGCGAAAAAGAAGCAAGATGAGGGGAAGTGATCTTCGCAGCCATCCATTGCAGAACCTCGCTCTTCAATCCCCGGCAGGTTTGTGGCTTCCGGCCCGCGCCGGTCTGTAACTTCGCCCCCAGAACCCTCGAAACGCGATAATCCAGAAACGAGCTCCCATTCGCCCTGCAATGCGCAAATATCATTTCCTCATCGCGTTGTTCGTTGCCGCTCTTGATCGTGTCACTAAGTGGACGATCGCACACCGGCTTTCGTTGCACGACAGCATCTCGGTGATTCCGGGATTCTTTCGCATCATCCACGCGGAAAACCCGGGCGCGGCGTTTGGCATTTTTGCGGATTCTCCGTCGCAATGGAAAGTCGGCCTGCTGATTTCGTTTTCTATCGTTGCGCTGGTGATTGTCTTCGCGCTGCTCTGGAAAAACAGTCACAGCCTAACCTCCACTGGAATTGGGCTATCGTTGATTCTGGGCGGCGCGGTCGGCAATCTGTGGGACCGTCTGGTCAGCCACCACGTGGTGGATTTTCTGCTTTTCTATGTGGGACGATACCAGTGGCCAGCCTTCAACGTGGCCGACAGCGCGATCGTGGTGGGAGCGGGGTTGCTGGTGGTTGAGATCCTGTTTACGAAGTCGCCCGGGCAGCCACCGGCCGAAATCTCCGCGGCGCAGTCTCACCTCGGCGGCTGAAGCCACATTCAAAACACTACAGTTATCGCAGCGGTGAACCGCTGCGCCACCCAAAATCAAATGCGCGAAACTCTCTGCGCTTTTCGATGAGAGGAGCTCATTCGAGTGTTTTGCTGAGGTCGAACAAGCTCAAGTAGAACGACGAGAAGACGATTTGCAGGCCGAGCAGGAATAGGAAGATACAGAGGGCCGCAAGTTTGGTGACCGGAATACTCACTTGGGCCTGCGGTTTTGAAATTTCCATCAGCAGATGAATCGTAAACGTGCCCAGAACCACACTGAACAGCAGAATCGAACTGCCGATCGCCAACCCCCACTCCAAACGGAAGTACTTCTTGATCGAACGGCTAATCCAATCCTCCTCCGCAAAGCCCTGGGAGGTACTGAAGGCGATGGCATAGACGCCGAAGAGAGCAATCTGAATCCCCATGAACGACAGAGCATTCACAAACATGGTGGCCGACAAGCCCAGCGGAATGTGGGAGACACTGACGTCCTGCAGCAGGAACAGCAGAGAAAAGCCGAAGCCGAAGCAGGACATGATCAGTCCCGGGAATAGAAACACATATTTGAGCGCCAGCATAAGCATGAAACGCAAATGGCGCCAGCCATCGCGAAAAGTGTGCAGATTGGGCACCCGGCCGGGCAAGGCAACGAAGTAGTCGATGGGCGTCTCACGGATGACCAAGCGCCTCTGAGCCGCCTTGACGACCATCTCCGAAGCGAACTCCATGCCGTTGCAGCGCAGGTTCAAAGTGCGAATCGCGGCAGCGCTGAAGCCACGCAGGCCGCAATTCGCGTCGGAGATGCGTGTGTTGAATAAGAGGTTCAGCACGGCGGTCAGGAAGGGCGTGCCGACCCAGCGGTGAAGCCAGGGCATCGCGCCGCGCTGAATCGTTCCGCGAAGACGGCTGCCCATGACCAGATCCGCGCCTTGTTGAAGGAGTTGAACGAAGTCGGGGATTGCGCCGAAATCGTAGGTCTGGTCGGCGTCGCCCATGACGATGTAACGCCCACGGGCCTCGGCAATACCGCGCTTGAGCGCACTGCCGTAGCCTTTCACGTCGTGCCGAACGACACGGGCGCCGGCTGCCGCAGCCAACTCCGCGGAGCGGTCGGTGGAACCGTTGTCCACCACAATTACTTCGCCAGTGGCGTGGAGGCGAGCGATGGCCGCGGTTGCGCTGGCAACACAGGCGGCGATGGTGCGCTCTTCATCGAGACAGGGGATGACAACACTGACGAGCGGCTCAGTCATGATTTGCAGTTGCCCGGAATCCGACCAGATTCATCCAATCGCCGAAGTTGGCCAGACGCAGCGTTTGGCGTAGAGAGATGTCGTGGAAGATTTTCTTGAGGATATAGCCGGGCCGAAAATAGAAGCTCCTGAACGCCTTGCGGCGGAAATAATCGACGTCTTCGCAGGTCATAGTGTCGGTTTGGAGAATGGAATTCCCGCCGAAGTCGTACTCCGACCATTTGTCGGCGCGGATCCAGCCGCGGGCTTTGGCCATCTCGCC
>PMMJ01000457.1:472-18946 GCA_003162255.1 Acidobacteriaceae bacterium | reverse complement strand
CCGACGAACTCTGGATGGACGAACTTTGGATGGACGAGCTTTGGATGGAAGAAGCCCTGCGCTGCGCCCAGCGCGCACTGGAGGCGGGCGAAGTGCCGGTGGGAGCGGTGGTGGTGTGCGCCGGGCGCGTGGTCGGTCGAGGCTGGAATCGCAATCTCACCGACTGCGATCCAACTGCTCATGCTGAAATCGTGGCGCTNNCCGTGCGCCATGTGCGCGGGAGCCGCCGTTCACGCCCGCATCCGCCGCCTGGTGTACGGTGCCGACGATCCGAAGGCCGGCGCCATCCATTCGACTCTGCAGGTGGTGAACCACCCCAGCCTCAATCATCAGATGGAAATCCGGGGCGGCGTACTGGCCGGACGTTCGGCAGAGATTCTGCAGGAGTTTTTTCGCAAGCGTCGGTAGTCGTTGATCATCAGCCCCTCAGGCATCCCTGCCCGGTCGAGTCGAATCTGTAACTTTTGCAGCGTATAAGAATCCAATCCTGGGTGAGGTGCTCGATGAATCGTGAATCTGAAATCTCTCCAGTGGTTAGAAGGATTGCGCTTCTGTTGGTGGCGCTCGTCATGATTGCTGCCGCTGTGACCTGGAAATGGACTAGCGCTGCTGGGATTAGCGCCGTCCTTCCTGATCCGGCTGTTGATGCCCCTCTGGCCGCGAAGTCAGACAAGCAAACGGCGGTCGTCGCCGGCGGCTGTTTTTGGGGAGTCCAAGCCGTCTTCCAGCATGTTACGGGCGTAAAACAAGTTACCTCGGGATATTCCGGAGGATCGATTCCCTCACCCGAATACGAACAGGTGGGCACCGGAATGACCGGCCACGCTGAGTCCGTGCAGATTACCTTCGACCCGTCGCAGATTTCCTACGGCCAACTTCTCAAAGTGTTCTTCTCCGTGGCTCACGACCCCACCCAACTCAATCGTCAGGGACCGGATACCGGCAGCCAATATCGCTCCGTGATTTTCTACGCCAATGACGAACAAAAGCACATCGCAGAGTCCTATATTTCCCAACTCGAACAGGCAAAATCGTTTTCGGGACCGATCGTGACCGAAGTCGTTCCGCTGAAAGCGTTCTACGCGGCTGAAGGCTATCATCAGAACTACGCTGCGCTTCATCCTCACAATCCATACATCGCCATCAATGATGCACCCAAGGTAGAGCATCTCCGCCAGCAGTTCCCGGACCTCTATAAGAAGTAAAAGACAAAATGTGCAGAAAGTTCGGAGAACGGAATAGACAAATACCATGCTGATCTACTTGTTAGCTTTTCTTGGCGGTGTGCTGACGATTCTGAGTCCGTGCATTCTGCCCGTGCTCCCATTCGTGTTTGCGCGCGCCGACCAGCCCTTTCGTCGCTCTGGGTTACCACTCCTCACCGGCATGGCGGTGACATTCTCCGCTGTGGCCGTCGCCGCCGCATTCGGCGGACATTGGGTAGTGCGCCTCAACCAGGGCGGGCGCTACGTTGCGATGATCGTGTTCCTGGTGCTGGGAGTCAGCCTGCTGTTTCCATCGCTTGCTGAAGCACTGACTCGGCCGCTGGTCCACGCCGGCGGCCGGCTTCAGGGCGGTCCTTCAACCGAGCACAGCATCGGCAAATCATTTGTGTTGGGAATTTCTACCGGCTTACTTTGGGCTCCCTGCGCCGGCCCTATCCTCGGTTTGATCCTGACTGGCGCGGCGATTCAAGGCCCCAGCGCGCGTTCCTCTTTCTTGTTGCTGTCTTTTGCCTTGGGCGCCGCCGCTTCTCTCGCAATTGCCCTGTTCGCAGGCAACAAGGCCTTTTCCGCCTTGAAGCGCTCTTTGTCTTTTGAAATTTGGATACGCCGCGCCTTGGGTGTTGCCGTAATCATCGGAGTCGCAGCCATCGCGCTCGGATGGGACACCAACCTGCTCACAAAGTTCTCCTTCGTGAACACCGCGAAGGCAGAAGCGCATTTGATCGACGCGCTCGGCCCGGGGAAACCCACCGTTCTTTCGGCAAGTGCCGCCGCGTCTCAGCCCGTTCTTGCCCCAACTCTCGCCGATGAAGGATCCATGCCGGATCTGAGCGGCGCCGTTGCTTGGCTCAACTCACCGCCCCTGACCCGGAATTCCCTTCGCGGAAAAGTTGNNCTGGTCGATTTCTGGACCTACTCCTGCATCAACTGCCTGCGCACCTTGCCCTACGTCGAAGGCTGGGCGGCGAAATATAAGGACGCCGGTCTGGTCGTCATCGGTGTACATACACCGGAGTTCGCGTTCGAAAAGGAACGCGCCAACGTGGAAAAAGCCGTTCGCGATCTAAAGATTAATTATCCCGTCGCCATCGATAGCGACTACAAGATCTGGCGAGCCTTTAACAATGAATACTGGCCAGCACACTACTTCATCGACGGCAAAGGACGCATTCGATATCACCACTTCGGCGAAGGTGAATACGACGAATCCGAGCGAGTGATTCAGCAGCTTCTCAAGGAGAACGGTGCACAATCGCTCTCCGAGGGCGTGATCAACGCCTCCGCCAATGGCGTGGAAGCGGCCCCAGACAACGGAAACGTTCGTTCACCCGAGACCTATATCGGCTACCACCGCGCCGAGCACTTTGCTTCCGCCGAGCCGGTAGCCCATGACTCACGCAAGGCCTATACCCTGCTTCCAAGACTTTCCCTGAATCAGTGGGGCTTGGCCGGGACCTGGAAAGTAGGCGCGGAAAGCGCCGTGCTTCAGACGGTCCCCGGAAAGATCGCGTTTCGCTTTCATGCCCGCGACGTCCACTTGGTGCTGGGACCGGCGAAGGACGGCAAGCCCATTCGTTTCACAGTGAAGCTTGACGGCACGCCACCCGGCGAGGACCACGGCAGCGACGCCGACGCCGCCGGTGCAGGCACTGTCCAGGAGCACCGTCTGTATCAACTCATCCGGCAAAAGGGGCCCGTGGAAGACAGAACCTTTGAAATTGAATTCCTCGATCCAGGCGTGCAGGCGTTTGCTTTCACGTTTGGTTGATGTCGGAGATCGGAGAAAAACATGAACCGCAGAATTTTCCTTGCCAATTCCGCCGTCGCCGGAGCAGGCCTGCTCGCATGGCTCAGAGGCGCGAACGTGAGTGTCGCCAAGTCCAACCCATCGGACGACAAAGACACGGTGACGGTGATCCAGTTCAGCGACTCCGGCCAGAACCTGGGTCCGGCTCGTGTCAAGAAAGTTCACAAGACCGACGCCGAGTGGAAGCAGCAGCTGACTCCATTGCAATTCGAGGTTACGCGCAAGCAAGGGACGGAAAGAGCCTTTACCGGCGACACCTACAACCTGCACGACAGAGGTCTCTATCGCTGCATCTGCTGCGAAAGCGCCTTATTCAGCTCAGAAACGAAGTTTGAATCGGGAACCGGCTGGCCGAGTTTCTGGGCTCCGATCGCGAAAGAAAACGTCAAAAAGGCAATCGACACAAGCTTGGGCATGAGCCGGGATGAAATCTCCTGCACCGAATGTGCAGCGCACCTGGGCCACGTTTTCGACGATGGCCCCAAGCCGACCTACCTGCGCTACTGCATGAACTCTGCCTCGTTGAAGTTTGTGAAGCAAAGTTAGTTTGCCTGCGAAACCCGGCACATACCCGGCGGCGGGAAAGCGATTGGCAGGAAGGACACTCCAGTCCCGAAAGGGTTCCTATTCGTGGTGCTAAAGAGCTATTTTGATGGCGGCAACCAAGCCGATAGCCAGGAATACGACGTTTTGTCGCTGGCTGTCATGTCGGGCGCTCAAGATTTGTGGATTCCTTTTGAAAATGACTGGAACAAGGTTCTGCTGAACCACCATGCCGCCTACCTTCATACGACCGATGCGGTAGCCAGAGTCGGGATATATGAGGGCTGGACAGAACCTCAACGGGATCGCTTCCTTGCAGACTGCGTTAGAATCGCCGCCCGTCACAGCGCTCGTCCCAACATCGCAAACATTCGGGGGAAGTATGGGTTGTTTTATGCTGTTGTTTCGTTTGTCCTGATAGATTTTGTCGAGTTCGCTAAGCAGCACCCTGAAGCGCCGAATAACGTCAATGAGTCCTGCTTGCGTCAGGCCTTGGCGGAGGTTCTACCTTGGTCGTTTGAACAGGCCGCATGTGATCAATGTCACTTCTTTTTCGACCAAGGAGAACCCTTCTATGGTCACCTGAAACAGTTGCTGGAGAGCAAAAAAGCGCTGAAAGATGCTACTGCGCTCCGACGAATAAGCCACTATTCAGAATCGAACATGAGGTGCGTGCCAGCTTTGCAACTGGCTGATTTATACGCATGGGGTCAATCTCATCGGCACTCGAAATGGAAGCCAGATTGGCTCCAATCTCTCTTGAAAACATGGTTTCTCTGGCAATGGATCGATAAGACGAACTTGCAGCAGAGCGACCACAAAGACCAAGCGATATGGTCTACGTGGAATCTGCCGAAACGAGCCCGGACAAGATAGCAGACCGTGAGTTCAAGGGATAATCACCTTCCACGTTAGAAAATCTGGCGGAGAGAGAGGGATTCGAACCCCCGATACCCGTAAAGGTATACACGCTTTCGAGGCGCGCGCCTTCAGCCACTCGGCCATCTCTCCGCGCCACTGATTTCATTTTTATTTTATCAGGGAAACTCTCGGCTTCGATGACGCTGCTGAAAACGGGTAGCGCCGGCATCTTGCCGGCGGCATCGAAGGCGAGATGCCTTCGCTGCGGCGCACGAGCACGTCCGCCGAACATCCGCCGGCCTCAGTTGGCTGGGAACAGTTAGATAGCTACGGACAGCCCGCGCACACCGGGGTTCGCCCGGCATAGTATCCGAAGGAGACCTGACCCGTCGTCGGCCCGTTCACCAAGTCCGTTTCAACGAAAAATCCGTGATACTGGTCAATGACGTAATAATCCACGTTGAATGGGGAGGCGGGAAACGCGCTCCCGCCAATACCGTTTTCGAGACTACCCGCGAAAACGCCATTACCGCTGGCTGCGGGCGCAGTGAAAGTGCCGCTGAACGGCTGGTCGCCAGCGCGGCTATCGTCCGCAAAGCCAGACAAGGAGGGCGGCGTGGTGGCCCGGTTCGCAGCCATCTGAGCGGTGCCGTCGTCTTCGCTGCCATTCTGCTGGCTGAAGCTAAACCCGTAGTTGCCGCCGAAGGTAAGGGGCGCAGCCGCTTGCGGGTAAGCGATTCCGGTTCCAAGCGATGGATAGTAAGCCGATATATCCCCGCCGTCGAGAACCAGCGCCGGATTTCCATTGCCGGTGAGATAGAAAAAGAACTTGGGATGAAAATTTGGTATCTGTCGCGGGACAAAGTCGAGGAAGTTCGACTGGACCCGGCCGGTTCCTTTAACGTCGACGGAATACTTGCCACTAAATGACGCACTAATCTCAGCGCCTGATGTCCCTTGAGCACCGTTTTGCTGCAGAGCGGTGTCCGTGTACCCGTTGGTCAGGTCGCCGCTGCCATCAGCGGTGAACACCCCGGCCGAAGTCAAGGTGGCTGGCGTGGTACCGGCGAGGTCCACGCCCATGACACCAAACACGTACGTGCCGGAGAACGACGTGGCAGTCTTAAAGGTGCCGGTGGCTGCGCCCTGGCCGATGGCAATTCCGGCGGTCGAACCGGAACCCGTGCCGGAAGTGTTGTCGCTCTCGATCAGTTTTATGTGGTTGTTGTCCACGATGTAGCCAGTGAACTGATAAGTGGTGGTCGGCGAAAAGCCGGGGATGGTCAGATTCAACGTCACCGCACCGAGTAAGTCGGGATCCGAAACTGTCCCCGAAACGTTCCCACTCGACGAGGCCAAAGTTCCTGCGAAGTTCTGATCGGCCACGCTGCCCTTCCCCGAGATGTTATTGGGCGAGTCAATGTTGAGAATGCCGGCGAAGGCCATAGGCGACGCACTGGTTACATCGGTGCCGCTTACGGCAAAGGCATATCCGCCCGTGGGCGCCGCGGTAGCGGTCTGCATATCCATGGTTCCGGTACCTGAGATCGTAAGCGTACTTGTTGGGAGTGCAGCAATCAGCGCCTGAGAATTGGAAAGGAACACCAGACTAAAAGTCTCTGCGCCAATATCGGCGTCGTTCGGGTTGAGGGTAATGGTTCCTCGTCCGTCAGGACCGAGGAAATAACTGCTTCCGACATTATTGATGGCATCCGACTTAGCCACGAAAAGGCCGGTGGTTGGATCGCTGAAATTGACAGTTTGCTCGCCGGACGAAATTCCACCGTTGCCATCGAGAACGATCACGCCCGCAAACTGGTAAGGGTTGAAATTACTATCGGCCCCCGTAGCCTCGAGAACATAGGTGCCTTTGAGGTTGCTGCCAAAGGCAGTGACGGTGATGGGAGCGACCACGTTGGTTGCCTGACTGGCGGTCGCGAACGCCACAATGTTGACGTTCAGACTGTTCCCGGCAAGGCTTGCGGGTGGCGTGTAAGTTGTAGCCTCGCCGCTGGCGGTATGCTGAGCACTGAGCTGACCGCAGTTCCCCGTGACCGAGCAGGTTACAGACCAGCTCACTCCCGAATTGCTTGGGTCATTGCTGACCACCGCCGTAAGACTCGTGGTGGTGTCGATTAGAATCGTTCCCGCGGGAGCGGGCTGAAAAGCGATGGAGATATTTGGCGGCGGCGGCGGTGGCGGGTTCTGCACATTGAAAGTACTTCCGCTGTTGCATCCTGCGAGTGCTAAGATTGCCGCCGCCAGCAGAAAAAGAATCCATCGTCTAGTTGCCACTACCAACCTCCTCGGGTTGTACCCTCAGGTTCGCATCCTCATGCCGGGTCGCCAGCTTCGGATAACGCTGCACTTATTGCCCCGTGCCGCGCAAATAAATAACTTGGGGACTGCCGGTCGGTTCCGGGGTGTAATTAAGAGTGATAGTTCCAGGGGCGAATCCCACTGCCTTGGGAGTGAACGTTATAGTCAGAGTGCAGCTACCGCCTGGCGCCAAGCTGTAAGAGCAATCGTCAGTCTCGGAGTAGTTGCCTTTCACCACCACCTTACCGACGAAGTTCACCTNNTCGGCGGGATCGCCACAGCCGGGTCGTTGAGGAGCGTAATGGTCAGTTGGGCGCTAGTCTGGCCCACCGTCTGGTTCCCAAAATCCAACCCCGCACTGGTGGAAATCCGCAGCGGGCTTGGTGGATTCGCTTTTAGCTCCACCGGGAAACGTCCACTATCGATTTCGCAGTTGGACGTTACGTTGTCGGCGGAACTGCACTGCAGCGTATTCAGTTCCAGAAAATAATCCAGGCCTGTATTCAAGATGGTTTTCGGCTGCGGCACATACGCAACTTGCAGGCTGCAGGTGCCCTGAGGAGCGAGCAAAGTTCCGGTGCAGGTGTCCGAGGATATCTGGAAGTTCGGCAGCTTGGTACTCGGATCGCTGTCGCAGCTATAAATGATCGTGGAACCGTCTGGAGTGATGCTGTTGCCAACATTGTTGCCGTTGGCCACGACCTGCAGGCCGCTAACTGGGCTACTCTCCTGCAACGGGCGCGGAAGCGGACTGGTGCAAGGTGCGCTTGAGGCAGGCAGGATCTGCACTGGATTGCCGCTGCTATTGGTGAAGGTCAGTGAGTGCGGAAGGCTCGTCTCCGAGAGTGCTTCCGCGCCAAAATCGATTTCAGGAACCGAGGGGACGATGGCACTGGCCCCGGTCCCCGTGATCGGCATGACAAAAGTGGTATCGCTGTCCGCGCTCACCGGGCTGGTAACCGACAACTTTGCGGCCTGAGCAAACGGACACCATTCCGGGGCAGCTCCGTTAATCGACGTTGGAGAACCGTACGGCAGCCAAGAGCAGCTTTCCTGAGGAGCAAAGGTGACCGTGATCGAACAAGACTGACCCGAACCGAGAGAGAAATTCGACCCTGGCGAAGAAGCACACGTGTCCTGCTCAGTAAAACTTGGCAGGCCAGTGAAGTCGCTCTGGCCGGAGAAGTCGTTGCTGCCCTCATTCACAAAACTTAGCGTCAGAGGGCTCAGGGTACCACCCGCCGGATCGGAGTTTGTAAGCGTGATCGTCTGCGTGGTCGGAGTCGAGCCCAGCATCTGAACGGGGAAGGTCAGGACGGCAGGAGTCAGCGTGATCGGTTGCTGGCAAGCGGTTGAATTGCCCAGCGTCAGACAGATGTTCCCAGCGTCCCCCGGGTTACTGAGGCTCGCGNNCGCGCCCGGACAAGCCGTCGAGCTCACTGCGTATGCCGGGGAAACCAGGGAGTGCAGAACGTGCCCGTCAGTGGTGGAGTCGAAGGTAACGGTGTTCACACCGGAGCCGGGCGACCCGCCAATTTGACCCAAAGTCGATCCGCTCGTCCCGATGATCTGCAGAATGACGGACGTGCCGCTGATTTGGCCATTCACGGAAGCGCTACTGAAACAAGGGTAGTCGCTTTGCGAGGTCAACGGGTCTATAAACCTCAAAGTACCCGTGACGGTGGCGTTGCTGGCTCCGATATTCTCCCCTTGGACCAACGATCCCGTCACCGGGAAAACCTGACCGCTCAAGCCCGAGGCAGCGCTGCCGGCGCTGTGAAAACTGCCTTGGATTGTTCCCGTGAGCGGTGGTACTGAGATTGCGCTCCATTGCAGTCCGGTTTGAGCGGTCCCGCAAGCTGTGCCGTCGCCTGCCGTGCCGGCAGTTGACGTATAGGAGCCCATGATCGTCGAGCCATCGGCACTAAGCATTCCGGTAAATGTAAAAGTCTGTGTGCCTGCCACCGCGGTGAGCGTTACGTTCCCGCCGCTGATCGTGCCGCTGATCGAAGCCGTTCCACTGTTGCACACGGTCGGGTTTCCGCCGTTTTGTGCCGGCAAAGAGACCGAGTAAACCGCGCTTCCCGTCACCGAGTTATTTTGTTGCAGCAGAAATCCGCCCTGCAGGCCACCCAAGAACGAATTGTCACTCGGATTCGCCACCGTGAACTGCCAGTTACCTGAAAGCGATGCGCTGTTGTTCTGGGAACTGCCCGACGTGCCACCGCCGCAGGCCGAAAGCATCATCGCACCGGCCAGCATCGTTCCGGCCAGCAACAGGGCCCACAGACTCTTCACGGATCGTCCGCAAAACCGGGGCGAGAGCGGTTCGTGGCCCGCACGATCCCAGGTTCGATCCTTGATTAATGTTTGGATTAATGTCTGCATGATGCTCAACACCCTAGAAGCCCAACTTGAGACCGAACTGTATGGTGCGAGGCCGATGCGCATTGAGCGGATGCAAGAAAGAAGCCCCGGTGACGCAATCGGCTCCGCTGCCCTGGAATCCGGCGGAATACACAGGGCCAGCGTAGCAACTGATGATGTTATTTCCACTGCTTCCCGGGTTATCGGGATCGTAGATCCGAAACTCAGTGTGATTAAAAACATTGAAGGCCTCGGCACGGAACTCGAGTTGGCCGGACTCCCGTATCTTGAAATGCTTCAGCAGCGCCATGTCGAAGTTCAGGCGCCTGGGATTATTCAGGAAGTTCCGGCCCGCATCCCCGAAGGTGAGCCCCCGCGGAGCCACAAACTGGGAAGGATTGCCGATGAGCGGGCCAACGCTCCGAGGATTGCTGCCCGGCGAGGGCAATCCACTCAATATGTCGGGGTACGAAGCCGCGATGCCGAGCCCGCTGGAAACCCCGGCGTTGTCGGTCAGGGAAATGCCGGTGTTGCCGGCACTGTTAATCACGGTGAACGGCGTGCCCGACTGAAAAAGCGTTACTCCCGATAGCTCCCAGCCGTCGAACATCCGAGTCACGAGTGCGGAGCAACAGTTCGGTGGGCTTGAGTCCTGCGGTGCGCGGTCGTGCGCCCAGTTGCTGAAGCGGCGCGGGAAGTCCTTGAGCGGTAATTGATAAACGTAGCTGAAGTTGAGCAGTTGACGTTGGTCGAAATTCGAGCTGGCCCGATTTTCACGCAGATCGTAAGAATTCACCAGAACTGGATCGCTTCGATCCGACGCATCGTCGAGCGAGTGGCTATAGGAATACGAGACTCCGGTCGTGAGAGCTCCGCTGGTGTGTCGCAGCGTGCCCTGAAACGCGTGATAACTCGAATTCGCCACATTCTGCAACGCGAGAACTCTTCCCAGCCCCGGGTAGGGTCGCCCAGGGAGGGAATTGACATTCGGAATGTTTGGATTCGTGCACGCCGCCTGCAAATACATGTAGGCGGGATTTTGCGGAGTAACCTGCGTCCCATTCTCGAGCATGAACGGCGTGCTGCCGTCCCCTGGATTCGCGCTTCCCGATAATCCCGGCGGAGGAATGGTGCAATCCGCTATGGTCAGTGGTTCGTTCGGGCCGAAGGGATTCTCGCTCGCCGGTAAGGGGTGTAACTGGTTGAGTTGACGCTCGACCGTCAAGTGCGTGCCCTTGCTTCCCACATACGCAAGGTTGATCACGAACGCTCTGGGCAGTTCTCGTTGCACCCCGAAACTCCATTGCTGAGCGTAGGGCCAAATCGCCTTCGTCGGAATCGAGGTCACATCGAGAGGAAACACCGAGCCAGATGGCGGCACGGCGCTGGATGACGGCAGAGGGCTTGCGCAAGCGGTGTTCGCCGGATCAAACGCAGGTCCATACCCGACATTACCAATGCAAGTGTAGTTAGTAGGAAGCGGCTGCGCCATGCTGAGCACCAGAGGCGCGCTCGCCTCCAGCGAGCCCGTATTCGCCTCGTTGCCGGCGCCATGCTCGAAGAAAATGCCGTAGCCGGCGCGGATTGAAGTCTTGCCATCACCCCACGGGTCCCAGGCAAAACCAATCCGCGGCGCCGGGTTGAACAGATGCCCTTTCATGCAGCCTGCCGGAGTGCCCCCAGAGCCGCATCGAACCAGCCCCAAGTCGCTCACAATCCCGCCATTCAATTGGAAGGTGACGGGGTTGAACGCCAGAGGCGCCGATCCTGCGGTTTTATCCAGAAGTTCGCCATAAGCCGGGTCAACCGCAAATCGCGACGCATTGAATCGTGAGGCTTCCCAGTTCCAGGCGTTGCGGTTCTTTTCCTGGTAAGTGCCAAACAGACTTACCCGCAAGCCCATGTTCACCGTAAGCCGGTGAGTAACCTTCCAGTCGTCCTGGAAATAAGGTTCAGCGATCTGGTAGCGCTGGTAGTAACGGCGTTGCGCCGAGTCCTGAGTAAAGNNAAAAGCTCTGAATGAATCCAGTTGGATTTCCCGCCGAGTTAAGATACTGCAGCATGAAATCGGCGAAGGCATTTCCCGTACTATGCACGAGATTGCTGAAGGTCAGCAGGCCTTGTAAGTCGCCAGAAGCCGCTCCGATCGCGTTGTTGGTCTGATTGCGCTGGGAGTACACGTATTGCGCCCCCAATTGCAGCGTGTGTTTGCCGAGCGCTTTACCTATGTCGTCGCGCACGGCGTAGGTTGGATTGGTATGGCCCCACGGCATATAGGAAGGATCGGCCGCAAAGCCTTCGCCGCCGTAAGCGGCATTCGTGCCCAGCAATACGATTCCTGGCATCTTGCCGCCAAAACCGTTATTGAAAATGCGGCCGATGGCGCATTGCGGGATGCCGGTCGTGGGGTCAACGCTGAGCACGGGATTGCACTGCCCGGGAGCCGACGGGTCGGCAACCAACGGCTGATCCAGCGTGGGATCGCGCTGGAAGCGGGCGCCACCAGGCTCGTTCTGGTCGGTCAAGGTAATGTTCGAATTGGCGTAGCTGAGAACCAGATCGTTCAGCAGTGTTGGCGATATCGTATCCGTCACTCGGGCCACCAGGCTCGTGCCCGGTCCAAAGAAGCGGTTCTGCACGGTGGGAAATGTATCGCGCACATCGCCCCACTGCGGCGTCAACACCGACGTATCCCAGGCATCGTGAATGTAGCGAAACGATAGCTTTACCGTGTCGGTGACAACCTGATCGATGCGGAATAACTCCTGACGCCAATAGGTGGAAGGAGAAACGGCGGCGTTGTAACAGTGATTCGGATCGGTTGGGTCGAGGTTACTAAGATCGGAGTTGAGATTCGGCAGGCTGAAGTTGCAGCCAAAGGGAGCGTTGGGCAGCGGTATCAGGTTCGAATTCAGGATCGCCAGCGCGTTCTTATCCACGCCGGTTCCAGATTCGGATCCAACCGGATCCGCCGGCTGCTGCAAATGCAATAGAGGTTTGAGAAGTGTCCCCTGCACGGGTAGAGCTGGACAGTCCGAGAATTGCTGACGCTGAAAATAGGCGCCGCCGATAGGACACACGTCACTGAAATCGAAGTCCTGGTAAACTGCTCCCGTGACCGAAGTTTGCAGGTTCCTCTGGACCCCCTGTGGCGTCAAAATCAGACCCCGCTCTTTCAACCCTGGCACCGCCTGGTTGTATTCCGTGGGAGTTTTTTCCAGGCGGAATTCCTCGGAGTAGAAGAAAAAGGTCTTGTCTTTCTTGGTATTGAAGACGTGAGGAATACTGAGCGGACCGCCGATCGTACCCCCGAAATCCTGCCGCCGGTAGAGTGGGGCCTTGCCTCCAATCGTTTGCCCCACGGTCTGCCCGGGAGCGGGCGGGGCCGTACCTACAAAATCGAAATAATTTCGCGAGTTGAATGCTTCGTTGCGGACAAAGTCGTAAAGGTTCCCGTGCCACTTTGCAGTCCCCGACTTGGTGGTTACCTGCACCGTACCCGATGCCGTCCGTCCGAACTGAGCGCCGTAGTTCGAGGTTAGTACCTTCACTTCTTGAACAGCATCCAGGCTGGGGTAAACCATGAGCGTGCTCGCGGCCCCGTTCAGGCCGGTGTTCAGCACGTCGCTGCCATCCACTTCGAAGGTGTTGTACTCGACCCGCCCTCCATTCACGCTGTACTTCACACTGCCCACCACTCCTACCTGGGCTTCGTCTTGCCCTGTCTGATTGCTCACGCCCGGCGCAAGGGCGATGAGTTGCGTGAAATTACGGCCGTTGAGTCCAATCGACACGACCTCTTTTTCCGTAATCGTGCCGGAAACCGTGGCGCTCTCGGTCTCCACCTTTTCCAGGCTGCTGGATTCCACGTTCACTTCTTCAGCTTTTGCGCTCGCTGGCTCCAGGGAAGCGTCCAGAGTTAGTTCTAGACCGGCGGTCAAGGTGATGTTGTCAAAGGTCTTCGGCGCGAAGTTAGGAGCTGTTATGGTCAGGCTGTAAGTCCCAGTTTTGAGCCCGGTGAAGGAATATGCACCCCTTTCATTAGCTTGGGCTTCAGTCTTCTCCCCAGCTTGATTCGTCAGCAAGACTTTTGCGCCGGCTACAACGGCCTGGGTTTGGTCGGTCACCGTCCCGTTAATCGCTCCCGGGGCAGTTAGCGTCTTCGACTGCTCCTGACCCACGCTAAACGGCAAGACAAGAAACACGAGCGTGAGGACACGAATGACGCGAGAAAAGCCGCATAGCGCAGAGGATCTCAAACTCATGGCTCCGGGACAACATACTTTAGAAGGATATGAAAGCAAGCGCGGATTCTAAACGACGGGTCGGCGCCGCGAAGATTAAAAGAACGTGAATTTTGCCGGAGCTCCACTTCCCAAATGCAGTTTTTGTAACCAATCCTTAACAATGTGCTCCGCCATAGAGGCGTGGTCTTTCTCGTTTTGCATAAGTGAAGCCAACAGCGAGAAATTCGAGACAGGCTTTCGCGCTCACACCTTACTAGGATCGCGGGCAGAGAGAAAAGCCTGAATCAAGTATTTGCCACGCAACCCACGTTAACCCACGTTAAGGGATTTTCACCAACTTGTTACCGAACCTTAACATCGCTAGACAAGTCAGCAGATAGACTTCGGTCTGAAATCCAGGCTTCGCTGCGGTGAGGTGTGTGTGTGCAGACAGCTCACGCAGTCTATTAACTCGACCGCGGACAAGTATCGCGGGTCCTTGATGAGGTTTGTTCCTGCGTGCGGCGCAATGCCTCACGCGCACACAAACATGTTTAATGCCATCGGAAAGGAATCAATCATGTCGCGTATGAAATCGATTTTCGCGGTCCTCGTGCTGACCGCGATTGTGGGCATTGTGCCTCTGGTGCAAGCTCAGACTGTGAAGGTCAACATTGCGGGCTCATCCGCCCTGTGGCAGACGCTGGCCTTGGGCGCTTACAACAACGGTAACGGCATTACCGGCGCCACGGCGCCGACTTTCCACTGGACGAGCGCTTCCAACGCTCTCAACCTGACTGACACTCGTCCCACGCCGGTCAACAACGACGCGGCTTCGGTCTGGATCGTTTGGGATAGTGCCACTGTTCCAAACGTGTGGATCTTTTCCAAAGTTGACTCGGTCGTTGGAGACCGCTGCTACTTTGCCAAACCGTCTTGCAATTTGAACGGTACGGCTGCGGCACTCGCAGCGGCTGGTGCGGGTAAGATCTCTTCCGCCCTTTGGGGCTCGGATACGGCTCTGCCGGCCAGCATCCAGGCTCTGTTCACCGGTGCCACTGGACCATTTGTCACAGTGGCTGCTACCGACATCCGTCCCGAAGATGCCGCGTGGGCCGCGTGCCGTGTGAACTCTCAGCTCGGCGCCTCAACCGTGGGAGGTTCCGCCAGCGATGGACTTGACGGCCTCGGATACAACGCAACCAACGCCCCAGGCGTCTGCCCAAATTATGTGAAGGGCGGAAGTCAGGCCCGGCTGGTCGGGAACCCGATCCTTAGCGGCGTGAGCCTTGCTGAAGGTGGCGCGTCGGTGTCGCAAGCCAACGTTCTGTCGTTCAACATCACCGGAACCGATCCCTTCAACGGCACGAAGATCCCTGCCTACACCGTAACCGCTGTCGGTGCAGCTCCCATCGTGTTCGTCACCTCCCGTTCTAACTCGCTAGCCAACGTGACCAACGCCACCGAAACCCAACTTCAACAGGCATTCTCGGGCGCAAATTGCGACGCCAGTGTCTTCGGTTCTAGCGGGGCCATTAACATTTTCCTGCGTGAGCCCCTTTCTGGCACGATGAATACCACGGAAGCCGCCGTATTCCGTCGCCCCACCGTTTATCCGAACCAGGTTCTTGGCTTGAGCCAGGAAGCGAACGTGAACGCTGCGGTCAATAACCCACTCAAAGGACAGTCAGGAACCTGCGTGTCGGGCGCTGGGGCCCGGTACCGCGCCGTTGGCACTGGTGAAGAAGTCGCAGGCGTCCAAGATTCCAACACCGATTTCGGCGGCATCGACGGCATCGGTTACACGTTCTTCAGCTATGGGAACGTGAGCGGAATCGCCAACAGCGCCAGCTACGGCTACCTGCAACTGAACGGTATCGATCCTATCTTCCAGACCTACGGATCCACGCTCGACCCCGGACAGCCCACCATCGCCGGTGCGTTGCCGAAGAGCACGCACCTGCCTGCGACTTGCGCCGGTGGCGCTGGCGCATTCCCCTGCAATGAGGCCCTTATCTGGAAGAACGGATTCTCTTTCCCGAATCTCCGCAACGGCACCTATCGCTCATGGTCGCTCCTGCGTGTGATCGCCACCGGAACCGCATCAACCAACGCCGTGGCGCTAGTCAAGGCCTCGAATCAGTTTGTTGTCAGCTCCGTTCCCGACTATGTGACCTACACCGCACAGACCGTGGGCGGAACCGCGGATCTTGGCCTCAAACTGCTGCGTTCGCACTACGAACAGCGTGATGGAGCCGGTACCCAACTGGGAGCAGCCGGTGTTGCTACTAACTCACCAGAAAAAGGCGGAGACATGGGCGGTTTCATCATCCCGACCACGATTGGTGTAACCACCTACAAAGCGCAGACACAGTTGGTTCAGAACGTTAATTCGTCTACCTCTAGCCTGGGCCCTGTGGAAAGACCGTAACTTGGTCTAACCAGATGTAAGTTGTCTGACAGAGCATTAAGGCGGGCCGTTTATAGGCCCGCCTTTCCTTCTTAGATCATAGCTCATCTTGGAACTCACGTTGAAACACTATCTTGATTCGTTCCAGGAGCGCTTTCACCGTATACTTCGCTTTAGAACATTACAACTTGGGGAGAGATGATGTTCAGTCTGCCGCTGTCCGTACTTATAAGAACGCTTACTCTTGGCGTTGCACTCCTATCCTTGGCGCCGGCGAGCGCCGCTCAATTGCCCGCATCTCCGCCGATCGCCGATCCCGCCGACACTCGTTTTCAGAGCGTGACCGAGGACTGGACCACGCCCGCGTTGAACAGCAGCCGTCTGAAGCCGGTTCGACCGCTTCTCGGCGTTGTCGATGATACTCACGCTGGCTACACCGTGGAATTGCTCCAGTTACAGTGGAGGTGGGGTGACCCGCTCGATGTTTACGTAATGAAGCCCAAGGGAGTCAAGAAGCCTCCGGTGATCTTGAATCTCTATGGTTATCCCGCGGATACGGACCCCTACAAGAATGAGATCTTCCAAAGCGCTCTGACCAAGGACGGCTTTGCCGCTGTGGGCTTTGTCTCCGCGCTCACCGGACATCGCTATCACGACCGGCCAATGAAGGAGTGGTTCCTGAGCGAACTACAGGAGTCCCTGGCGACCTCGGCGCACGATGTGCAGATGGTGCTGAACTATCTGGCCTCTCGCGGCGATCTCGACATGAACCGGGTGGGCATGTTCGGGCAAGGGTCGGGAGCCACCATCGCCATCCTCGCTTCGGCGGCCGATCCCCGTATTAAGGTGCTGGATGTGCTGGATCCATGGGGCGATTGGCCAACTTGGATATCAACCTCTCCGTTTGTGCCCGAGGACGAGCGGGCCGACTACATCAAACCGGAGTTCTTAAAGAAAGCGGCCGCACTTGAGACGCTCGATTGGCTGCCAAAGATTCAGGCTAAGAAATTTCGGCTTCAGCAGTTGCTCTTCGAGACCGACACGCCCCAGGCGGCCAAAGAAAAACTGCGCGCGGCCGTCCCGGCTGGCATAACCGTCCTGCTCTACAAAACTTTGCCAGAGTTCAAGGCAGCTTTCCCAAACAGCGCGAACCTACAGTGGATTCAGCACGAACTTCAGTCTCTTCCGGAACCGGAAGTAGCGGATAAGAGTGGCTCTGCTCAGCAGACAGCTCACTAGGCACCGTGCCCGCACGATCATTTTTTTCGTCGGTACACACTTGCCGATGGAGCGCCGGGCGTCCCCGCCCGGCTGGACGAGCAAGGCCCCACCCCTCGTCCCTCCATCAAGAACATCGACAAGCGGTCGCTAGACCGCGCCTTTACCGCCTGACGGCTCCTGCTCTTGCTTCCTCCTTGCGGGCAGGCAATCAACCGCCGATAATGCCGAAGGAGACTCCCATGAAATGTCGATCGGCGAAGTACGCAATCACCATCGTCCTGGTTGGGACTGCCGCGGTTCTGGCAGCATCCATTTGGGTTGTTCATGCGAATACGCAAACCCGCTGGGGCGCCGCGACGGGGGCGACGTTTCCCGCTTATCAGGCAACATCTTTATCCAGTTCGCAGTTGATCAACCCGGAAGAGCTAGTCAAGATTCTTCAGTCCACTAAGGGCGAAAAGCCGCTCGTGATCCAGGTCGGGTCCCACGTTCTTTACCAGCAGGCGCATATTCCCGGCTCCGAGTACATTGGCCCCGCCTCCAGAGAAATCGGTTTACTGCAACTGCGCAAACGTGTCGAAGCTCTGCCCCGAAACAAGTTCATCGTTCTCTATTGCGGATGTTGCCCGTGGAGCCAGTGTCCAAACGTCAAGCCTGCCGACGACGCATTGCGCACGATGGGCTTTACTAACGTGAAGGTTCTCTATATCTCCAATAACTTCGGCGCGAACTGGGCGGATAAGGGCTATCCCGTTGCCCAGGGAGATTAGGCCTCGCAACGCTGCCTGGGTTGAGGACAACGCATTGGGAAAGAAGATTCTGATTGCCATCGCGGCCCTCGCCGTCGCGCTTGGACTGTTTTTTCTAAACCGGCATCGCGCTCTGTCCGCTGGTGTCGGTGCTACAAATATCGCCTGGCATCCGTTCGCTCCCGAATTTTCGCTTCCCGGTTTGACGGGACAAACAATCGATCTCTCGGCTTACCGGGGCAAAATAGTTCTCCTCGATTTCTGGGCAACCTGGTGTGAACCGTGCCGGGAAGAAATTCCGCATTTTGTGGAATTGCAAAACAAGTATCGGGATCAGGGGTTGCAGATCATCGGCGTTTCCATGGACGACGAACCGGAACCCGTCCGCGAATACAACCAGCGTTTCAACATGAACTATNNCGGATCGAAGCCAAACACATTGGCGCAACCGACATATCGGTTTTTGAGCAGGAGATCAAAGCTCTTCTGCAACCGCAATGAAGCCATCCTGATTGCAGGCAGAAACATTCGTGCCGTAGAATACAAGGCGCTAGGACTGGCGGCATAGCGGCGGCGTGAATTTGTCGGTTACTTAATAAGCCCCTGAAGGAACGTTATGAAACAAGTTCCAAGGAACTCGCGCCCTTGAACAGTCCTCTCCAAACCCCGTTCGACAGTGTCGAAAATGCCCAGCAATACGTTCGCCTTTTGGTCGAGACCATTGCCGAAGCCAAGAGCGAGATCG
>PMMJ01000457.1:0-393 GCA_003162255.1 Acidobacteriaceae bacterium | reverse complement strand
TTCTTTTCCAACTTCGCCAGCTTTGGCGAAATCGTGAACATGCAATAAGGCTGGCGCGAATTCTCGTTGTAGTAGTTCTGATGGTAGTCTTCGGCCAGGTAAAATTCCCCGGCCGGTTCCACGGCGGTCACGATTGGTTCCGGAAACGCCTTGGCTGCCGTCAATTCCGCAATCGTATTCTCGGCCATTCTCTGCTGTTCCTCGTCGCTATAGAAAATCACCGAACGATACTGNNCGCACCACTTCCACATGTCCGGTGTCGCCGTCGCACACTTGGCGATAAGTCGCCTGATCGGCGCGTCCGCCCATGTAACCGGACTCGACATGGGTAACACCGGTGAGACGCTGAAAAACCGCTTCCATACACCAGAAGCATCCGCCGCCGAAAACTGC
>PMMJ01000174.1 GCA_003162255.1 Acidobacteriaceae bacterium | reverse complement strand
GCCGGGCGGGGACGCCCGGCTCTCCATGAACAAGTTTAAAGGAGCACTATGACCGATCAACCCGCAAACCCTGACTGGCGCATGGGTGGAATCACCGTTCCTGAAGTGGAGGACTATCTATATGCTATGCTGCCGCCGCGCGACGAGGTTCTTGCCGAGATGGAAGTTGACGCCAGCAAGAACGATGTTGCTATCGTCGGTCCCGCCGTCGCTCGCGTGCTGTATCAACTGGCCACCATCAGCGGTGCGAAGAAAATTTTCGAAATGGGCTCGGCCATCGGCTATTCCACTATCTGGTGGGCGCGCGCGGTGGGCGAAGGTGGACGAGTCGTCTACACCGACGGCGACGCCAAGCACGCCGATAAGGCCCGCCGCTACTTCGAGCGTGCCGGCGTCAGTCAACGCATCGTGGTTCGCGTGGGCGACGCGCTCGAATTCCTGTCGGAGGAGAAAGAGCAGTACGACATCATCTTCAACGACGTCGATAAAACCGACTACCCGCGCGTCTTTCGTTTAGCGCTCCCGCGGCTGAAAACCGGCGGCCTTTTCATTACGGACAACGTTCTCTGGAGCGGCAAACTCCGCCAACCCAAACCCGACGCCGAGACCAAGGCCATCCTCGAATTCAATAAACTGATCTACGAATCAAAGGATCTGTTTACTACTATTTTGCCCATACGCGATGGAGTTTCCGTTTGCGTGAAGAAGTAGGGAATCGCGCGCGACTCGCGTACCGCCGGGTGCTAGAATTGTGCGTCTTCATCCCACGCAATTAAGGCTCTGACACTCGTGTCCGTCGAACAGATTCCGGAAACTCTGTCCCGCACTCAAATTCAGACGCGTCCCGAATCCTGGGCTGATGTTCTGGTGGTGGGCGCTGGTCCCACCGGTATGGCCTGCGCCATTGAGGCCCACAAGGCTGGTTTCAAGCCCCTGATCATCGACAAGGGATGCGTCGTCAATTCCATCTATCACTACCCGAACAACATGGTGTTCTTCACCACGCCTGAGTTGCTCGAGATTGGCGATGTTCCTTTCACCACCTCCCTGGTCAAGCCCACGCGACTCGAAGCGCTCGAATATTACCGGCGCGTCGCCGAGCACTTTCACTTGCACATCCGCCAGTACGAATGGGTGAAGACGATTGCTGGTGAGGACGGCGACTTTCGGGTCACCACGACCGATCGGCACAACGCCATCCACGACTATCGCGCCCGCAAAATCGTGCTCGCTACTGGCTACTACGATCTTGCCAACAAACTCGATATTCCCGGCGAAGACCTCGACAAAGTCTCCCATTACTATCGCGAGGCGCATCCTTATTCCGATATGGACGTGGTGGTGATCGGCGGAAAGAATTCGGCGGCGGAAGCGGCGTTGGATTTGTGGCGGCACGGCGCTCGCGTCACTCTGGTTCACCGTGGTGCGCAGATGCACGACCACGTCAAGTATTGGGTGCGGCCTGACATCGAGAACCGCATCAAGGCTGCCGAAATCACGGCGCACTTCAACAGCACCGTGCAGGAGATTGGCGCTGATTACGTTGTGGTGCAGACTCCGTCGGGTCCGCTTCATCTGAAAAACGACTTTGTATTGGCTCTTACGGGATACCATCCTGACTACGATTTTCTCCGCAGCGTGGGCATCGAACTTTCCTCGGAACAGATGCGTCCTGTCTGCGACCCGGAGAATCTGGAGTCGAACGTTCCGGGAATCTACGTCGCTGGCGTCATCGTCGCGGGATCGAGGACGAATGAGATCTTCATTGAAAACGGGCGTTTCCACGGCAAATTGATCGCCGCTCACCTCAGCGAAAAACTGGGCCGAGGCAATCCAAATTTTCCTCTTGACGCGACCTAACGTGTAACCGTATAGTTACGCATTATGCGGAACCGTTCGGTTACATATTTGCCCGAGGTCACTTTTCACGCGCTGGCCGATCCCACCCGCCGCGCCGTGCTTGACCTTCTGCGCCGCGGAGCCCAGCCTGCCGGGCAAATCGCCAAAGCTTTCCCCATCTCCCGTCCCGCGATTTCCAAGCATCTGCGCCAGTTGCGCAAAGCGCGGCTGGTAGTAGAATCCCGGAGCGGACGCCACCGCGTCTATCAACTTAACGCCGAGCCGTTGAAGGCCGTGGAGTCGTGGCTTGAGCCCTACCGGCAATTCTGGCAGATGAATCTCACGAATCTGAAATCGTTCGTTGAACAGGAATACGCCCGCGAATTGGGCGACGTTTCAAGTAAGGGCCCCAGGAACCCAAAATAAATCTCAGGAGGAATCCATGAAGCTAGGCAAAATTGCCACCGCCGTTGCATCCCTGATCATCATCCTCTCGGCCAGTTTCGTATCCGCCGGATCGGATGCGCGCAAAACCTTCGACCAGCTCAAAGGACTGGAAGGGAACTGGGCTGGAACGAACTCGCAGGGCCAGCCTCTGCAAGTGACTTTTCGCCTGACCGCCGGCGGCTCCGCGCTGATGAGCGAAATTATGGGAAAGGGTCCGGAGAACATGATCACCATGTTCCACATGGACGGCGATCGCCTTCTGATGACCCACTACTGCGGAGCCGGCAACCAGCCGCGCATGAAGGTCGTTTCGTCGGACGCGAAATCCGTCAGCTTCGAGTTTTTCGATGGCACCAACATCGCACCCGGCGACGGACACATGCAGCACGTGACCTTCTCTCAACCCGATGCCGACCACCACATCGAAGAATGGGTCTTCCTCGATCACGGCAAAGAAACGAAAGAAGTGTTCACGCTCGCGCGGGTGAAGTAAGAGCGACCTCAATCGAGGAGGAACCGATGACTTACATGCTCTGTCGCAATCGCGTTGCGGACTTCTTGCGCTGGAAGTCCGTGTTCGCTTCTCACGAACGAGCCCACCAGGAAGCCGGCCTTCGACTCGTTAGTATCTGGCGTGGCGTCGAGGAACCTAACAACGTTTTTTTCTTGTTTGAAGTTGCCAGCTTGGACAAGGCCCGGAAGTTCATAAGTAATCCCGAGGCGGCTAAAGCGGGAGAAGCTTCGGGTGTTGTCGACGGCGAGTATCACTTTGTCGAAAACGCTGGGGGATATAAAGGTGAAGGTNNGGGCGTGGTCGGAAGCTCAAGGAATTTTTGGAACCCACACTTCTGAACAACAGAGAGGATTAACTCGATGGTGACCATAGCAGTTACTCCCGAACAGGACGCGGTGGTCGGAGAAGTTTTTATCGCGGCGCCGCCGGCACGCGTATTCGAAGCACTCACCGACCCCAAACAGGTTCCGCGATGGTGGGGACATCAAAATATGTATCGGATCACGGAGTGGAAAGCCGACGTGCGGCCCGGAGGCAAGTGGTCGAGTATCGGCGTCGGTGTTGACGGCACCTCGTTTCGGGTCGATGGCGAATACCTTGAAGTCGATCCCCCTCGCCTGCTGACTCATACCTGGATCTCCAGTTATAGCAACAATCTCGAGACCGTGGTGCGGTGGGAACTGGAGCCGACCGAGGTGCATGGACTGCATCCGAGCGGCCCAAAGAAAGCTGGCACGGGAACGCTGTTGAAGATTCGGCATCATGGTTTTGCGGGTGCGCCGCAAGCGGCGAAAGGACACGCCGAGGGCTGGCAACGCGTTCTAGGATGGATGCAGGCATTCGTGGAGAAAGGCGAGACGGTGGATACCCGTCCGCCGGTTTCTCCAACTCCGCGTGGCTAGTTGCATGACGGAGTGATTTTGTACTTTTCATCACTGAGAGTAGCGCTGCCGTGCCGAAGGCGACACGCCTTCGATGCAGCCGGCAAGATGCCGGCGCTGTCCGTCTGTTACTTCCGGGGAAATCCCAAGCTTTACGCGGCGGTGGAATCCCACCCTAACGTCGAAAAGCACGACGTTAGGATGGGGCACCCGCCGACACGGTTATCTGATCAAGCCGCAGTTTGCAAGCAAAATGACAATCCGTTGACAAAACCGTGACATATTGTCTTCTGCGTTCCGATAACTTCCTTCTCCAGCGTGGGCATTGCTTCCGTATCTCATCGCCGCCGTTCGTAAAAGCGCGGTGAGGCCGTGTGCCGATTGCTACTAACTCAAGAAATCTAAGGAGAAGAAATGAACTTACAACGTCACTCTCGAAATGCGGTTCTCATGCGCGCGGCGAGCATGGTACTGGCTCTGTCCTGTCTCGCATCGGGCGCCGCCGTCGCTGAGTCGCCGGCGGCGGCGCACACTATTACGGTCGTCGCTTCCACGGTCCCGGCAAACGGCGACATAAACCCCTATGGCATTTTCGCCGTTCCGAGCACGGTGGGAAGCCTGGTGAAGGGGAACCTGCTCATCAGCAACTTCAACGCCGCGTCCAACGAGCAGGGAACCGGAACTACGATCGTGCAGATATCGCCCGGCGGCACAGTCAGCCAGTTCGCCCAGATCGACGCTTCCAGTCTCCCCGGCCCTTGCCCGGGCGGTGTCGGTCTTACAACGGCGCTGGCCGTGTTGCGCGCCGGCTGGGTGATCGTCGGCAGTCTGCCCACTACGGATGGCACTTCCGCAACGGCCCAAGCTGGATGTCTGCTGGTGCTGGACTCCACGGGCAATGTGTGGGAGACAATCTACGGCACGCTGATTGACGGGCCCTGGGACTTGGCCGTGCTCGACCATCCGACGGTCAACGGTAGCGGGACTGCCTCGCTAGTCGTCACCAACGTGCTGAATGGCACGGTTGCAGCCGGCGGGAGCGTCGTGAATCAAGGCACAGTGGTTCGCGTCGATCTGACGCTCTCGAAGAAGGCTGCTCCGTTTGTGGAAGCGATAACCGTAATTGGCTCCGGATTCGCCGAGCGCAGCGACCCGGCAGCGCTGGTGATCGGCCCGACCGGCGTGGCTTTGAGCCCGGACGGATTTTCCCTGTATGTGGCCGACAGCCTCAATAACCGTATCGCCGCGATTCCTTATCCCATCTGGCGTCAGACCTCTGCGCACACCGGCCTTACGATTACCAAGGGCGGAAGCCTGAACGATCCATTAGGGCTGACGGTCGCGGCCAACGGCGACATCCTCACCGCTAATGGAGATGACGGGTACTTGGTGCAGACGACGCCCGATGGATTGCAAGTGGCGAAGACGCTGCTCGATGGCAGCGGAAGTTCCTCCAGGATCGGGTGCACTGTTCGGGCTGGTCACGGTCGGACAGAGCGTCTACTACGTCGACGATGCCACGAACACGCTGAATCTATTTCACTAAACCATCCACTACCGAACTAGAGGTGGTGCGCACGGCCCACACATTCGCAAGAGGCGCGAATGTGTGGGATATCTCTTATTAGTCCGAAATGTTCACCCAAGAACTTGTATGCTCGCATTGGCCGAGGGTCTAGCAGCGGGCGACCGGCCGCACGGGGAGAATTCCCTGACGCGTCTGAGGTCGGGCGAAAGTGCAGGGGTCCTTCGACTCCGCAGGGGACTTCACTTCGTGAAGTCCCTGCTCCGCTCAGGATGACAACTTGGAGAATAATGGCTGATGATGGAGAGAATTTAAGAATCCCTACCCTGGTTTATACTGACTCCATGTCGGAGCCTGCCTCCAAGACGTTTTACCTGGAAACCTTTGGCTGCCAGATGAATGCGCACGACTCCGAAAAGGTGGTCGGGACGCTTTTGCAGCAGGGGTATCGGCAGGTTCCTACGGTGGAAGAGGCGGGGCTGGTGCTGTATAACACCTGCTCGATTCGCGACAAGGCGGAGCAGAAGGTCTTTAACCGGCTGGCGGATTATAAGAAGTATCGATCGCAGGGAAAACAGTTTGGCGTCCTGGGGTGCGTGGCGCAGCAGGAGGGCGAAAAGATTTTTGAGCGCGCTCCTTATGTGTCGCTCGTCTGCGGGTCGGCTTCTTACCGCAATCTCCCGCAGATGCTGGTGCAGTTGGAGACCGGCGGGCAGCGGGTTACCGGGCTCGACGATCGCGCCACCGACAAGTGCTTTGAGACCGAGTACACGGCGCGCACCAATCCGCATCGCGGCTACATTACGATTATCGAGGGATGCGACAAGTTCTGCGCTTATTGCGTGGTGCCTTATACGCGCGGCAAGGAGCGCAGCCGCACCTCCACTTCGGTGCTGGCCGAGGCGCGCCGCATCGCCGACCTGGGCTACACCGAGATTCAATTGCTCGGCCAGAACGTGAACAGCTACATCGACCCGGAAGGGAAGCTGAGCTTCGCTGAGCTGCTGGCCGCCGTTGGCCAGGTGGCCGGGATTCGCCGTGTGCGCTTTATGACCAGCCATCCACGCGACTTCACGCGCAAGATCGTCGAGGCCATCGACGCCGTGCCTGCGCTCTGCAACCACATTCACCTGCCGGTGCAGTCGGGCTCCAATCGCATTCTCAAGCTGATGAATCGCGAGTACACACGGGAGTGGTATCTGGAGCGGGTTGCCTGGATCAAGGCCGCGCGGCGTCCCATTGCGCTCTCCACCGACATCATTGCCGGCTTCCCCGGCGAAACCCCAGACGATTTCATTCAGACCATGGA
>PMMJ01000344.1 GCA_003162255.1 Acidobacteriaceae bacterium | reverse complement strand
AGAAAAAATCGAAAGCCAGCAAACGCTGGCCCAGATCATGAATAAGCACCGGGCGGGTGACACGGTGAAGGTAACTATCTTCCGGGGCAAGAAGCAGATGGAAGTTTCCGTGGCGTTGGGCGAAGCCAGAGACCAGGTGTAGGAGCTTGTGTGGGGCGCGGGCGACCCGCCCGCGTGAACTTGGAGAGGATCTGAGCAAGATCCTTGCAATCCGCTTTGCTATATAGCATGATATGTAGCAAAGGAGACCGCCATGGCGCCGACTTCCAAAGCAAAGGTTTTTTACAGCGGCAGGAGCCAAGCCGTTCGAATTCCAGCCGAGTTTCGCTTCAAAACCGACGAGGTCTACGTGCGCCGCGACCCGCAGAGCGGAGATCTGATTCTTTCGGAGTCTCCGACAAAGACCTGGAAAGAAATCTTCGCCGCGCTCGACGAGGCTGGCGTTCCCGACGATTTCCTGGCTGATCGAGATACGAGACCACCGCAGAAGCGGGACTTCTAATGGTTCGAACCTGGATGCTCGACACGAATACCGTAAGCTACATCGTTCGGGGAACATCCCCCGCTGCCCGGGATCGTCTGGACGGCCTGAAAATAAACGAAGTCGGATGCATCTCAGTCGTTACCGAGGCGGAGATTCGTTATGGGCTGGCCAGAAAACCTCCGAGTCTTGCTTTTCGGACGGTCCTTAACGACTTCCTCGGAAAGATACAAATCCTGCCTTGGGGCAGCGATGAAGCGCAGGCTTACGGAATCCTGCGCTTCAAACTGGAACGTGTCGGCAGGACTCTTGGCGCCCTGGACATGCTGATCGCAGCCCATGCCATCAGTGCAAACGCAACCCTGGTTACCCGGGATAAAACGTTTGCGCAGGTCGAGGATCTGCGTCCGCCCGTGAACTGGGCAGTGGATTTGTAGGGTGGTGTGGCGCGGTCGCCCTCGCCCGCGTGCCTTTAACTTGTTTCGCTGGAGCGCGGCGCTATCATTGTCTCTCATGCCCGACGTCGAATGGATTCGCAAACTCTGTCTCTCGTTCCCCGACGTGACCGAGGACATGCCATGGGCCGACGACCTCTGCTTCAAAGTCCGCGGCAAAATCTTCACCGGCATGGCGCTCTCCGACGGCCGCTTCCCGCGCATCACCCTTAAATGTGCACCCGAGACATTCGATGAACTCCTGGAAATCGAAGGCATCTCCCCCGCGCCCTACGTTGGACGTTATAAATGGGTGACTATCGCCAACTCCAACCTGCTGCCCGCGAATGAACTCGAGTCCCTCATTCGACAGTCGTACGACTTGGTCGCGGCCGGAGCGCCAAAGAAGAAGAAAGCCGTAGCGAAGAAGCCACCGGGGAGGCGCCGAGCAAGATGAAAGCAGCCTTCCCCTGTGTTCCTCTGTGTCCTCTGTGGTTAAGTCTTTTCTAGGCGTTCTCGGCGTCTCGGCGGCAAACCCGTTTGACTCCCCGCAACCCCCTGGACTAGCCTCGAAGGTTCGCTGCACAATCGATGCGCATTCAACATAGTTCCCTAGTGCGTTTTCTGATCTTCTTCCTGTGCGCTTTGTTCACCGCGACCGCCGCGGCCGCGCCTCTGCGCCCCACGCACGCTCCGCACGCCATCGTCACCAGCGTCCACGAACTCGCCTCTCGCGCCGGCGTCGAGATGCTGCGCTCCGGTGGCAACGCCGTCGACGCTGCCGTGGCCACTGGCTTCGCGCTCGCCGTCGTCCATCCCCAAGCTGGAAATCTCGGCGGAGGCGGCTTCCTTCTTCTCCGCAGCGCCAACGGCAAAGTTCACTTCATCGATTTTCGCGAGCAAGCGCCCGCCTCTGCCACCGAGAACATGTATCTCGACGCCCAAGGCAACGTAATCCCAGAAGCCAGCGTCGTCGGATACAAATCCATCGGCGTCCCCGGCANNGATGAATACCTCGCCCAGTTTCCCGAATCCAAACGCATCTTTCAGCGCAACGGAAACTACTACCAGCCCGGAGAACTATTCAAGCAGCCCGAACTAGCCCGCACCTTGGAACGCATCGCCAAGAATCCCGACGACTTCTACCACGGCGCCATGGCCCGCGAACTGGCCGCCGCCATCCACAATGGTGGAGGCTTGGTCACTGCCGCCGACCTCGCCGCCTACGAAGTCAAAGAACGCGAGCCCATTCGCGGCTCCTATCGCGGCTACGACATCATCAGCGCTCCGCCGCCCTCTTCCGGCGGAGTCGCGCTCGTCGAAATCCTCAATATCCTCGAAGGCTTCGACCTGGCGAAATTCGGCAACCGCTCCGCCGACGCCATCCACCTCGAAGCCGAAGCGTTTCGCCGCGTCTTCTACGATCGCGCCGAATTCATGGGCGATCCCGACTTTGCCAAAGTTCCCGTCGCGCAGCTCATCGACAAAAAATACGCCGCCGCCTGGCGCGACTCCATCGACCCCAACCACGCCAGCGTGAGCAAAGACCTGAAACGCCCGTCGTTCGGCGAACTGGAGCGCGTAGCCCAGTCGCGAACATCAGCCATAGCCATTCGCGAGCCCGAGAACACTACGCACTATTCCGTAGTCGATGCCGAAGGCAACGCCGTAGCCGTCACCACCACCCTCAACGACTCCTTCGGTTCCCGCGTCACCGCCGCAGGTCTGGGCTTTCTGCTCAACGACGAAATGGACGACTTCGCCGCCAAACAAGGCGTCCCCAACGCCTATGGACTCATCCAGGGTCCGGCCAACGCCAT
>PMMJ01000230.1 GCA_003162255.1 Acidobacteriaceae bacterium | reverse complement strand
AAGGGATATTACGGCTATCCCTGTGTGCTGTGCACTTCGATCAATGAAGAGATCGTGCACGGGATCCCGTCGGAAAAACGGGCGCTGAAAACGGGAGACATCGTTTCCATCGACTGCGGCGTCGTTTACGATGGATACTACGGGGACGCTGCGATTACGGTGCCGGTGGGCGATGGGCTGACGGCGAATTTGAAGAAGCTGCTCGAGGTGACCGAAGCTTCGCTGTACAAGGGCATCGCNNGTGGTGCGGGAATTTGTCGGGCATGGCATTGGGACGAAGCTGCATGAAGCGCCGCAGATTCCGAACTTTGGCAAGAAGGGCCAGGGCTCGGAGTTGACCGAGGGCATGGTGCTGGCGATTGAGCCCATGGTGAACTCGGGGGGGCCCGAGACCAAGGTTTTGAGCGATAAGTGGACGGCCGTAACGCTCGACGGCAGTTACAGCGCCCACTTTGAGCATTGCGTGGCTGTGACGCGGCAAGGGCCTGTGATTTTGACCCAGTAGGAGCTTTCAGCTATCAGCTCTCAGCCTTCAGTTAGAGCGCTGAGGTGAAAGTTGAAGGTTGTGACGGAGAGCTGACAGCTGAAAGCTGAGAGCTACTTAAGGAGTCGATGAGCAAAGAAGACGCGATTGAAGTGATGGCGGTGGTGGTTGAACCCCTGCCCAATGCCATGTTCAAGGTGGAGCTCGAAAACAAACACCAGGTACTGGCGCACGTTTCCGGCAAGATGCGGAAGAACTTCATACGGATTTTGCCGGGAGACAAAGTCGCGGTCGAACTTTCTCCGTACGATCTGAATCGCGGGCGAATTGTGTATCGCTACAAGTGACGCCGTCTTGCGGGCGTGAGCGAAGCGAGAGCCCGCAGGCGTCATCCCTTCGGCAGGCTCAGGGCAGGCTCTGAGCGAAGCGAAGGATCTGGACGAATCCGCAGTTGCAGTTACTGAGAACTGGCAACTGAGAACTGAGAACTGGTTTATGAAGGTAAGGGCATCGGTTAAGAAGATTTGCGATAAGTGCAAGGTCATCCACCGCAAGGGAGTAGTGCGGGTGATCTGCGAGAACTCGAAACACAAACAGCGTCAGGGATGAAGAAGCTACGAGCTGCGAGCCAATGCGGGTTGCTCGCGGCTCGAAGCTCGCAGCGGTTGAAAGTTAGCAGGAAGGACTAGAAATCTATGGCTCGTATTGCAGGCGTCGATCTTCCGCGCAACAAGCGTGCGAATATCGGGCTCACTTACATTTACGGCATCGGTAATTCACGCGCGGCGAGCATTCTGGACGCGGCGAAAGTGGATCCGATGAAAAAAGTGTCGGACCTCGCGGAAGATGAAGTCAACCGCATCCGCCAGGTGATCGAGGCGGAAGGCTCGGTGGAAGGCGATCTGCGTAAAGACGTTTCGATGAACATCAAGCGGCTCATCGAAATCGGGTCCTATCGCGGATTCCGTCATCGCCGGAACCTGCCGGTTCGCGGACAGCGCACGCACACCAACGCTCGTACCCGCAAAGGTCCGCGCAAGGGCACGGTAGCGCAGAAGAAGAAGACGGCAAAAGCGTAAAGAATCAGGTGTCAGGTCTTAGGTGTCAGGTCTCAGCGACCATGAGATCTTCCTAAGACCTGAGACCCAAGACCTGAGACCTAAACTATGGCAAAACCAGCAGCAGCAGGCGGCGCCGCGGCGCCCGAGAAAAAAGGCAAGAAGAAGACGTTCAAGAAGAAGGAGCGCAAGCACGTTCCGCATGGACTGGTGCACGTGCAGGCCTCTTTCAATAACACCATCGTGACCATCTCGGACATGACCGGCAATGTGCTGGCGTGGAAGAGTTCGGGCTCGCTGGGTTTTCGCGGCTCCCGCAAAGGTACTCCGTTTGCGGCGCAGCAGGCCGCGTCGAACGCCGCCAGCATGGCGCGCGATCACGGTGTGCGCACCGTGGATGTGCGGGTAAGCGGTCCGGGATCGGGGCGCGAATCAGCCGTGCGCGCGCTGGCCTCGGCGGGAATCGAAGTGCGGTCCATTAAGGACACGACGCCGATTCCGCATAACGGATGCCGGCCGCCGAAACGCCGGAGAGTGTAGGGCTGTCGTTGGTCGTTAGTCGCTGGTCGTTAGCCAGAACCTGACCGCCAGCGACCACACTCGAACGACCAAAGACTAACGACTGAATTTTTGTCCGGGACGAAGGGTGAAGCCAAACCTGTAAACCGGTCATCTAAAAAGGAGAATAACTTGGCACGTTATACCGATGCAGTGTGTCGTCTCTGTCGCCGGGAAGGGATCAAGCTCTTCCTCAAAGGCACGAAGTGCTTTAGCGACAAATGTCCTATTGAGAAACGCAACTTCGCTCCCGGACAGCACGGGAAAGACAAGAAGACCAAGGTTGTAGGCTATGGCCTGCAGTTGCGCGAAAAACAAAAAGCCAAACGCATTTATTTCACCCAGGAAGGCCAGTTCCGGAATTATTTCGAGAACGCGGTCCGGTTCAAGGGTGTGACGGGCGCGAAGCTGCTGGAGCAACTCGAGCGCCGTCTGGACAACGTGGTCTACCGGCTGGGCTTCGGCATTTCCCGCCGTCAGGCGCGCCAGTTGGTGCGTCACGGGCACGTGCAGGTGAATGGCAAGAAGGTGAACATCCCTTCGTATGAAGTCGGCGTGGGAGAAGAGATTGCGATTCGCGAGGGCAGTAAGAAAGTCCCTATTCTCGAAATCGCAAGAGATTTTGCCAGTCATCAGCCGGCGCCGGCGTGGTTGGAAATCGATCGTGAGAATTACAAGGGCCGAGTGCTTGCCCTGCCGAAGCGCGAAGATATCCAATTGCCGGTGAATGAGCAGTTGATTGTGGAGTTGTACAGCAAGTAGTGGTCAGTCGGTGGTCGTTAGTCGATGGTCGTTGGCGAAACCGGCGGCCCGCGAACGACTGCGGCCCGCGAACGACTAACGACCAACGACTGTTTCTTGGCCCACTTTTTCGCGCCAGATCAGCCTTTCCTGCTGTGACCTGAGCCGGGCCGCTCAGCGAGCAGGATTGAGCCACATGGCCGAGAGGAGAAACACAATGCTCTGGAGAGGTTTTCAAAAGCCGAAACGACTGGCGAGCGATGTCACTTCGCTCACCGATAAATACGGGATGTTCTGGGCGCAGCCGTTTGAGCGCGGATTTGGCACGACCATCGGCAATGCGTTGCGGCGCGTAATGCTGAGTTCGATCGAAGGTGCGGCCGTTACCGCGGTGAAAATCGAAGGCGTGCTGCACGAGTTCCAGTCGATTCCGGGAGTGGTCGAGGATGCCACCGACATCATCCTCAACATGAAGCAGGTTCCGTTCAAGCTGGCGGGAGATGGTCCGAAGGCGATTTACCTGCGCGCCGATCAGCCGGGGGTGGTGACCAGCAGCATGATCGATGCCGACGGCGACGTGGAAATTCTCGACAAGGAAATTTATATCGCGACGGTGAGCGAGGGCGGGAAACTCGACATGGAGATGCGCCTGAAGCGAGGCCGCGGTTACGTTTCGGCGGACAAGAATTTCGAGGACGATCTAGGCATCGGATTCATTCCCATCGATTCCGTGCACACGCCGGTGCGCAAGTGCAACTACACCGTCGAAGCGGCGCGTTTGGGACAGATCACCGATTACGACAAGCTGACGATCGAGGTCTGGACGAACGGTTCGATCACTCCGGGCGATGCGCTGGGACTGTCGGCGAAGCTGGTGAAGGATCACATGAATATCTTCATCAACTT
>PMMJ01000166.1 GCA_003162255.1 Acidobacteriaceae bacterium | reverse complement strand
AAGCTCAAGGAAATCTCCTACATTCACGCCGAAGGTTATCCGGCGGGCGAGATGAAGCACGGCCCGAATGCGCTGATTGACGAGAATCTGCCGGTGGTCATCATCGCCACGCGCGACGTGGCGAGCCCGCAGTCGATGACCCGCTACGAGAAAACCATGTCGAACCTGAAAGAAGTGAAAGCTCGTTCCGGCATAGTCATAGCCCTCGCCACAGAGGGCGATAAGGAGATTAGCGAGGAGGCGGATCACGTTCTCTTCGTTCCGCCCGCTCCGGATGAACTGTCGCCGATTCTGGAGATCGTCCCGCTGCAACTGTTGGCCTATCACATCGCCGTGCGCCGAGGCTGCGACGTGGATCAGCCCAGGAACCTGGCGAAGTCAGTGACAGTGGAATAACCGGCGCAAGCACATTTTCAGCGGCTCACGGCACGGCGAGACAGCAGGTTTTTGGGAAGGGCACGACTTTAGTCGTGCCGCAAGTCGTTGAAAGTGTTTTCGCGCTTTAGCGCCTGAGGGAGACTCTTGCGGCCTTGCTGAGTTTTCCGCAGCCTCTTTAGCCGCTGCGGTCAGACTGCGGGACAGAACGTGCTTTCCCCGCAAGGTGTCAATCCGTGAACTTAAAAGAACCGACAATTTGATTTACTCTGCTTTGATTGAGTGCGTGCGCCGTACCTGTCTGAGTTGGTCTACTGCCCGCGTTTTTTCAGCAGCGCCGCCCAACTGCGGCGAATTACAGGGCGATCGGCCACTTCCAGACCTGCTACAGCGGCGTCCTGCAGTTCGGCTTCGAACGCGTCTTTCTTCACATGGCCCGAGGGTTCTGCGAGCAGGAGCGTTGCCCCCGGTTTCATCGCCTCCGCAACCTCAGCGAAAAAGCGGCTCGAGCTGGGCATTTCGTGCACCATCGCCATGGCAAGTACGAAATCGACCTTGCCCTGGAGATCCTGCACTCCCAGCGAATCAGGCGGGGCTAGGCGCGCTTCGGTGCGTTCGAGGAGTCCGGCTCTCGCTAGCCGGCGTTTCAATCCCGCGATCATGCGCGGCTGAACGTCGACCGCGACTACTCGGCCGCTTGCCCCTACCTGGCGAGCCATCTCCCGCGTGAAGAAGCCCATGCCTGGGCCGGGTTCGAGGACAGTCATTCCTTCCCGAATGTAAGGCTTGGTGATCGCGACCGGATCCTGCAACAGACGTCGCAACGGACTGGCCAGCACGTAGCCAAGCCACCAGGGGCAAATGCGGTGTCCCATGTTTTCCTCCTCGAAAGCACCCCGGCCAGCCATGCGGGTGCACACCAATCGACGCGTCCGGCGGCCCGTCAAAATCATCTACATGAACAATGGCTCAGTTCAAAACTCTCGACGGACGCGTGCTGCGCTCCGTCTCGCTCTCCGAGTTTACCAAGCACATCGAACTCGAAGTAAACGGAGTCTCCCGCTTCGGATTCGTTCCCGGACAGTGGCTCTCGGTGAAGGCCACTACTCCGTATGGCGAGGAGATCACACGGGCATATTCCATCGCCTCTCCGCCGTCCGAGAATGGCCATTTCGCCTTCTGCCTGAATCGTGTGCAGGATGGATTCATGTCGAACCATCTCTGCAGTCTCAATGAGGGCGCGACGATCGCGTTTCAGGGGCCTTTCGGCGATTTCATCCTGCGCCCGCCACTCCGTGACACCGTGTTCATTGCGACGGGCACCGGGATCGCGCCCTTCCGTTCGATGCTGCACTGGCTGCTGGCGGAGAGAGATCGTCACCGGGGACACCAGTTCTGGCTGCTCTTCGGCGCGCGCCGCGAGCAGGATATTTATTATCGCGAGGAGTTTGAAAATCTCGCCGCGGATCACGACAACTTTCATTGTCTGCCGACGTTGAGCCGCGCTGCCACAGAGTGGAAAGGGTTGCGAGGATATGTTCAGGAACATCTGCCCGAAATCGTTGGAACCCGCTCCGACATGCACGCCTACATCTGCGGACTCGACAAGATGGTCCAGGCCAACCGCGAGTTGCTGAAGGCCATGGGTTGGGATCGAACCTCGGTCCGTTACGAAAAATACGACTGACGTTCTGAAACGGACTCCGATTGCGACTTTTTCGCGCGCGTCGAATTCCTCACGAGCGACCGCAGGATAATCAAGTTAGGCAGTCCACCCTTGCTCCCGCTGAGCGGAGTTGCTAAGGTGTGAAATACTTCGCATTGAACCCATGGCAGCGGAAGAAGAGATCGCGTCAGACCAGTCCGCGAAAAATAAATCGGGCCAGACGTGGCGGCGCCTTTTTCACTGGCATTTCGTCGTTTTGTTAGCGGTCATCGTTTTCTTTGGAGCCGTCCGCTGGCGTTTGGCGGATATTCCTTTGGAACGCGATGAGGGCGAGTACGCCTATGTCGGGCAACTCATCCTGCAGGGCATCCCTCCCTACCAACTGGCCTACAACATGAAGTTGCCGGGGACTTATGCGGCCTATGCCGCGATCCTCGCGGTGTTTGGGCAGACGAGCCGCGGAATCCATCTTGGGCTCCTGCTCGTCAACGCGATCTCGGTCATCCTGCTTTACCTGGTTGCGGCGCGCCTCTTCGGCACACTGGCTGGGACCATAGCAGGCGCGAGTTACGCCTTGCTCTCCACGCACCAAGGCGTGTTTGGATTTGCCGCGCACGCTACACACTTCGTAGTGCTGGCGGCGCTCATCGGGCTTGTCCTTCTCTTACGAGCCGAAGAAACGAGAAGCGCGACCTTTTTCTTCTGGAGCGGCCTGACGTTTGGCATCGCCTTCCTGATGAAGCAGCCCGGAATTTTGTTGGGCGCTTTTGCGTTTCTCTATCTGGCCGTTCAATGCTGGCCGAAAAACAGGCGCGAATGGGCGCCGTGGACAAAGAACATGGGCGTCTTTCTGATCGCGGGAGCGCTGCCGTTCGCACTGACGTGCATTTTCCTCTATCGGGCTGGGGTCTTCCAGAATTTCTGGTTCTGGACTTTTTCCTACGCGCGTCAGTACGCCAGCGCGCCATGGCGCACAGGTTGGGAGCTACTGACGGCCAACTCCTCTTACATGCTGCGTATGACCCCATGGCTCTGGATACTCGCTCTCCTAGGCGTGTCCACGGTGTTTTGGAACCCCGATGTCCGCCGCCATGCCGTGTTTGTCTTCGGCCTGACGGTGTTTTCCTGCGCCGCGGTGTGTCCCGGCCTTCACTTCAGGGAACACTATTTCATCCTGGTGCTGCCTGCGGCTGCCATCCTGATCGCGGTCGCCATTACGTCCGCCGCCCGGCTGCTCGCGGCGAAGTTCACTGCTCGCTGGCTTAGCGTTCTTCCAGTGATCGTGTTTACTGCCGCATGGGGGCTTGCGATTCACCGTAACGCGGAGGTCTATTTCAAACTGACCCCGCTGCAAGCGTGCCGCTCCTTCTATTTCCCAAGTCCATTTTCGGAGGCGGTGCCGGTTGCCGACTATCTGCGCCAGCACACCGCGCCCGACGACACCATTATGGTGTTGGGCTCGGAGCCGGAGATTTACTTTGAGGCGCATCGCCATTCCGCCAGCGGCTATATCTACACTTACAGCCTGATGGAAGACCAGAAGTACTGGCCTGCCATGCAGAAACAAATGATGCAGGAAGTCGAAGCCAACCGCCCGGCGTACGTCGTCTTCGTCAATATCTATGCTTCCTGGCTATCCGGCCACGGCTCGCCGCAAGTTGTCGCCTTCCGCACTTGGATGGATCGGTACCTTTCCAGCAACTTCGAAGAAGCCGGAATGGTTGAAGTGGCCGAGCCGGAATCGCACTATTTCTGGGGTGAGGAAGCCCGTGAGCATCATCATCCGGGCCGCGAAATTGTCATCTACAAGCGAAAGGGCTGAGACATTCTCTTAACGGAGGCGAACGGCTCCGGCGCGCAAGCAGAGCTCCGCCTGACCTCGTAGAATGATGTTTCTCTGATTTCCCTCGAGGAGGCCACTAATGTACGTTGCAGATGATAAGCGTTACGATGCCATGCTATATCGCCGCTCGGGGCGCAGCGGCATCAAACTTCCCGCCGTTTCGCTCGGGCTGTGGCACAACTTCGGCGGCGTGGATAATTTCGAAAACTGTCGCGCCATGCTGCGCCGCGCCTTCGATCTGGGCATCACGCATTTCGATCTCGCCAATAATTACGGCCCTCCCTACGGATCGGCGGAAGAAACGTTCGGGCAGATCTTCAAGAAAGATTTCCTTCCCCACCGCGACGAGCTGATCATTTCGACCAAGGCCGGCTGGGATATGTGGCCCGGCCCCTACGGCGATTTAGGCTCGCGCAAATATTTGCTCGCCAGCCTCGATCAGAGCCTGAAGCGCATGGGCCTCGAATATGTAGACATTTTCTACCATCATCGGCCCGATCCCGATACGCCGATGGAAGAGTCGCTAGGCGCGCTCGACACCGCGGTACGCTCGGGCCGAGCGCTCTACGTTGGTATTTCGTCTTATAACGCCAAGCAAACGGCGGAAGCGATCAAGATTTTGCGCAACCTCGGAACGCCCTGCCTCATTCATCAGCCCAAGTATTCGATGTTCGTGCGCGATCCCGAGCAGGGATTGCTCGATGTGCTGGGGAAAGAAGGCGTGGGATCGATTGTCTTCAGCCCGCTGGCGCAGGGACTGCTGTCGGATCGCTATCTGAACGGAATTCCCAGCGACTCGCGCGCCGCGCGCGATTTCTTTCTGAAGAAGAAGGACATTGGAGAAGACAAGCTGGTCAAGATTCGCGCGCTCAATGAAATCGCCAAGCAGCGGGGGCAAACGCTGGCGGAGATGGCGGTGGCGTGGGTGCTGCGCGATCCGCGCGTNNGCAAAGTGTCGCAAGTGGACGACAACGTAGCCGCGCTGAAAAACCTGAAATTCTCAGCCCAGGAGTTGCTGATGATTGACGCCGTTCTCGCCGGCAAGCCAGCGGCGTGAAGGGATCGAGAACTTCTTATAGATGAAAACACCAAAGAAAAATGTTGTTCGCTGCACGTGGGCAGCGAACGAGCTCTCGCTTCTCTATCACGACCGCGAATGGGGCGTTCCGCAACATGACGACCGCGTCCTGTTCGAGTTCCTGATTCTGGAAGGCGCGCAAGCCGGCCTTAGTTGGGACACGATTCTTCGGAAGCGCGAAAACTATCGCGTGGCCTTCGACGGCTTCGACCCGGAAAAGATCGCGCGCTACGGCCGGCGAAAGACGCAGCAACTGCTGCGCGATGAGGGCATCGTCCGAAATCGGCTGAAAATAGCTTCGGCGATACGGAATGCCAAGGCATTTCTCGCAGTGCAAAGAGAGTTCGGCTCATTCGACCGCTACATCTGGCAGTTCGTCGGCGGCAAACCGCGCGTGAACGCGTGGCGGCTGGGCAAGAAAATTCCGGCGCGCACGCTGGAGTCGGACGCGATGAGCAAAGACCTGAAGAAACGCGGCTTCAACTTCATCGGCTCGACCATCTGCTACGCTTTCATGCAGGCTACCGGAATGGTCAACGACCACGCGGTCGAGTGTTTCCGCTATCGCGAGTAGTTTCTGGTTTCCGCGTCGCATCCTCTTTGCCGTATCATGGAGAGCTTTCTACACGCAACGTGCTTCATGAGCTAAAAGCCGAGTGCCAAAGGCCAACCACCCATGCTGATCTTCCGCAAGCCTCTTCCCAACGTCGACCATCCCGAGATGCCGGCCGATGTCGTTATCGTCGGCGGCGGACCCGCGGGCATGGCCTGCGCGCTGCGGCTTTCGCAGTTGATCGACGATCACAACGCGCGCCATCCCGAAACCCCGCTGAGCAAAGAGAATATCTACGTGCTCGAAAAAGCGCGCGAAGCCGGACAGCACTGTCTTTCCGGCGCGCTCCTCGATCCGCGTTCCATGAAGGAACTGCTGCCGGGATTCGAAAACGAAGCCCCACTCGACGCCCAAGTCCACAAGGAAGCCGTTTACTTCCTGACGCGCAAGGAGCATTACCAGCTTCCCATCACGCCTCCGCCGCTGCAGGATCACGGCAACTACATCATCTCCATCAACCGCTTCGTAAAGTGGCTGGCGGGCAAAGTTGAGGAAGCCGGGATCACGATCTTCACCGGCTTCGCTGGATCGGAACTGCTCTTTGACAGAAACAGCGACAGCGATCGCGTGATCGGCGTCCGCACCGACGACAAGGGCGTCGACAAACAGAACCAGCAGAAATCGAATTTCGAGCCGGGCTACGACATCAAAGCGAAAGTCGTCGTGCTCGCCGAGGGCGCGCGCGGATCGCTCACCAAGCAACTCATCCAGAAGTTCGACTTAACGAAAGATCGCAATCCGCAGACCTATGGTGTGGGCGTGAAAGAACTGTGGGAAGTCCCGCCGTGCCGCGACCGAATCCAAGCGGGAGAAGTGATCTACACCATGGGCTATCCGCTGACCACGAAAGAATACGGCGGCGCGTGGATATACGGCTCAAGAGATAATACTGTCTCGCTCGGCTTCGTTACCGGACTCGATTATCGCGACCCTCGCCTCGATCCGCAGCATGTGCTGCAAGCGTTCAAGCAGCATCCTTTTATTTCTAAGTTGCTCGCTGGCGG
>PMMJ01000196.1:1977-4933 GCA_003162255.1 Acidobacteriaceae bacterium | reverse complement strand
GTAGAGACGCGGCTTGCCGCGTCTGGCCGCACCCGTTACTCCACACCGATTCCGCCGCACAAAAAAGGCCTCCGTTTCCGCGGAGGCCCTTTCGCAAATCAAGATCAACGAACCGCACTTTCGCTTACGCCACCTTCACGAAAATAATGACCAGCGTAAACAGCACCAGCGACTCGATGAACGCCAGACCGAGAATCAGCGCGACCATAATTCCAGGACGCGCCGCCGGATTCCGTCCCAACGAGTCGCAAGCCGATCCCGCCACTCTAGCCTGTCCGAGTGCCGCTAGCCCAGCCGCCAGTGCAATCGCAAAACCGGAAGTCAGGGCCACCCAATTCGTGCCCGCAACCGTTCCAGTCGTGCCCTGCGCAAACGCCGGCACCGCCATCACCGACGCTATCATCATCACAAACATCAACATCGCGAATTTCCGCATTGTGCTTCTCCTTATATGAATTGCCGCCAGTAGGTGGTTGACGCCGCGCTACCATGAGCCGGCGCCCTCACGCTGGAGCAGGTGTCAAACAACCGGTGTCAGGCACCATGTCTCAGGTCTCAGGAAAACGATGCCTTTGCATTTCCTGAGACCTGACACCTAAGACCTGAGACCTGTTTTAGTGCTCCTGCCCGGTCGCCTCACCCAGGTACACGCATGCCAGCAGCACGAAAATATACGTCTGAATAAACGACACCCCGATGTGCAGTCCCTCGAACATGATCGGAATGCCCAGCGGTATCAGCGAAAAAAACACCAGCGTGACCATCTCTCCGGCAAACATGTTGGCAAAGAGACGTATGGTCAGCGACATGACGCGGGCGGTGTGGCTGAACACTTCGATCGGAAAAAGCATGAACGGCAATAACACCCGCATGACCAGCGGCATTTCTTTATCCTGCGGTCCGATGAAGTGTTTAAAATAACCGACCGGTCCATTCGTCCGCAGGCCCTGATAATGATAGTAAAACCAAGTCAGCAGCGCGCATCCGAGCGGCACAATCGGCACCGCGGTCGGTGATTCCAGTCCCGGCACCAGTCCAATCAGATTGCAGCTCAAAATGAACATTCCGAGCGTGACCAGGTAGGGTACGTACGTCGAGGAATGATGCCCGATCACCTCATCGGCCATGTCGCCGACAAATCCGTAGATCGCTTCCATCGTGTGTTGCAACCCGCCCGGACGCTCCACCGAAAGCCGTGTGCGCACCGCAATAAAAAATATCGTCAGCAGCACTACCACCAGCAGTTCCATGGCGAAGCTGTTCGTAATCGGAGTCGCCGGATACTTCGGATGAATGTGCAGTTTCAGCAGCAACGCCAGCACCGGCGCGCCAAACAGGCGATTCAGAAGTGCGGTAAAAGCCAGTTGTTCCATGCGATTTCCGACTTTACGATTTTCAGACTTCGATACTCAATCAGCCCCGGAGGGGCGACCCAGCTTAGCCCAGCGCTTCAGCGCTGGGCTAAGTAGAAAAACCACGGAAGTCCCGGAGGGACGACCCAGTGCAGAAGCTCACGACACCCGCCGAAAAGCCACGTACCCTTCCCAAACGGCCTCGGCCATCAGGGCCGCCACCGGCACGCACAGGCCCCCCAAGAAGCCGCGAAAGGCCAAAGAAGAACTCTTGAATATAGCATAGGCAGCGAGTCCCACCAACCCGTAGCGCACGAGGAAGCGCAGGATGATCCAGCCGCCTTTTTCCCGACTGTGCCGATTGACAATGCGATCCGCAAGTCCCTCGACGCCTCGCGTCAGCGAGCGGAAATTAACGTAAGACACCGCCGCCCCGAAGGCAAACCCAATCGCTCCGGCCCAGCGGTAAAGCCAGAATGCCGGCGCCAGCAGCAGAGCGCTTGCCACCAGCATGTTGCGCAGCAGCCGAGGAATGATGCGCTCATAGATTGAGAGGTCGTCGAGGAAGCGGTTATCGATGGACCGATCCTCGATCATGCGCTGTTCGGTTGTGCCCTCTTCGGGAGTCTTAGCGGGCCCGTCGAGATGCTCGCGCTCATTCATCATTTATCTTTGTAAGCGCCCACAGCCATGCGGATCATCTGCCAGAATCCCACCACTGCGCCAAACAACAGCCCCACCAGATAGAGCCACTTGGTATGCAGCCAGTAATCGGCGAGCTTCCCCAAGAAGAATCCCAGCAAGATCGCCGCCGGAATAATGAACCCTATCTCGGAATAGCGAGCAAGCGAAACAATAGGATCTTTCCTCTCCGGGGGATTTGGGCGCTCAGGCATGTGAGGGAATTGTAAATCAGCCGCGAGCTGCGAGCTTCGAGCTACCAGCAACCTGAGCCCCGCCAAGCTGCAAACCACGAACAAAGCGGGAAGAAGGCGAACCTACCGCAAGCGCTTCTTTTGTTTGCTCGAAGCTCGTGGCTCGTAGCTCGCGGCTCGAAGCTTCATTTGATCATCGCCGTCACATGCGGCGATTGCACAATGTTTAGCGACCAATTGACGCTGCGAATAAACGGCTCCGGATAAACTCCGATCACGATAGTCGCCAGCGCCGTCACGCCCACCGCGCAACGCATTCCGAAGCTCACCGGCACTCGCCCAGCCTCCATCGGCGCCCGCATCAACATAGCGTTCGCAATCTTCAAGTAGTAATAAAGTCCAAACAACGAGTAGAGAACGCCGAGCGCGGCCAGCACGTAATGCTGGCTTTCGATCAGGCTCAGGAAGATGTAGTACTTGCCCAGNNGGGCGGAATGCCGGCGAGCGATAACAGAAACAGCAGCATCAGCGTGGCTTCGACCGGAGCCCGCTGGTAGAGTCCGGCCATATCGTCGAGCTCATCGCCAATCACGTTGCGCTGCCGCAAAGACGTAATCACGGCGAACGCTCCCAGATTCATGAACGTGTAGACAAGCAGGTAGATCAGGATTCCCTTGAAACCGTCGAAAAACGCGGAGCTGCCAATCTGCGAAGTTCCCATGGCCACAA
>PMMJ01000196.1:192-1916 GCA_003162255.1 Acidobacteriaceae bacterium | reverse complement strand
GTGGGCGCGCCCTCGTAAGCGTCTGGCGCCCACTGATGAAATGGAACCGCGGCGATCTTGAACAGCAATCCCACCATGGTCGTAAGAAGCGCGATCACCACCACCGGATTGTGCGGTTCCTTCCTTGAAATCTCCGTGACCACGCGCGCAATGTCCTGCAAGTTGGTGCTGCCGGAGATTCCGTAGAACAGCGACAGGCCATACGCAAAAATGCCCGACGAAAAGGCGCCCAGCAGCAGATACTTCAAGGCCGCTTCGTTCGAACGCCGGTCGCGACGCAAGAAACCAACCAGCACGTAAGTGGAAATCGCCATCAACTCGAGCCCAATGAAAATCAGTACGATGTCGATTCCCGCCGCCATGCACATCATGCCCACAACGGAAAGCAGCAGCAATGCGTAGTATTCGCCGTGATCCTCGCCTTCCACGTCGAGATAGTGCACCGACATCAGGATAGCGATAGCTGCTCCCGCGAGAAACAGATACCAGAAATAGATGGCGAAGCGGTCGACTAACAGCGAGTTATAGAACCCAATTGCGCCCCGCGGCAGCTTCGACTGAATCTGCCATACGCACAGAGCCGAAAACAGCACGCCGACAAGGGCGCCCGCCGCGTTAATCCACTTCCATCCCCGCGGAATCATTAGGTCGATCAGCAGAATGCCGAGCGCGAAAATGGTAAGTTCGACCATCGGCAACATCAACCGGTATTCAGTTGGTGAGAGGCCTCGCACTTAGTTACTCGCTTTCGGTTGGACGACGTTGGGCGCGACAACTTCAGGTTTCGCGGCTTCCGGTTTGACAACTTTCGGCTTGACGACTTTCGGCTTGATCGCAGCAGGCGGCGCCTGCGGAACTGGCGCGGGAGCAACCGGCGCAGTCACCGGCACATTCGCATTTGCCTTGTCGTGAATTGTCTGCACAATCTGGTTGACCGGTTGTTCGAGGATCTGGAAAAACGGTTTCGGATAAAGCCCGATCCAGAACGCCATGACGATCAGAGGCACAAACGTAAGGATTTCTCGCGGCGTAAGATCGTGCAACTTCTCGTTCTTCGGATTCGTCACCGTTCCAAAGAAAACGCGCTGATAGAGCCAGAGCAAATAAGCCGCCGCCAGAACCATGCCCGGCACCGCCCACGCCGCCCACTTCCAGTTCGCCGTGAATGCTCCCATCAGGATGGTCGACTCACCGATCCATCCATTCAACAGCGGCAACCCCATCGACGAAAGAAACATGATCATGGTGATCGTCGCGTAGATGGGCATTACGTTCGAGATGCCTCCATATTCGGCTATCTCGCGCGTGTGCCGCCGTTCGTACAAAATGCCGACAATCAAGAAGAGCGCGCCGGTCGAGATGCCGTGATTGACCTGCTGTAACACGGAGCCGGCCAATCCCAACGGAACCAACACAAAGATTCCCAGCGTGCAGAACCCAAGATGGCTCACGGACGAGTACGCCACCAGCTTCTTCATGTCCTTCTGCATGAGCGAAACCAGCGCGCCATAGATGATGCCGACGAGCGACAACCCGATCACCCAGCCTTGCACGCGCGGGTGCGATACGACCGAGGGAAAGAATGGCAGAGAGAAACGCACGAATCCGTAAGTTCCCATCTTCAGCAAAACGCCCGCCAGAATGACGGAGCCGGCCGTAGGCGCCTCCACGTGCGCATCCGGCAGCCAGGTGTGGAACGGAAACATCGGAACCTTGATGGCGAA
>PMMJ01000196.1:0-125 GCA_003162255.1 Acidobacteriaceae bacterium | reverse complement strand
AAATCGAGCGCCATGAAGACGCCGAGCATGCCCGTCTGCAATACCAGAAACCAAACGTAATATTCCTTCACCCGTATCTCGATGGCGGTCCAGGAAGACAGAATCGAGATCCATCCCAGCAGCGT
>PMMJ01000246.1 GCA_003162255.1 Acidobacteriaceae bacterium | reverse complement strand
CTGCGGCAGCACGACATCAAGTTCGAAGAAGATAACTGGGAGTCTCCGACGCTGGGCGCGTGGGGCATCGGATGGCAGGTGATGCTCGACGGGCTTGAGGTTACGCAGTTCACCTACTTCCAGCAATGTGGCGGCGTGGATCTCGATCCGATCTCCGTCGAACTTACCTACGGTCTGGAACGGCTGTGCGCTTTTCTGCAAGACGTGGATTCAATCTACGACATCGTGTGGGCGCGCGACCCCGACACGGGCAGGGAAGTGAAGTATGGAGACGTGCGGTTGACCGAAGAGCAGCAGTTCTCGGTCTACAACTTCGAAACGGCGGACGTGCAGAGCGCATGGAAGCATTTCGAACTGTGCGAGGCGGAGTGCAAAAAACTGATCGACCACTACGCTTCTTTAAGCAAGGATAGAAGCGGAGGCGACGGCGTCGATATTGCCCGCGAGAAGTCGCGCTTTCCCCTGCTGGGCGCCTACGATCTGTGTCTGAAGTGCTCGCACTACTTCAACATCCTCGATGCTCGGGGAGCGATTTCGGTGACCGAGCGGGTTGGCGTGATCGCGCGGGTGCGTGCGTTGGCCGTGGGGATCGCCAAGGCCTGGATGGACCAGCAGTTTCCGGCTGAAAAAAAAGGTGAGAGCAACGATCGAGCCCCAAAGCTTGGAGCTAAGGGGAAGAAAGACAAGTTTGCTCCGGTGGGGTGAGCGAAAATCGATTGTGATCCGGCTCACATTCTCTTCGCCGTAATTTTGAGAAAATAAAAAGAATTGCTCGATGCCTGACTTTTTACTTGAAATCGGATGCGAGGAAATCCCGGCGAGGATGATTGACGCCGCTTCCCTCGAACTGCGCGAACGCTTAAACGCTCTTTTACAGCGCGAGCGCCTCGAACCTGCGGGGTCGATTTCGCATCTCGATACCCCGCGACGGCTGGCCGTTCTAGCTTCCGGGATTCCCGCCTCGCAGCCCGACCTTACCGAGCAGGTGAACGGGCCGTCCGCGCAGATCGCGTATAAAGATGGCCAGCCGACAGCAGCAGCGCACGCGTTTGCCAAGAAAGTCGGCGTGGATGTTGGCAAACTCGAGAAAGTCAACACTCCCAAAGGCGAATACCTGGCGGCCACGGTTACGCGAAAGGGCCGCACCGCCGCCGAGATTCTCGCCGAGCATCTTCCCAGGGAAATCTCCACGCTCTACTGGCCAAAGAATATGTACTGGCGCAAGCGTGGGGAAGTGTTCGTTCGTCCGGTGCGCTGGCTGGTAGCCATGCTCGATGAGCAGGTTGTCCCGCTGGAATTGTTCGGTCTCGCAGCCGGCAAGACTTCTCGCGGACACCGCATTATTCGAAGCGAGGCCGTCACCATCTCCAAGCCCAGCGCCTATGTCGAAACACTGCGCGGCGCGAAAGTTCTGGGCGCGGCCGAGCGTGAGCAGGTGATCCGCAAAGCGCTCGACGCGGCGACTCGCACCATCCCCGGCGCGAGATGGCGGGAAGACAAGCCGCTGGTAGCGATCGTTGTCAATCTCACCGAGTTTCCCTCGGTCATCCTCGGAAGCTTCGATCCCGAGTTTCTCGATCTGCCCGAAGAAGTGCTGGTTACGGTGATGCGCGACCACCAGAAATATTTTGCCATCGAAGATGCGAATGGAAAACTGCTGCCGCACTTCCTGGCGGTGCTCAACACGGCAGGCGACTCGGATGGCTTGGGCTTAATCCGGCACGGCAACGAACGCGTTTTGCGCGCCCGTTTCAACGATGCGCGCTTTTTCTGGCAGACGGACCAGAAGCAGACTCTCCGCCAGCGCGTCGACTTGCTGCGCCACGTTACGTTCCAGAAAGATCTTGGCAGCTACTACGACAAGACGATGCGCGTGCAACGCCTGGCCAGTTGGCTTTCCGAGACGGTGAAGCAGAGCGGCATGGCGATTCGACCGGGCGTGGTCCACAAGGCAGCGCTGCTGGCCAAGACCGATCTGACCACGGAACTGGTGAAGGAGTTCACCGAACTGCAGGGGATTGTCGGCGGTCTTTACTCGAAGCCGGACGTACAACAACTTGATGAAGACATGAAGCCCGACGTCCAACTCGCGGTTTCGCGGGCCATCTACGATCATTACAAGCCCGAGTCGATGGAGGGTGGCGCGCCAGCGACTATCGAGGGGGCGGTTCTCTCCATCGCCGATAAGGCCGACTCGATCGCGGGAATGTTTGCGCTCGGTCTTATCCCCAGCGGATCGAAGGATCCGTTTGCGCTGCGCCGGCAGGCGAACGGCATAGTGAAGACGATCGCCGAGCATCGACTGCCGTTCCGTCTATCGGAGCTCATGGCCGATGCGCGCGGCCGCTATAAGGGCTTTGAAGCCGAGAAGAAGTTCTCGAACGCGGCCTACTCCGATTCGGTGCGCGGCTTTTTCCGCGAGCGGCTTGAATTCTATTTGAAGGATGCGCGCGGCTACGCGTATGACGTGGTTAGCGCCGTGCTCGCTGTCGACTCCGACGACGTGGTGGACGCAGCTGCGCGGGCCGAAGCGGTGAGCAAGGTGCGAGGCTCGGCAGACTTCGAATCCATCTCCAGCGCATTCAAGCGTATGAAGAATATTCTGCGCCAAGCAACTGAAAAGACTAAAGTTATTGCGATGCGCGTCGACCCCGCCGGTCTGCAGGAAGAATCCGAAAAGGAACTCGCTGCGCTGATCCCGCGAACCGTGGCGGCGGTTGAGAAATTGCGTGCGGGGCGCGACTATGAAGGAGCGCTGATTGAGATCGCGAAGCTGCGGCCCGCGATCGACAAATTTTTCGACAAAGTCATGGTGATGGTCGACGACGACAATCTCCGCGCCAATCGCCTGGCTCTGTTGCAGACTGTAGTCAAAGAATTTTCCACGATCGCCGATTTCTCCGAGATCGTGACCGAAGGCAAGGAATCTACGAAATAATAGATAATAGAAAGAAGAGGATCAATCCATGGCAACGACGACTCTCCCCGATACCGGCATTATCGAAGCAAAACCCACGACCACAAAACCTGCAGACACAAAATATGTGTACTTCTTCGGCGGCGGCAAGGCCGACGGCAATGGCAAGATGAAAGACGTTCTCGGCGGCAAAGGCGCTGGGCTCGCCGAGATGACCAACGCCGGCTTGCCGGTGCCTCCCGGCTTCACGATCCAGACCGAGGCCTGTCGCGAATACATGCGGCACAACGCGGTGTCGAAAGCGGTGGACCAGCAGATGGAAGAAGCGCTGGCCAAGCTGGAGACTCTTCAAGGACAGAAGCTCGGCAAGGGCGAGAACCCGTTGTTGGTGAGCGTGCGTTCCGGTGCAAAGTTCTCGATGCCCGGCATGATGGACACGATTCTCAACCTCGGCCTGAACGATCAAAGCGTTGAGGCGCTTGCAAAGCGCACCGGCAATCCGCGCTTCGCCTATGACTCCTATCGCCGCCTNNCAGATGTTCGGCAACGTCGTGCTCGACATCGAGAAATCGGTATTCGACGAGATTTTCGACGCCAAGAAGAAACAGAAGAAAACCAAGTTCGATACCGGCCTCGATGCCCAGGCGCTGCAAGAGGTCATCGCGGAGTACAAGAAAGCGGTCAAGAAGCACGCCCAGCGCGACTTTCCGCAGGACGCGAACGAGCAGTTGGTACTGGCTCGCGATGCCGTGTTCCGCTCGTGGCAAAACGATCGCGCCAAGCACTATCG
>PMMJ01000156.1 GCA_003162255.1 Acidobacteriaceae bacterium | reverse complement strand
TTGATGTTCGGCGCCCAGAAGTCCAGTCCTTCAAAGATGTCGCTGTGCCCATCGCGCATGCCTCGAACGTAACTGGCGCGCCCTTCTATGCCAATCACAATGGCCATACGGTGGATCGCATCGGTGTCAAAAGTCGCGGCCAAGCCAACCGGCTCGGGGAACTCGGTGGTTCCGTCCCGAGCCACACCATGCAGCGACTCGCTCCACCAGTCGTAGTCAGGCACATTCAACCGCGGGACGGCGCGCGACTGGTTTACGAGTTGGGATACCTTTTCTTGCACGGTCATGCGATGAACCAGGTCCGCCGCCCGCTGCTGTGGCGACAAGGTTGGGTTCAAATATGCAGGTTGCGCGGCGTTTTGCGCGCGCAGGCCGCTGACGGCTAAAACGATGACAATCGAAATCAGAACTTGCGATGTGGGTGTCTTCATATCTTCTCCGATAATGTGGCCCAAAGAATTAGTAGATGGGAAAGTTCGTTCCATCAGGAATTGCTCTCATGAATCTCGTGGTACACGGAATACCGCTCGTGCACAATGCTCGACAAAGGTACAAACGTTGCGGCTTGATTTTGTGACGCTGCGCGGAACGTGAGCTTTCCGGCCGCCGGTTTGAACCAACTCGCCGGGTCATCGAGCTTGCCATTGAATTGCAGCGTGGGCGAGGGCTCTTGCTTTTCTTCCGAGGTAAAGTGCCGATACCACTTCTCCCGTGGTTCTTCTTCGAAGCGTGCGGCCAATACCAGGGGGCCGTACATCGCGGCCTGAAGGCTTTCCCTGTCGGGCATCGGCGCCGCGTGCAAGGCCATTGGAAGGCTCAATTCAATGCGATCTCCGTTCTTCCAAGGCCCCCGCAGAACGAGGTAGCTGCCGGGATCAGCAAAAGCTGGTACCGGACGCCCATTCACTTTCACACTCCCGTTTTTCGCCCAGTACGGAACGCGCAATTTCAGATCAACGTCAATCGGTTTCGCCGCCGAGACAAGCAGAGTAGTTTCCTGTTCTTCTGGGAAAGAGGTCTGCTGCGTAACGCGGATGCCTTTTTCCGGCCAGTTCACATCGGAAGCGATGTAGAGGTTGACGAAAATGGAGCTGTCGTCATGGAAGTAGATGGAGTCCGTCAGCTTCGCAAACTCTTCCGCGCCCGTACCGTTGCAGCACCAGAAGGAGTCGAACGGCTTGGCGTAGATTTTGGAGTAACCGTTTCCGAGCGGCAGGTAGTAGACGGTTGTGCCGGTTTCGGGATCGATGGTTCCCATGCGGTGGTTGAACAGCACACGTTCGTAGTAGTCCATGTACTGCGCTTGCGGCGACCAGGCAAACAGGTGCCGCGTCAGCTTCATCATGTTGTAGACGCAGCAATCTTCGGCTGTTTGCGGGCTCAGTTGCGTTGAGAGCACGCCGGGGTCCGATCTCCAGAGCTCGAAATTGCTGGTGCCCCCGGTGCAATACGTGCGTTCGCTCGTAACTTCGTCCCAGAAGTAATCCGCAATGTTCCAATAACGCTTGTCCCCGGTGAGTTCGTACAACCGGGCAGCAGCGATCACCTGCGGAACGTGCGTGTTCACGTGCAGGCCCTTGAGTTCGTCGCGGTGCGCCGCAAGCGGATCGAAAAAGCCTTTCTTGTCGAAGCGCTTTGCCAGGTTCAGATACTCGGCTTTTCCCGTCACTCCATAAAGGTTGGCGAGCACTTCTCCCATCCCGCCGTACTCCACCAGAAGCACGCGCTGCATTTGTTGTTCGCTTAGCGGATCGGACCAACTCCGCACCCATCCTGCGATCTTCTCGACCGTGTCCAACGCCTGTTCGTTACCGGTCAGGGTGTACATGTCGAGATGCCCGGCCATGACTTTGTGAATGGTGTAGAACGGAGCCCATACATTCACTCCATCGCGCAGGCGGTCGAACATTTCCTGAGGGAACGCGCTGAGATAGCCATTTTTGTGTTGCGCCTGGCACTTAGCCAGCTCGGCAACCATAACATCGCCGTTGCGCTTGAGTTCTTCATCTCCCGAACTTGCGAAGGCCAGCGCGCAAGCCGAAAGGTAATGCCCGCCGGCAAAGTGACCGCGCAGTTCGCAATCGGGCTTTTCCCAATCACCCAACGGCTCCGCGGAGGATGGCAGACCGGCCGTGAGGCGAAACGTATGAAGCAGACGGTCGGGGGGGAGGGTCTTCAGATATCTCCGGTTAGCCTCAGCCGCCGCGGTGAATGTCCCTGGCTGGAGTCTCACATTCTTCATCGAAAATGGAATCGCTTGCGGCGCAACCACCTCGTGGTCTACGGCCTTGGACGCGGCAGGGGCGACTGAGCCTGGGTTTTCAAATGGGNNCACCTGCACCGACGGCAGCGGCAGCAGCAACAAACTCACGGCGGCTGATTGTTTTCACGGCAAACTCCTTTCAAAAGGTGCAACGGCAAACATAGTTACTGAACCGCAAATGAATAAATGTTGATGCTAAAAGGCGGAACCGTCATCGCATCAGGTACCGCTGTGATTTCTTGCTCCAGCACTTCAACTCCGGGTTTTTGTCCAACGACAATGGTTGCGTCAACACTTGACGGAGCCATGCGCCAAACGTGGCCTTGACTGACGAGTTTTACGCCATTTATCGCGAGTTTCAACTGCTGTTCGGAATCTGACGGATTCAGCACGGCGAACGTGAGCGTCTTGCGATCGTCACTGAGAGCGGCGCTGACGTCGAGTGGGTAAGTATCGCTGCCCGGATTGACCGCGGGTTGGTCGCCGCCCGCGGGGTAGATCGGCTTAGGCTGCGGCGAATCTCCGGAGACCTGCACCGGAATTGTACCGAAATGTTCGCGATACATCTTGAACAGAAGACCGGTCGGATTCAGAACCGCGTCGGTGCGGTCTTCGCTGATCATTGCGGTTGCAAATGTGAATGCGCCTAACTGGTACAGATCAGAATGGCGGAACATCTCGTGAAAAGCCCAGGCGTAGGCCGGAACCACCTTGTAGGAATTCGGCGGAGCACCGATATACGCCCATTCGTCGAGACTGATCGGTACCGGTTTTGCTCTGAGTTCAGGGATGCGCTTCAAGTACTCCTGATAGTGCTCGTATTTCGACCGGACCTGGGTCGCTGGCGCTCGTTCCCACTCGATCAGGCTCTGTGGACCGGTGTCCACTTTTTCGCCCGTCTGAAGGTCGGTTCGCTTTCCGCTGGTGGAATAATAATGCTCGCTGATCATATCCATATTGTCGAGACAATGCGCGAGCAAGTTGCCGCTCCAGTCTCCCGGGGAGAGGTAGTCAGGGACGATCTGACCGTTCAGCCGCTTCGCCTGCTTGGAACCCGTCATGGCGTCCGGCATTGCGCCAGCGCCGATCAGCTTGATCGTGGGATCAACTTTTCGCATCGCCTTCGCGAACATGTTGTGCTTCAGTTCCCATTGCGCGACGGGCATGAAGCCTAGCTGCCATTCGCCCCAAGGTTCGTTGCCGACACCCCAGAACTTGATGTGATATGGCTGCGGATGACCATTCGCCGCACGCAACTTTCCCATCGGCGTGGTCACCGCACCATTTGTATACTCGACCAGTTGCGCTGCCGACCATTCGTCGCCAAAGCCGCCATTGACAGTCACGTAAGATTCGACATCCAGAAGACGGCAAAGCGTCATGAATTCATCGGTCCCGACGTCGTTCGGCTGAACCGCGTGCCAGACCGGATCCATGATCGGCGGACGCTTGTCTGGATCGCCGATCGCATCGCGCCACTCGTGTCCGGAAACAAAGTTGCCCCCAGGCCAGCGATACACGCCGGAATGCAGTTGCTTCAGCGCGGCGATGACTTCCGCGCGAAAGCCTTGGACGTTGTCGGCCGGCATTAACGAGACGGCTCCGACATGAAATGCACCCGTGCCTGACCCAACAATCTCAAATCGCGCATCATCGCTATCGCCTTGTACACGGAACGTTAGCGGGAACTTGCGATATTCCGGCCCGACTTTGTTAATGACAACCGTCCGGCGATCAGTCGCGGCATTGCCCCAGATGAGACTCACCTTCACCGTTGTGCCAGGTGTTCCTGCGAGAACAACGCGTCCCGTGTATGATTTGCCTTTGCGCACGGCCAGCCCGGCTTGCTGGATTCCGTGCGTTTCGCTGGAACTCAGCGTCACCAGCGGCGAGTTGTCTCCGACATAAGGACGATCCTTGTCCATCGTCACGAATTCGTCCGCGCCGATCGGCATCCAATGGCGCAACGCGGTGCGTCTCCAGGTCGGTCCGGATGGTTCGGCGGGCGGGTGCGAGTTGATCGGAAAATAAAACTTGCGGTCGTCCAACATCTCGGCCCAAATGTTGTTGTTCACGATTCCGCCAATATGCTCGAGAAACTCGCCGTAGATGTATTTCGAGATCGGAGCGCCAGTTTTGGACGCGTCGATAGTCGCCTGGATGGGCTGAATTTGAGCAGAAGACAGAGTTGTGAATAGCAATGCCAAGAGCATTAGGATTGGATTCTCAGCTTTCCAATTCACAGTCGGAAACCTCCAGTCACAAATGACGAGCAAACGCTTACTCGAGTAAGCTAGACGAAACGCAAAGTAAACGGTTCGACGCCTTGCCACGTGGTGTTCCTAGAAGAGCCTCGGTGCAAAGTCCTTGAGATCGCGACGCCAGGTTTGCCACTCGTGATCTGTCCCAGGTGATTCGTAGAACACATGCTGAATCTTCGCTTCATCGAGTGAGGCATGCAGTCTTTGGAGACCCGCGCGCATTCTCTCGGGTTCTGCGGTTCCGACGCCGAGCCAGAGCAAGTGCACTTTCTTGGAAAATGCGGCCGGGTCGGCAAATACGCCGTTGTAATCGGTCTTGGGATCCAGTTTCCGGTCTCCAAGCACGAGCATCCCGCCCGCTCCACTGAATCCGCCAATATAAGAAAAAAGATCGAGATGATTCAGTGTGATCTGGAACGTCTGCATTCCTCCCATCGAAAGACCAGCCATGGCACGATGATCGCGATCCGAAAGGGTTCGGAAAGTCGAATCAATGTAGGGGATGAGGGCCTGCGTCACGTCATCTTCGAACGCCGAAGCCATGTCCTGCATCGCCTTCAACATTTCAGGAGAACCGAAGGGCTTTCCAGTCAAATCCGGCGGAGCCTGGCCGGCACGCCGGGCGTACCCATAGGCCATGACGATCATCATGGGCTTGCAGGTTCCCGCCGCGATCAGATTGTCGAGAATGAAGTTCGCGCGACCCTGGCGGATCCATCCTGTCTCATCCTCTCCGGCGCCATGCTGGAGATAGAGCACTGGATAGTGCACCTTGGTCTGGGCGTCATAGCTGGGCGGCAGATAGACGAGCGCGTGCCGCCACGTTCCCGTCACCTTCGAGTTGTACCAGACCTCACGCACTTGCCCGTGGGGCACATCTTGAATCGAATAATAGGTCGAACCCGTNNTCGCTGACTTCCGCACCATCAATGATCAATGTGTAATAGTGCAGGCCGGGAACAAGGGGAGTTGTGGTAACAGTCCAGAATCCATCCGGCTGCTTCTCCATGTCCACTTTCGGTCCACTCCAGAAATTCAACTTGACCTTTGTGGCGTCGGGAGCTTTCACGCGGATCTGAACTCTCCCGCTGCTGTCAACTCGGGGATACTCTGCTCCCCAGACATTCGTCGTAGCGGGCTGAAAACCGCCTGACTCCTGTGCCCAACAAAAACTCGATGATAAGAAGATCAGTATTGCGAATCGCCGCATGTGATTTCTCCTTCGTTGACATCGAATGTCAACCATAGCGCCGGCGGCCGATAAGCCTACCGTTAGCTTCAGACTTGCAGCTCGCCGGATCCAGCTGGCGTTACTGCTCGACTGAGACAATGGTCACAGACTTAGGCTCCAGCTTCAGAGCCAGCTTGCCGCCTTGCACTTTCGCTGAAACAGCTTTCGGCACCACGGTATTGGGTGCGTCGAAAGTGTTGACGCTATCCACCTTCGGAGCGGTCAGGGTTTCTCCGGCTGCTGATTTGGGTGCGATACCGGCCAGACTCGCCTCGATTTCGACCGGCTGATTCGGATCAAGATTCGTAATCTCCAGCCACAACTTGCCGTTCGCGTCTTTCGCTGCGATCGCGTCCACGCGCGGCAAAGCGACGTCTCCATGCGTGTACCAACCGGCGTCGAGAGTCACCGGCAGGAACGTGGCGTCCTGAAACGGCACATACATCTTGAAAACGTAGTANNTTGATCATCTGCGCGATGTTGGCGCCACGTACGCGGTCAGCATGGCGGGCAAAGATGTTCAGGTTCAGGGCCGCGAGGATGGCGTCACGCAGGCTGTTCTGCTGGACCAGGAATCCCGGGTTGCTGCCCGGTAATGGCGCGTACCAGCCGCCCCATTCGTCCACAACCAGGGCGATCTTCTTGTCCGGGTCGTACTTGTCCATGATTGCCGAGTGCTTGCTGATAAGACCGTCCATCTCCAAAGTGAACTTGAGGATTTGACTGTACTCGGTTTCACCAAACCCCACGGACGCATAGGAAGGCGGCCAGTGCCCCACCGTGTAGTTGTGCATTGAAAGACCATTGATGTCCCAACTCCACGTGTGCTGCTGATAGGCCTTCATGACGGTTTCCGTCCAATCGGTCCATCGCGGGCCGTCGCCGCCCGGACCCACGGCGATCTTCAGCATCTGCTGCTTGTCCTGTTGCGCGGGATTGAAGTTCCTGACGAAGCGACTGTATATCTTCATCTGGCTAACGTAGTAGTCGGGCGTCATGTTGCCGCCGCAATCCCAGCTTTCGTTACCGATGCCGAGAAGGGCGACTTTGTATGGAGCTGGATGTCCGTTGGCGGCGCGTTCTTTCGCCAGCGTCGTCGGTGCTGCGGCCGTCATGTATTCCAGCCACTCCGCCGCCTCCTGGGGAGTGCCGGAGCCGACGTTGACGGAGACGTATGCCTCTGCGCCGATCTGATCGAGGAAGTCCATGAACTCGTGTGTTCCAAACGTGTTCGCCTCGGTCACTCCGCCCCAGTTGGGGTTGAGAGTTACTGATCGTTGAGGGCCGATGCTCTTGCGCCAGTGATATTCGTCGGCAAAGCAGCCTCCGGGCCAGCGAACGTTGGGCACCTTTATCGCTTTCAAGGCGCCGACCACATCGTTGCGAATCCCGCGTGTATTCGGGATCTTGGAATCCGGCCCAACCCAAATGCCTTCATAAACACCGTGTCCAAGGTGCTCGGTGAACTGCCCGAAAATGTTGCGGTCGATCTTCGCACCGGGTTTGGATGCGTCAATCGACAATTCGACTTTCTGTGCAGCCATTATTGGCGCAGTGATAGCCATAACGATCAGCGTGAAGCCAACAAGAAGTGAACGCATAAAAATCGATGTCCTTTGATGTGGAAGTAGAAATGTCAGGGAGAAACGACGAACGAATAAAGAGGATTGTGCTAGAGATACTCTTCTCGCCGAGAGAACATCGACTTGACCTTTCGGGGAATGGACTGTGGATTGAGATCTATGAGCGAGTGTAAGAACCATCTATTTTTCTGTCTTCTTCGCAGACTTGGTGCCGACCAGTTTCTCTGTAGACAAGGACATGATAGCTCAAGCACTCTCGAAGCAGTGCTCTCAGTCGACGCGTTTCTGTCTGGAGTTGGGGATAAAGCACTCTGGCGCGTTAGGCCGCCGAAAAAGGCCCGGTAGGTGGTACCTGCCGCGCGGAGACTCGCATTCTCTCCACACGTTGCTTCAATGGGAAGTCTGTTTGAGTGACGCTTGTGCGAATGCAGGAGAAGATTGCGGTGGAGAAAGGGGTGGTGGCGCTGGAAAAGCGGATGCCTGATTGCTTCTGATGCTGGGAGGCCGGTGACAGGGCAGCGTTCTAATAGACTCGCCTGCTGGCCAAGTCGGAGGCTGCGCTAGCGAGCGTTTCGGACTTCTTATGTGATTCATTTGATCCCCCCTAGTGAACACCCAGTGTGCGCACTTCCTCTTCCAGGGAGTCGAGCCGCTGTAATGCAGTTTGAACTGCCGGGGCACCCTCTTCTCGCACTTTCTTGGCACGAGCCAGAGCCTGCTCGGCGATGCGGCTGACTTGGTGCAGTAGTTTTCGAATCTCAGTTTCTAATCGTGCTCGGCTCTCCTGAACGCGGTTGAGAATATCACTCTGCACACGGGTGCTGTTGTATTCGAGCAGCCTAGTGAGGAACCTTCGCGCATCGTTCTTGATTACCCTCCGGGCCTCCACCAGGCCGAGGATCAAGTCAGCGAGCCAGCGCACCGGTGAGGCAGGCTGCGCAAGATCAATAAGCTCCAAAAAAGTGAATTCCGAGCAAACGCGAAACCCTTTCTCCGGATCGAGAGCATGGGGCATTCGCGCCAGTTCGGGAATGCCTGCATTCGCGAGTTTCTTCAGAAACTCATTTGCCATCCCCACAAACCGCAACGCAATACGCCGATACTCTTTTTCGCCTTCTTCGTGCTCGGGTTTCAACCATGGCAAGACGTGACGTCGCGCTAGTTCCTGCGCCTCGCGGAAGGTACGTCGGCGATAGGATGGACCTAGCCAGCCAGGTATGGACTGCAGCACAACCTCGAACTCTTTGCCCGCCTCCGGCATTACACGAGAGAGAAAAGCCTTGTGCCGGTCGACAAACATGTCCGAGAGATGGTGTTGCTCGGCCATGAAGAGATACGCGAGCTCTCGCATCGAACGCTCTGCATCAGCGATCGTCTCCTTCATAACCGCAATACGTCTCTCAGAGTCTTCGATCGGTCGCCTGAGCGCCTCCCTCTCCTCCGTGATAATGGCGCGAAGCTGTTCGCTGATCCGCTCAAGACCGCGGTCGCAAGCAGCACGGATCAGTCTCCGGCCCGAGCCTTCGACCAACTGATTTAGTGAAGCGACCAGTTTCCCCCATTCCCGACCGGTGCCTCGATGTTCGAGTTGTTCCGCTGCGCTTATCTCAAAGAACGGTTCCACCGGGTGTTGAAGTCGTTTTTCGAGCTGCCGTCGCGCAAACGCCATCGCGGCCGATCGTTCTGCGTCCGTGGTGCGATCGGCTTTGTTCAAAGCGATGATGAGATCTTGAACGTGCCGGGCGACCGCCTCAACAAGCAGCAGTTCCTCGCCTGCTAGCGGAGGGTCCGCGCCAATCACAACAAGCGCTGCGTCAATATGAGGAATGAATGCCTGGGTTGCTGCTGTATTTCCGGTGAATACCGATCCCAGTCCGGGCGTGTCCACAAAGCACATGCCTGTCGCAAGTAGCGGACTGGGCACAAAGATTTCCAGTGCGGCGACGTGCTTAGCGTTCTCGGGGTTCTTCTCTTCAGAAACATACTCATCAACGGTCTTAACAGGGATATCTGTCCACTCACCGGCTTCAAAGCGCACGCGAGCGGCTGCACGGCGGCCGTAACGGACGATGGTCGGGACGGCGGTGACCGGCACGACTCCTGTGGGCAATATGCTGTCGCCTACCAGCGCATTCAGGACTGAGGATTTGCCGCGCTTGAACTGACCGATACAAGCAACATAGAAGCGCCCTTCGGATATCCGTTCGGCCACAGACCGCGCATCAGCGGCAACTTGCTCGGCATCAAACTCCTCGGCTAACTCGGCAAGCCGCAAGAGCGCCGATTCTCCGTGATATTTCTCAGTAGGACCCTGCGGGTCCTCGGAGGCTACGTATGCCACGGGCTGCTCTAGCAACAAGTTCTCTTTGGAGTCTGTCCCCATACTTCATTCCTTAATGGTCTTGTTTCAATTTGCCCTTTCACTACGAAGCCGGAGAGCGCACTCCTTCCTGTTGCACATAGCGAATCACCTCCACTTCAGACATGGCAATTAGCCCTTCATCCACCATTTCGTCCAGAGCTGGAAACAATTTCTTGAGGTTCTCCTCGGTATCTATCACGGACACCATAATTGGTCTATCTGAGGACCGCAGCAGATGCGCCTTATGAATCCGCGAGCTCGCTCCGTAACCCTCGATGCCACGAAATACCGAGGCGCCCGCGATATCGAGTTCACGGCACTTGGTCACAATCACCTCGTACAAAGGCTTGTCGTGCCACTTGTCATCCTCGCCAAAGTGAATCCGCAACAGCTTGGCTTTTCCTTCGAGCTTCATAACCGCGCCTTCTGCCGTCTCTCGCCTTTCTCATAGTTATGCGCGTACTTGATGATGTCTACGTCGGACAGTACGACCAAACCCTGCTGTACCATTTGATCGAGAATAGGCATGAACGCCTTCAGTTTGTCCTCGGTGTCAACCACTGACAGGAGGATGGGGCGATCGTGAGAAAGACTTAACGCAGCATCCTTGAGAATTCTCCGATTGGCGCCATAACCGAGAATTCCCCGATAAACTGTTACACCGGCAATGTCGTTCTATCGCAGGCCATTGACGCAGCAAATCGCTCTGTTCCTTTCCTCTTCATTTACAGCTACACGCACACGTCACGAAGCCAAGGGGTGTTCCCTTAGTGTATTTTCTAGCGATTCCAAGTCACGGCGAATGCTGTCTTCGTCTTGTCCGGTTCTCATTTCCTGGTTTCCCAGCAACCCTTCTATCTGAGCACGATAGCTGTTGGCATAGGCATCGAATCGGCGTTGGACTTGCCCCAGCGTCCACTCGGACCAGTCGCAAAGTAAACTGCAGTACGCGGACAAGGATCTTTTAAGCTGAGCCCCGATCAACCTGGTCAGCCTTTTGGTCACAAACGATTCAGACATCTTTCTTCCTACCAATGTAAGCAGCGCTGGGCGTCGCAGGCTGAACGTAAGCTGGCCAAGATCGAACACTGGCATTTCTCGTAACACGCTGGCAAGTTCCTCCTCGGCAGGCACGTCGGTTATGTCCAGAACCCTGGCAGCCGATTGGAGAGTTTCAGTGAGTTTGTGAGCGAGTACTTCCATTCGCCGACGCAGAGCCTCCGATTGTTCCTGAACCGTTCGTGTTACCGTGCTGCTCACAATCTCGGATGTGGGTTTTTCGTCAGAGTCTGGCGACGACCACGACTCAACCAGATGGGCTCCAGCTATCTGAAGGATCTTTCGGGAACTCAAATGCTGCAACTCGTCCGCCGAGCGCCGTGTGGTCTTTTTCATTTCCTCAAGCCGTCCGCTAGCTTGACGCAGTTCGGCTTCGACCACTCGCAGTTGTTCAAGTTTTTTGATGGAAATCTGGTCCTTGCGGCGCAACCGCCCGCGCAAGGCGATTTCTACCGACTGTCGCAACCCTCCGAGTTTGCGGCGGATTGAGCGGATCTTCAGATGTTGCCGTTGGCTGTACAAAGGCGCAATATCATCTTCGAACCAGCGGGTGAGCAACTCCTTGCTTTCACGAACGACGCTGACGGCATGGATCGCCAGCTCAACGTTCAGTTCCTTCCTGATATGGTCCTTTACATATTCGATCACGCGCGATTGCTCTTGCCCGGTGAGCAGATCGGCTTTACTCAGCAAGACCGTCGCCGGAATCGCTGCGTCATAGAGAATCTGGATGGTTTGGAGATCGTCCGGGGTTAGTGTCGATCCAGCGTCAATTAGAACCACGCCCAAATCGCACCGTGGAAGGTAGGCAAGCGTCTCAGCCGCTCCCCGAGTGGCCAATGATCCAAGTCCGGGTGTATCCACAAAAGTGATGCCATCCCGAAGGCGAGGCGAGGCCATCTGCACCACGATTCTCGTTACGTGTTTCTCATTGCCTGGATTCAGCTGCTCGGCCACGAATTCTGGTAGTAGGGAAATTTCATAACGCTCGGGTGAGCGGTTGGCAAACCAGACGTTGACCAAGGACGATTCGGCATAGGCAAGCCGCGTTGGGACCGCAGTAATGGGAGTCACTCCCACCGGAAGTACGTCGGTTTCGAGGATCGCATTCAGCAATGACGACTTGCCGGAACTGACGCGACCAAACATGGCGATTTCGAAACTATTGTCCTCAAGCCGATCGAGAATCATCGACAACGTGGACCGAAATTCCACCAGCCCGTGTTCGGCGATGACCTTCTCAAGTTTCCGGAGGAGAAGCACCTCGTCCCCTGTTTGCTCCAACTTCTCGAGCCGCTGCTGCAGGTTCTCTCCCGTGCCACGCATTAGATAATGATCGAGTTGTCTCACCAGACCTTGGAGTTCCCCGGCGATACCGTTCAATTCGACCGCGGCTTGGGACGGGACTTCACCGTAGCCGCGCATGTATTCGGGCTTCAATTCCTCAACCGCGATGTCTACAAACGTAAGCGTCGAATGGAGCGACCGTCCCACAGGAATATCGGCCGACGGCCGTTCGATGTTTTGCCCATCCAGCACACGAATCAACTGCGCCCGAATACGGCCGATGTAGTCCTCGACCACGCGCCGCTGGGCAGAAGTGAGATCGGGAGTGTATTGCGGGAACGCGGGCCCGGACGAGGAAACACTCAATATGCTCTCCATGTCGGCGAGCAGCTTATCGATGTAGCGACAGGTCACGCTCAGACGGCGCTCATGATTCGAGTTGAGCACATTTGCCGATCCTTCGGGCATAGTGTCACATCACCTGTAGTATCTGAACTGCGTCTTACAAAAAGCCAACTCGCCTAACTGCCAACAGCTCTCTCACTCATCGCGACTCATCCAGCAACTCTCCAATTCATGCGAAAGTCGATGTAGAGTGGGCTGATCTTGATGTGTTCGTCCGAACGATATTTTGGGTGCTTCGCCGTCTCCACCAGCGCCACAATTGCTCCTGGGTTTCCTTCGCTGAACTGCAGGACCTTGTCGAGGAACTCATTCATATTCGACGCCGTGAGATTTGTACGCCTCACCACCTCGCGAGCGAACTGCTCTGTCACCGACTTCTCAAAGTTTCGGATTTCGTATTTCTGGGTACGGTCTGAGTAAAGAGGCTGGAGAAAGCCAGTGTCCTCCATGTGACTTGAGCGGGCCACTGCGCTTACGGGCGTCGATCCCCAGCTAATCATTTCGCGAACAGCTGCCGCGAAGGAGTGTGAAGGATGCCCGAGGTGGTCCAGGACAATCGCGTATTGCCCCTCCTTTAGGGCATCCATCACAATTCCTTTCAGAGAGACCGCCGACTTCGTCTTGACGGCCTCCTCGTTCCGAAAGGCGGTCCGCGCGCGTGGGCTACGGAGGCGTAGCAAGTTATTCGCTAGACTGCGAAACACCAGGTGCGTGGTGGCGGAGTCCTCACAGTAAAGGACTGTCGGGAATTCCGGCAGCAAGCTGCGCAACAGCAGAGTCTTGCCAACACCAGTGGGTCCATGAATAAGGAAGGGCCGACTCTTCGCGAGGCGCTGCCTGATGGNNTTCCTCTTCACGGTCAAAGATAGATTCCGCCATCATGTTAGCCCTTGCCAATGCGCGCGTTGAGACACGACCGCACCTGCCAGGTCCAGCGCGGCTTGAGCGACACTGCGATGTTCAAATCTCCTCACTTTCTCCATCTGCAGCATCAGCCTTTGCTGCCGCGATTGACACCCCGAGCATGGCGTTCGCACCGAGTTTGGATTTGTTCAGTGTCCCGTCGAGCGCGATCAGTTTTTCATCCAGAGATTTCTGGTCTGCCGCGTTGAGCCCCTTTACAGCGAATTGAATAACACTGATCACGTTATGAACGGCCTTCAAAACACCTTTCCCGTTGTAGCGGCCTTTATCGCCATCGCGAAGTTCGACAGCCTCGTGTTTTCCGGTCGAAGCATTTCCAGCGTCACGCTTACTTCAATCGTAGGATTTCCACGCGAGTCCAGAATTTCCAGTACATCAATGCTCTTTATCGTCGACATAAGGCTCCTTTGTATGAGTTATATGAGTTTCATTAAACAGAGCCGGTCTAAAGTTCGGTGATCAAGTCTTTCCCCACATCTTGGTGAACGACAAAGCCTGCATTCTTCGCGGAGTCAATTTCAGTGAACCACCATCACTGGACAGTGCGCATATCTCAAAGCTCGCTCGGACACTGAGCCCAGCATCATCCGTGAAATCATGGATCGCCCGCGTCGTCCCAAAATAATGAGATCAATGCCGTCCACTTCTGCCCGGTGAATGATTTGTTCTGCCGGATGACCCACCGCCATGTCGGTGTTCACGTGGAGGTCGCGCCCGCGGGCCTTTTCCATGAGCTTTTTGAATCCCTCTTCAAAGTGTTCCTTCGCGTCGTCCAGTACGGCTTCTAATTCGACCGAAGTCGACGGTTCAGGGGGCCGTGCAACCGCAAAGATCAGTACCGTCGCATCCAGACACTCTGCCAACGAGAAGGCCACATCCACCGCTTTTTCTGACTGTGGAGACCCGTCGTAGCCCACGAGCAGCTTCCGAAAATACGCGTTCTGTCGTTTTCCCGTCATGCTCCCTCCTTATTTGCGTTTTCGCTTGCAGGTTGAGGTAACGTCGACTTTTCCTTTGCTTTAGGTGCCAGCAAGTGCCTCGGCATGAACCATGCGTTGGCGATCATAGTGGGGACCACGGCACTCCCAATCACTGTGGCGACCAAATACGAATACTGCGTCTGGGTGATGACACCGTGATTCAGGCCGAACAGCGCGGAAATAGTTCCAAACGTGAGTCCGGTAGACATCATCAGCGTGAAGTACAGTCCCTCTTCCTTCTTATAGTCAAATGCTTTCACGGTGGGGTACAGCGGAATCACTTTCGACAGCATCTTGGCGAAGAACAACGCAACAAATACAAGCGGTGCCGCGATTAAAGCAGGCACGGAGACAAACGATCCCGCCCGAATGAAGTAAAACGGTGTGAGCAATCCGAACGTCAGAGTACGAAGTCGCCGGATAAGAATGTGATCCTTGCCCACGCTGCCAGCCAGCACCATTCCAATGATGTAGGCCGGCAAGACTGCTTCGCTGCCGGACCAGACTGCCAACCCTCCCATTGCGAACAGCAGGAAGAGCAAGTATTTGGCTTCCAGTTCGGAAACACGCCCTCCATATTTTTTGAAGAAGCGCGGCGTCAGAAAAGGAAGGACAGTGAAGACAACCACGCTGACGACCACGAAAATGAGCGTCTTGATCGTAAACGGCGAGAAGATCATTCCCAGAGCAATCACGGTTCCGAGATCGTTGATGAAGCAGGCGGCCAGCACCGCCTTTCCGAAATCCGTAACGTTAAAACCCAGCTCCAACATCACGGCGTAGACCACTGCCACGGAAGTAGTCGAAAGGGCGACGCCCGCCAGCCAGCTCGATCGTCCGGACCAATGCAGGATGTAGCGGGCAACTGCCGTGCAGCCCAGAAACGGACCGAAAAAACCGACAAGCCCGACGACGGTGGCTTCTTTCCATTTCGTCCGGAAGATCTGGGGATCGAGCTCGGCCCCGGCCAGAAACGTAAGCACAATGGCGCCCGTGCCGGCGAGAAAGCTAATCCAACTTGTTTTCCCTCCGAGTTCGGCGTGCACGAAAAGAGCACCGATCACCAACTGGGCCACAGTGCCGACGACAATTTCACTCAGGGCAGTGGAGATCCGGAACCAGATGGCAACCAGCGTCGCGATCAAGGCGAGGCCGACCCAAACAGCGGCCAATACCCACACGTTCTCCATGAAGCGCCACCTCGACTAGTTTTTGCGGATCGTTGCCGGCACTATGATTCCGTGACAAAACAATCCGCTTGTCAGGAGTCATCAGCTGTTCCGGCTTAAGAATTGGGACAGCGGTTGGCGGTGAACTCCTTCACCGTGGTTAACAGTTTAAGTACAGCAAAAAGTGCCTGCCGAAGTCAACGCCATTCATCACACAGGCCGGGTCAATGGATGTCGAGCAATCCGAGCATGAGAACCACCGACCTCCTGGGTCATGCGATCTGACTCACCTTTCGGTGAGAGTTGGACCGTACCTTCACCCATGAAGGGTGCTCTTCCATCCAGTCTCTACTCGTTCCCCCACTATTCTAGGGGCTTAGTCCGGTATTGCCCTATCGCTAGTGCGACACAGCAGCGATTGGACGCGGTTACATAGGTACCGACAAAGGCCCTTATCATCATTCAGTCCCGAATGATCGATAGCAAGGAAACTGGCCTCCTTGGCGAGCCCCCGTTGATGAACGGCGTGCCGCGTGCGCACTCCCCGTTGGCTGTGCGTCAGGCCTTGATTATGCTGACTGTCGTTCGTCGAGACACCTGAAAGCTTACCGCGTCAGTGTTCAATGGTGACTAGCCCACTTGGTCTGCAGCCTCGGCGGCCGCATTAACGTCTGCATCACCACGCAATACTGTTCTGTTTTCTCCTGCAATGCGTGCAGTTGCTCCGGTGTTGCCTTAGGCGCAGCAACATCAAAATGAAGATGAATACTCTCAAAGCCTACCGGGACGTCTTTTGATATGCCGAGGGTACCTCGGAGATCCAAGTCTCCCTCCACCGTGACCTCAATGCGTTCCGTCGGTATGCCCATAGCGGCTGCCACCATCTGGCAGGTAATCTGCGCACAAGCAGCCAAAGCCCCAAGCAAAAGGTCACCGGAACAAGCGCCGGCACCAGCGCCTCCGACTCCCTTGTGGGCCTCGGCCTTGTAGATGGCACGTCCGATGTCGATGGAGCATGCTACCGGTACATCCGTCTGCCCACCCTTCGCCCGAATTGTGATTTTTGAGGAATTTGGGTCATTTCGGTATTGGTCTTTCAACGGCTTCTGAAGGGATCGGACATCCATGGCAGCCTCTTTCCTATGTTCCTGGCATTTTCGCTAACCGGGGCAGCTTTGGCCAGGCCTCTTGAAGCTGCTTTATCTGCATGCTAGCATCCGTGCACATCAGGGGGATGCTCATGCCGAAATACGTCATCGAACGGGAAATCCCGGGAGCTGGAAATCTAACCGACGCCCAATTGCGGGAAGTCTCCCAAAAGTCAGTCAACGTTTTGAAGGGAATGGGTCCCGAGATCCAGTGGCTCCATAGCTACGTCACTGGCGACAAGGTGTACTGCGTCTACCTCGCCCCCGACGAGGCCACCATCCATGAACACGCCAAGCGCGTAGGCCTTCCTGCCAATCGCATCTCCGCTGTTCGCCGACTTCTCGATCCCTCAAGTGCTGAGTAAGTACTCGCTGAACCTCTCCTCCCGATTTCCTTCGCCATAAGCGCGGCCCGTTCGGAGCCTCGTGGGCTAAGACGGGGGCGAGAGATCCTCTGGCATCAGCACCTCTTCAATAGCGCTCTCAACTGGCAAAGCCCAACCTTCTAACCAGGCCGTCGCGCCCACCTTGTTGGTCAATGCCTGGCGTGCTGCGTGCAAACTCGTCTCCAGTTTGGCCTGTTCCGCAGGCGTGAGCGGAGCGCCGATATTTTTGCGTAGCGCAGCGGCCGCGCCCGCCAGTCGCAGCGAACGCTCTGCTTCGAGTTGAGCGGCCGCCAAGCACGCGAAATATTCCAGCAGGCGGGCAATTCCACGTCTGTGATCCAGTTCCTGGAAAACTCTTATGCTTCCCCGGTACATGGAGCGCGCTGTAGAATAATCACTCTTTTCCCTCGCTAAGTTACCCAGATCGGCGAGCGTGCCAGCAATTCCCCAACGGTCATCGACTTCCCGAAACATTGCCAGGCCCTGTTCGTACAATTTCCGCGCAGCGGCGGAGTCACCCTGATCGTGTGCGACATCCCCTTGGTAGTTTAGCGACCAAGCGACGCCCGTCCGATCTCCTAGTCTCCGGAAGATCGAAAGGCACTCCACGTATAGCTCGCGCGCGCGGCCATATTCTCCCTGTAACTTGACGACATTCGCCAAGTTACTGAGAGCACGGGCAATGGCCTTCTGGTCGCCCAATTCTCTCCACCGCCCAAGACTCGCTTCGAACAGGATGTGCGCAACTTCGAGGTCACCGCGGTCGCGAGCAAAGACCGCCAACGCATTTAGAGAAACGGCGACACCGGTTTTGTCGCCGAGCGCTTGCGCGATATCTTGACTTTCGTTGATAAGTGCAGCCGCCGAGGCGTAATCCCCCTGTTCCCCGGCAAGCACACCCGCTGCAAAAAGGGCGCGCATGCGCAGCTTCGTGGTAGCTCCCGCTTCTGTCAACTTCAGCAGCCTGTCCAATCTGTCCCGGCCTTCGGCGAGATATTCGCGAACCTCCCAAAAGCGAAACAGAGCCGTGCCAAGACGCAACCCCCACTCCGCATTTCCGGTTTCAGTCAGCCACTCCAGGCCCGCGCGGAAATTGTCATGTTCGAGCCCCAACAGTTCCAGCCACCCCGCCCCTTCCGCTTCGCTCGACTCCGTGGCATTTTCTTCTGCCAGCACCAGGTAGTAAGCGGCGTGGGCGCGCTTCGTCAACGCTGCCTCCCCACTTCCCTCCAGCTTTTCGAGAGCGTACTCGCGAAGTGTTTCCAGCATCACGAACCGAGATTCACCCTTCCCTCGCTCGACTTGCTGCACCAGGCTTTTGTCCACCATGGATGCCATGCCATCGAGCAGGTCCAGATCGAGATTGCCCTTGGTGTCGCATACGGCTTCCACGCTTTCCAGATTGCATCCGCCCACGAACACCGATAATCGTCGGAAAAGCTTCTGCTCGGCAGCGCTCAGCAGATCGTATCCCCAATCGATGGCCGCGCGAAGCGTCTGCTGCCGCTGCGGCAGATCCCGTGAGCCCCCCGTCAATAGCTGCAACCGGCTCGCCAGGCGCGTCAACATGGAAGACGGCGAAAGAACTTTGACGCGGGCCGCGGCGAGCTCGATCGCCAGAGGCAGACCGTCCAATCGGGCGCAAATCTCGGCGACGGCAGAAGCGTTTTCTCGATTAAGTTCAAAATCTGGCCTGGCAGCGGTGGCGCGTTGCACGAACAGCGCGACCGCGGGGCACTGCGACAGCACCTCCACTGAAGGCATGGACCGTGAATCCGGCAGTGTTAGCGGTGGCAGTGGAAATTCATGTTCTCCGTACAGGTGCAACGCCGCGCGACTCGTTACCAGAATTTTGAGATTGGGCCCCGCGGCTAAGATCTCTGCCACAGTAGGTACCGCTTGAACCAGGTGCTCGAAATTGTCCAGCAGCAGCAGCACAGGTGCGCGCAATGAATCTTGTAAATTCCTCTTGAGTATTTCGAGCGGTGACTGCCCTCCTGCCTCCCGGATCCCTAATGCCTGCGCGATCACGGAAGCAACCAAGTCCGGGTCGCTTAGCGCAGAGAGTGGAACAAAGTGAATACCCCCGGGAAAGTGTTCGACAAGACCCCTGGCAACCTGCGTCGCGAGCCGCGTCTTGCCGATCCCGCCTGGGCCCGTGACCGTCACCAGGCGCACTCCCTGACGCAGCAGGAGTTCTTTGGCGGCGGCTACTTCTTTCTGCCGCCCCACGAAACCAGTCTGCTGCACAGGAAGATTCGTCGGGCGGGCTTCCGCCTGCTTAATTGGATTCTCCGAGAACCGATCGCGTATGGCTGCGAGTTCCCTAGCGAGTTCTCGCGTAGAGCCGTAGCGCTTCTCGGGTTCCTTCGCCAGGCATCTTTCGATAACCCAACACAGCGGGGCAGGAGCGTCGCGGTTTTGCGTTGCGATCGGTTCGGCCGGCTCACGGAGAACGGCCACAAGTGTCTCCGCTGCCGTGCTTCTCTGAAAGGCCCGCTTTCCCGTTACCATCTCGTAGATCACCAAGCCGAGCGAGAACTGGTCTGACCGGAAATCCTGCCCATCCCCACTGACCTGCTCCGGTGCCATGTATCCCACCGTCCCTAGAACCAGACCTGCTGGAGTCTGCGAGGTCGACAAGTTGCACATATCCGACCGGCCTCCGCCGGATGATGCGAGCTTAGCGAGACCAAAGTCGAGAATTTTAACGAAGCCGTCGTGCGAGACCATTAGATTCTCGGGCTTCAAGTCTCGGTGAGTGATGCCCGCTTCATGAGCCTTGGTCAGCCCTTCAGCAATTTGGACCGCGATTTCAATTGCCTTTCGCATCGGCAGCAAGCTGGAGCCGAGTAGCTCGCGCAGTGTTTTGCCCTCCACAAGTTCCATCGCGATGTAGTGACAGGAATGGTCTTGTCCGAGTTCGTAGATGGTCACTATATTGGGGTGGTTGAGGGCAGACGCCGAGCGTGCTTCTCGCTCGAAGCGGTGCAACCGCTCATGGTCTGCAGAGAACGCAGCGGGTAGAATCTTGATCGCAACAATGCGGTCCAGGCGTGCGTCTCGCGCCCGATATACCTCGCCCATCCCTCCGGCACCCAGCAACTCGATAAGCTGATACGGTCCGAGCTTAGTACCAGAAGAAAGGGCGCGCTGCGGGGTCAGCTGTAGAACTTCCGACGCGTCTGCGCCCAGGAATGAGCTTCCGGCCTCTTCGTAAGAGGCGATCAAGGACTCCAGTTCGCGGCGCAGATCGGCATCCACTCCACACGCTGCGCCAAGGTAGGCTTGCCGCTCGTGTGGCGCCAGACGCAGAGCTTGCTCCAGAATTTCTTTGGTCCGTTCCCATTGTCCCGTACTCATGTTCGGGGGCTCCGGGAAATCTCCCTATGGAGCCAGGCTCGGGCCGCAGTCCAGTCGCGTTGTACAGTCGCGGTCGCGATCCCCATCACCTCAGAGGTTTCCTCCAACGAAAGGCCGGCAAAAAAACGCAGCTCCACTACACGGCTCTGCCGCGGGTCGACCTCAGCAAGGGCATTGAGGGCATCATCGAGCGCGACAACATCGACGTTTTTGCGCTGGGGTAAAGCTACGGCATCGTCCAGCGCGAGCGTGCAGACGCCGCTGCCACGTTTGGAGGCTCGATGGCGGCGAGCGTAGTCCACCAGGATCTGGCGCATGAGTTGAGCTGCGATTGCGAAGAAATGTGCGCGGCTCTCCCACTTCGGTAGATTCTGCCCAACCAGCCGAAGATAAGCCTCATTCACTAGCGCTGTGCTCTGCAGAGTGTGGTGCGGACGTTCATTCCTTAGGTGGTGGTGGGCCAGACGGCGCAGTTCGTCGTAGACCAAGGGCAGCAGCGCGTCTGAGGCACTGCGTTCGCCAGCGCGCCAGCCCTGCAACAGTTTTGTGACCTGACTCGGAGCCTCATGCGCCACCAAATTCGCCCCTAGCGCGTGGGAAGCGCTGGCTGTGTAGCCTATCTCTTCCCGTTTCGCATGTCAACGCTGACGTGGACCTGCATTCTGAAATCTGAAAAATGATTTCTCTTCCATGATCAAATCCGCCCGCATTTTCCGCCGTTACATACAGGAGGATTATGAAACTCGATACCAGAAGCAAGTCGAGATGATTCCCCAAAGAGAATCGCGACGTTACGAAGAGAAACACTAACTCACGCGGAGGATCACATGAAACTCAAACGAAGCTCAAAGTCAGAAGGCTCTCTATCAACCACAACACTCTCATCCCTCAACGTAACCAGAAAGGATCAAATGAAAATCAAGACGAAGTTCGGTTTGCTCGCTGGCTGTTTGATACTTGCGTGCGCGGCATACTCGATGGCGCAAGGAGATTCAACCCACAATTCCGAGAACGGGCAGGCCGCTCACGAACATGCCTCTTCAGCCGGGCTGGTGCACCTCGTTCGCGAAGGGACGCGCCAGTACATCAATGTCAACAACGCCACTGCAGCCGGCTATGCGCCGTTCCTGGGTTGCGTCGCCGGCACCGACCACGGGGCTATGGGCGTGCACTACGTCAACGGCACCCTGCTCGGCAATCTCACCCTCGACCCCTCGCAACCGCAGGCCCTCATCTACGAGCCCTCCAATGGCAAGATGACGCTGGTAGGCGTCGAGTTCATCCTGGACTCAGCAAGCTGGCTCGCCGCCAATAACAACACTCCTCCGGTGCTCGATGGGCAGGTCTTCAATTTCGTCGGTGCCCCCAATCGCTTCAACATTCCTTCGTTCTTCGAGCTCCACGTCTGGGCCTGGCGCGGCAACCCACAAGGCGCGTTCGTGGACTGGAACAACGACGTGACCTGCGCTGATCAATAGATCAATGGAGGCGTTGCTCGTGACCTGACCGGTCTTTCGTACTTGGAGATTTCGTACGTGCCGTCGCTGGGGGGTGGGGACGTGGGAAACGGGAGCTCTTTCCATATCTCCATTCCCCGGTTGCTTGGGCACGATGTCGGTGGCCTGTAGCCGAGCGCGATCCTCGGGTGCGCATGGACTGTCCAAGTGAAATAATCCGTGGTACACGGAAGGGCGAGTGTTGACAGGAATAACCAGAGATGGGCGGGAAATCCGGCCGCGATAGATTCCTCGCTAGTAAGAACTAAGAAACGAGGGTATTACCATGCCGAAGTTCGTCATCGAGAGAGATATTCCGGAAGCTGGCAGGCTTTCGTCGGAGCAACTACAGGCAATTTCGCGGAAGTCGTGCGGAGTTTTACGAGAGATGGGTGCTCAGATTCAGTGGGTTCAGAGTTATATCGACGGACGACAAAATCTACTGCATATACGTGGCCCCCGATGAAGACGCGGTACGTAAGCATGCTCAGGAGGGCGGCTTTCCGGCCAATCGAATCTCGCGAATTCGGTCGGTGATCGATCCTACAACTGCTGAGTAGCCGCAAAATTCGATGGTGTCGCCACGCACGCGACAGATCTTCGACGTGTCCCGCGACGCCTGGCAAGCTCCCTTCAACGAGGNNGTCCGGCGTTGTTGCGCTACCTGTCCCGAGCCGCTGACGAGGCGTCGGCAAACAGGAAGATATGCTTTTGTGGTCGCAAATCACCTTCAGCCCAGCACTCTGGTCGCTTGAGTCTATGGATACTGGGCGACCCATGCTGCGGAAGTAAGTTCTGGAAGACAACGGGCAATTTTGATAGGGAGCTTTGGCGGATACACCGCCACACAAACTCTTTACACTTCCTTAAGCCATGAAACACTTTGAGTCTTCGATGCCAGCGAGAATGTAGCTGTCTGCCATCGGCCTGTGTTGCCAATATCGTGGCAGGACGGAGTCAGGCCATTCCTCACGCTATCCGGACGATTACTGCCAAACGCAAACTCAGGAACTTATATGGAGCCAGCCAGAGGAGATTTGCGGCGTTTCAAGCAATGCTAGACAAGGCTTCCACATCGAGTGCGCAGGTCTCCAAGTCCAGCTTCGCAATCGACAACGTAGGGCGTGATCAGGATCAG
>PMMJ01000231.1:8040-8636 GCA_003162255.1 Acidobacteriaceae bacterium | reverse complement strand
ATTGGGCCTTATTGCGTGATCGGGCCCCAGGTGGAGCTCGGCGAGGGCTGCCATCTGGTTTCGCACGTCGTCATCGAAGGACCCACAAGAATTGGCGTGGACAACGGCTTCTTCCCTTTCACTTCAATTGGCCTGGCGCCGCAAGACATTACCTACGCGGGCGAACCGACGCGGCTGGAGATTGGCGATCATAACGAGATCCGCGAGTTTGCCACCATCAACCGCGGCACGGTGAAGGGTGGAGGATGCACGCGGGTCGGCGACTACAACCTGATCATGGNNCACCACCATCACGCGCGATGTGCTCCCATTTTCGAAAACGTCCGCCGAGCGCGGAACGCACGCCTATGGATTGAATGCCGTCGGGTTGGAGCGGCGGGGATTCACGAAGGAACGAATCGGGAAGATTCATCATGCGTATCGTTTATTNNCTGGCGTCGAAGCTGAACACGTCGCAAGCGCTGGAGAAGCTGAGAGCAGAGCCGGACATCGGTGAAGACGTCGAGATGCTGATTCGATTTATTGAGGCGTCGGAACGCGGAGTGATTAAATAGTGGAGAACTCCGGTGCTTGCGTAGGGACGGACGCCCTCGTCC
>PMMJ01000231.1:0-7973 GCA_003162255.1 Acidobacteriaceae bacterium | reverse complement strand
ACGAGGGCGTCCGTCCCTACGTGGTTCCTGCTCATGAAACTTGGTCTCATCGCCGGCAATGGTAAGTTTCCCTTCCTTGTGCTGGACGCGGCGCGGGCTCAGGGTTTTGACGTGATTGTCGCCGCGATTAAAGAAGAGACTTCTCCTGAGATCGAATCGAAAGGCGCCGCTTCCGTNNAAGCAGATTTTTTCCGCCATCAAGCCAGATTGGCGCCTTGCAAAGCTGCTGCTTTCGCTCGGCACGCGCAACACGGACTCACTGCTCGGAGCGGTGGCTAAGGTACTGGCGGACGATGGCATCATGCTCGAGAACTCGACCGCGCTGCTGGAACCGCTGCTAGCGAAGACGGGTGTGCTCAGCAAACGCGCTCCGAGCGGGCAAGAGCGCAAGAACATCGAATATGGACGCGCAGTGGCGCGGCGGCTCGCGGAGTACGACATTGGGCAGACGGTGGTGATCGCAGAAGCGGCGTGCGTGGCGGTCGAGGCGATGGAAGGCACGGATGCGACNNGTCGGAATCGGACTTGGAATCGGGATCGAAGGGCGAGGCTTCGACGCTGAGCCGTGCGCTGACGGTGGTGAAGATTGCGAAGCCGAAGCAGGACATGCGCTTCGACGTTCCGGTGATTGGGGTGAAGACGATCGAGACGATGGTGCGTGCCGGGGCGAGTTGTCTGGCAGTGGACGCGGGACGATGTCTGCTGCTGGATGGCGAGGCGACGACGCGGACAGCGGATGAGGCGGGAATCGCGGTGTGCGCGGAATAGAGTTCGTTGAGCTGGAGGCATTCCATGTCTGAACCGACTCGGTCTGAAGCCGCTCGCATTGCCGACCAACTCCGTCGCGCGTTTGATGGTGACGCCTGGCATGGCGATTCGTTGTTTGAAATTCTGGAGGGCGTCACGGCGGCGCAGACGGCAGCGCGTCCGATTACGCGTGCTCATACGATCTGGGAACTGGTGCTGCACATTGCTGCATGGGACGGCGCAGTGCTGCGGCGGTTGAGCGGTACTGCGGTGACGCTATCCGATGCGGAAAATTTTCCGTCCGTGACGGACACGAGCGAGGCTGCCTGGCTTAGGACTCTGGCGGAGATGCGGCGCGTTCACGAGGAACTGGTTCGGGCCGTCAGCACTTTCCCGGACTCGCGGCTTGAGGAGATCGTTCCGGGCAAAAAAGATGCGCACTACACCTTCTACTACATGCTGCATGGCGTGCTGCAGCACGAGCTGTATCATGCGGGGCAAATTGCGCTGCTGAAGAAGATGTGAAGGCGGGAGTGTGGAGAGAGAACTCCCTTCGTCGGCGCGAGAGGGATTAAGGGGAGTAGGGGTCCTTCGACTTCGCACCCGCTTCGCGTTCCGCGAAGCAGCTGCTCCGCTCAGGATGACAAGATTGCGGGTGGTTGCTGGTTTTGCGCTTTCCTATCGGGTCCCAGAACTGCGACAATAGCGCGTTGTTTCTTCGCTTCGGAGCACTCATCTGAGTAACGAATTTCCGATTAATGTTGCGGTGATTGGCGTGGGCGCTTTCGGGCGCAATCACGCTCGTGTCTATCGGGAACTGCAGCAGGCGGGCAGCGTGCGGTTGGTGGGCGTGGTCGATCCGGATACGGCGCGGGCTGATGCGGTTGCGCGCGAGTTCGAGTGCAAGGCGTTTGGATCGGTCGAGCAGATGCTGGTGACGCACACCGAGGTGCAGGCCGCGTCGGTTGCGGTGCCGACCGTTTTGCATGCGGAGGTGGCGCGCGCTCTGATGGAAGCTGGGGTTGACGTGCTCATCGAAAAGCCGGTGGCGGCCACGCTCGACGAGGCCGACGAACTGATTCGGCTTGCTTCCGAGCACAAGCGGGTGGCGCAGGTTGGGCATCTGGAGCGCTTCAATCCGGCGGTGCGGGCTACGCTGCCGCTGCTCAAGCGTCCGATGTTTTTTGAAGTGCATCGGCTGAGCGTGTTCTCTCCGCGGGCGCTGGATGTGGACGTGGTGCTGGACCTGATGATCCACGATCTTGACGTGGTGCTGACCTTCGTGAAGTCGCCAGTGAAAGAAATACGGGCGGTGGGGCTGCCGATTCTTTCGGGCAAGGTGGATATCGCGAATGTGCGCGTCGAGTTCGAATCGGGATGCGTGGCTAACTTTACGGCCAGCCGGGTTTCGACAGAGCGCGTTCGCAAGCTGCGTTTCTTCCAGGCGGGACAGTATATTTCGATCGATTATGGACGGCAGGATGTGCTGGTGCTCTCGGTCGGAAGCGCGCACGGAGCCCACTCATTCGCAAAAAACGCGAATGAGTGGGGCACCCAGCATCCGCAGATCCAGATGGAGAAGCCTGCTACCACGGCGGAGGAGCCACTGCTGGCGGAGATCAAGGCCTTCCTGCAATCGGTGCGCGACCGGTCGCGTCCGGTGGTTTCGCTGGAAGATGGGCGGCGAGCGCTGGAGCTCGGGCTGGCGATTCTGGCCGAGATTGCGCGGCATGCGGGACGGATCGGGGTGACTGCAGAGGTCAGAGGTCAGATTGCAGAGGTTAAACCTCAGGAATCTGACCTCTAACCTCCGTTCTATTGTTGAGGTGGTGGGCCCTGATTGTCGCCACCGTCGGGCGGACCGTGGCGATGGCCTTGTCCCCATTGCTCACGCTTGGCCTGCATTTCGTCCCACTTTTTCTGCTGGTTGGAGTCGAGGAGCGCGCGGATCTGCGTGTCGCTGTTCTTGCGGATATCCATCATTTTGGCACGGCGATCCTGCTGGGAAAGAGAATTGTCCTGGTGCAGGCTCTCCATCTGGGAGTGTTCGGATTGGAGGATGTCCTGTACCTTGGTTTGCTGATCGGAGGTGAGCTTGAGTTTCTCGGTCAGTTCCTTGGTGCGCTGAGCGGGATCGGGCGGGCCGTGGTGCCAGCCCCCGTTGCCCTGCGCGGGCTGCTGATTGTTAGGGGGCGGGCTGTCGTTGGATTGGGCCGTCGCTAAAGGTGCGGTCACCGAGATGACGCCAGCCGCGAGAAGAACGAGAAAGCACTGCTTGAGCATGAAGATCTCCTTATTGGAATCGATCTGTCTACATCTATGAACGGAATTATGCGCCGGAAGTTGTGTGAGGGACAGGATTCAGACAAATCTTTGCTTAACTTTACAAAGCGCGACTCCGATTTGGAATTTATGGCGTTGGAGCGCCTTGAGCGGACAGGCGTTGCTTAAGCTGAACGGCAAATTGTTGTGTCTGCTCGTCGGAGAACTGTAGCTCACCGTCGAGGACGAGGTTCAACTGGCTGGCGCCGGCATCCTGGAATTGCACTTTCTGAAGGGTGGCGGATCCCTGCGCGACGGGCGGGAGTGTGGCCTTGAGGTCTGTGCCCTTTTGCAGAGCGGAGAGTAATGATGCGGCGATCTGGTCGCGCAGCGTGGCGCCGAGGTCGCCGGAGCGGAGCAAGTTGCGGAGGAAGCCGTCGGCTTCGACGCGGGTGATTTCAGAGGCGAGGTGCAATCCAGCGTTGGCTTCGACCGACGGAGTGAGCTTGACCTCGATAGTGGCGTCTCCGGCAGCCACTTCCATAGGACTTTCAATGCCCGAGTCAACTGGGCAAGCCCAGCGCTCGAAACGCAAGCGAGCTACCACGAGGCCAGCCGGAGATAGAGGTGTGAGCGTGGCTTGTTGTATCTCAATACGCTCACCGCAGCGCGGAGAGCGGTTGATTTGAGAGCGGAGGATGCCGGTGATGTTCTGCTGAAGATCGGAGAGATCGGCGACTAGCTTGAGACTGAAGAGATTGTGGCCGTTTTCGACGGAAGTCCTGGATACGACGCCCGAAGCTGAGATCGAAACGGGCTGGCTGGCGACCTTGATCGAGTTTGTCACCTTGGGAAGGTTGAAGGTGAGGTCCTGGCCGGCAGCGGAGAGGAGAATGCCCATCTCTCTGGCGAGCGCCAGTTGCTGGTCTTGAAAACTGGCGAGCTCTTTGTCGAGAGCGGCGGCTGAGTTCGCGATCTGTCCACCGTCTGATTTGGGAGTCTGGACGATTTCGTCCAGCGCTTTTAGTTGCTTACCGAGATTGGAATCTGCTTTTGAGAGTTTCCCGGTGATGTCTTTCAATCCGGACTTTTGAGCGGAAGAAAGCGAGGTTAGAAAGTTCTGGTTGCCGGCGCGAGCTTGTTCAATGGCCTGATCCACGGCGGTTGCGCGATCGGCCAGAGATGATGAAGCAGGCCCCTTCTGCAGAGATTCGCGAAAACCTTGCAGGCGATCGCTCGCGGCCTGGGCGAATTGTGCGACCTTGGCGAAAGCGGCGCGCTGCTCATCAGTGGCTTGGACAGCCATGGCGCGGTGAAAATCCTTGAGATCGTCCTTCTCGCTCACTCCGCCGGGCCGGCCCGCGCCGCCGCCGGTACCGCCGCCCATGCCGCGTCCGCCACCGCCGCCACCGTGCTGAGCTAGCAGGGTGACGGGACTGACGAGCAGGGCGATTGCAACCATCAGCATAGCCACATTGGGCACGGATCTACGAAATGCAGACGCGCGAAGCGCGGAAACACCTTGAACAGGTACGCCACGACGGCGAGTCCCTTCGTGAAACATAGACAGATCTCCAAGGACATTTTACGGTTGGAACGAGACCGCAAGGACTAGCGGAGCCACAAAAAGTTGTGATGCAGACCGATTCAAATTGGTGATCTGATCTCCCTGTCCGGCAGGCCGGTTGCTCGGCCATTACTCCGGTACTCACTCGGCGGGCGCAAAAAATGCGACAATGGTGTTGGCGGTCGCAACTCCATAGTTTACGTAACTTTACAGAGAGAACTTTACCGTAATCTCACGCAGATGTTACGCAACCCAGGAGTCTGCCCGTGGCTCTAACCTTTATAGTCTCTGCCTGATGCCGGTTACCCAAATTCCGTCTCGCGACCCGTTGCCTCCGCCTCCCGACCAGCCGGAGCAGCGCGATTTGTTTGAAGCGCAGCATTGGGAGACGGCTTACCGCAGCTTCAATCCCGACGATGTTCCGCATCTTCTCATTCAATTGCAGGACGATCTCTCGCGGGCGCGCAAGCGCGAAGCGCTGTGGCTGTCCGTAATCCTGCACTTGTTCGTGATTATTCTGTTGTGGAACAGCGAGAAGTTGATGGAGCTGTTGCCGCACCGGACGGTGGCCCTGGCGATTCGGACGGATACGGGGCCGAAAGACGCGACGTTCCTGGAGTTGCCGCCCGACGAGCAGAAACTGACGCGGCGTCCCGATGCGAAAGTGATTTCGGATAAGGACCGCATCGCGACCAGCAAAGCGCCGCAGATCAATCGCGAAGAACTGAAGAAGATATTGCAAAACATGCATCAAGGGAGCCCGGGCGAGAGCGCGCCGCCAGCGGCGCAGGGTCAGCCAGCGCCGCAGGAGAATCCGCAGCAGAGCTCGGGATTCGCGCAGCCGCAGCCGCGCGACCAGACGGCACAGTTACAGGCGCCTCCGCAAAACCGGCCGGTGCCTGATTTTAATGCGCGCATGTCGGCAGGATCGGCGATCGACCAGGCGGTCCAGGGCGTAGCCGCCAATCGCGGCCGCAACGGCGGTTCTGGACAAGCGGGCGATTTCGGGAGCCCGGGCAGAAGCGGGGCGAAGGCGCTGGATCAGGCGGAAATCCTGACCGACACGATGGGCGTGGATTTTGGGCCTTACCTGACGCGGATCGTGCAAATTGTGAAACAGAACTGGTATGGCCTGATGCCGCCGTCGGTGTATCCGCCAATCTTGAAACAGGGCAAGCTGGCGATTGAATTCGTCATCCTGAAGGATGGCAAAGTGAGCGACATGGCGATTCGCACTTCGTCCGGCGACATCCCGCTCGACCGGGCGGCGTGGGCGAGCATCACCGCGTCCACCCCGTTCCCGCCGCTGCCGAAAGAATTTCCCGGCAAACTCCTGGGCCTGCGTTTCTATTACTTTTACAACCTCGATCCCAACAGCAGCGAGTTGAAGTAGCCTCGCGAAAATCGCCCCCCAGCCCCTGAAGGGGCGCCCATTTGGGAACTGGATCGGCATCGCTGAAGCGATGCCCTGATACGAACCATGAAGACGCGGTGACACGAAGCCGGCCGCCAAAATGCCCTGATACGAAGCCAGGGCTCTTGGCCAGTTCCCTACTTCACATACTTGGGAGCTTTTCCCTTCGACCAGGGATCATAGGTGGCTACGAAATGCACCCGCTCTGGCCGGGTCGGATGATCGTAGAACCACACTTTTATGAACGTATTCGGGTCGGGATCGGAGAGGTTCGTCTCTCCACTTTTCTCGAAGTAATGGGCGGCGACCTGATTTGGGTCGGGCACAATTCCGTGGATCACTTCGAGGCCATAGCGGTCGGCCTCGTGCTCAAAATGGCGGCTCACGGCGTTGAACGCGGGAGTCGCAAGAAATGCCAGCGCCGTAATCACAAATATCAGAACGGGCAGCGACGCCCAATCCTGCAAGTCTCGAATGCCCCACTTCGCGCCCCATCGCGCCAACATTCCGTTCGACAGGCGGTAGCCTAGATACAACAGAAAGAGCAGAATGGCGGCATCGATGGAAATTTCCTTCGGGAGGTGCAGCAAAACGTAGTGCCCCATCTCGTGTCCGAAGACAAATAGCGTCTCCGGAACGGTGGCCTTGGCAATCGTGTTGTCCCAGACGACGACGCGCTTAGACGCGCCAAAGCCGGTGACATAAGCGTTCAGGCCGGTTTGCTTCGAGCTGGCATTCATCACGAACATGCGGTCGGCGGGAATCTCCATTCCGCCGCGATGGACGACTTTCTGCATCTCCGAGAGCAGGACGGGCTGCACGGTTTGGAGCGGCTTGAAAGTGTAGAACAAGGGATCGATGACGATCGGTTGCAGAAAGAAGATCGCCAGCAGGACGGGGATGGAAGCGATCCAGAAGTAGAACCACCAGCGCTTCGGGCTGCGCCGGACGACGGCATAAAGGATGCCAACCAGCAGCGTTCCCACAATCAGCATCAGTGCCTGGTTCAAGATCCAGTCGCGGAGCCATGGTCCCCAGTCTTGCACGGAGAGGCCATAGGCGCGCAATAACGACTGGTCCTTAATGTCCGTAGCGATTCCGAGGATTGCAATCGTTAGCAAAAGCAGAGGCGCGAAGACGACCAACTGCACCAATCGGCGTGTGGAGACGCGTTCAGCCAGGTTGCGAAACGCGGGCGCCAGACGCCAGCGCAATAGGACGAACAAAACCAGGAACCCGTAAAACGCATCGAAAAAAAAGTGCCGATAGTGAGCGTTCGAATACGCTTTAGCGCGTGCGTACTCGGCCGGAGGAGGCGCGTACTCGACGATGGGCGCGCTGGTTGAATCCGCGCCGGCTGGGGCGGAAGTTGCAGCTGCAGTGGTGGGACTTGTGACATTGCCGGCACTGGTTTGCGCCTGCAGCGTTGCCATCGCGCTGGCGAAAAGGAGAAGCAGCGGGAGAAAGCGCATCCGGTCTGTCATGGTCTGCTCCTGATGATTCGGGAACACGATTATTGCAGAACCGCACATGAAAAGGGAGGAAAGGGAGAAGTGGTGGACGTTCGGCATGTGCAATTTCGCGGGTCTCAGGTGCGCGAACGGGCCAAATTCGCTACCATAGAACATTCGCAGTGCGATGTGCATCCAAAATAAAACTATGAAGATTCAACGACTGATGCCGTTGTTGCTCGTTCTCGCTGGTCTCGTTTTGCTGTGCCTGCCGGTTTTTGCGCAGGATGTACCGGAGGCTCTCCGCCCGCCCAAGGGATCGCAACTTGCGATNNCACAACTGGTCGTTCGACGCTGCCGTACTGGCGCGTTACTTCGACACTCATTCCAAGGAAGTGGGGAACGCGTTCCGGGAGACTGTGTTCGCGCATCAGATGGAGATCTTCCCGCAGAACTTGCGGGGATTTGCGGAGAAGTTTGCCGCCGAGCACAAGATAGGGTTGCCGTTCGTGGTGGATCCCGACGGCAAGCT
>PMMJ01000421.1 GCA_003162255.1 Acidobacteriaceae bacterium | reverse complement strand
GTGATCCAGGAGAAGGAATTCACCGCGCTGGGCGCCACCGATCCGCAGCGCGTGGACGTGCGCATCCTGGCGGCCACCAACGCCGACCTGGCGCAACTGGTGAAGGAAGGCAGGTTCCGGGAGGATCTGTATTACCGGCTAAACGTCATCAACATCGCCTTGCCGCCGCTGTGCGACCGCAAGGAAGACATCCCGCCGCTGTTGAGCCACTTCTTCACCTACTACTGCAAGGAGAACGAAAAGTTCCTCAATTCGACGGGAAAATCGGTTCTGGAGTTTCAGCCGGAGGCCATGCAGGTGCTGATGGAGCACAGTTGGCCAGGCAACGTGCGCGAACTGGAGAACTCGCTGGACGGGCGTGCGCGCTCAGCAGCGCCCACGAAATCCAGCTGCGCGATCTTCCCACCCAGATTTACAGCGCGCCCCTCGACTTGATGGCCGTGAGCCAACCGGCGAATGGCATCGTGCCCATGGCGGAGTTGGAGAAACAAACTATCCTGAACGCGCTGGCCCAGGTGAATGGAGACAAGATGCTGGCGGCGCGGCGGTTGGGCATTGGCAAGACGACGCTCTACCGCAAATTGAAAGAGTACGGGTCCCAGAACTAATTTGTTATTTGCGATTGGCGAATTGGTAATTGAGAATCGCGCGGGTCCCTGGGATCAAAATTACAAATTGCCAATATTGCCAATTACAAATTTGCGCCAGTCCCAAAACTGAGCGGTCGGAGCGTGCGCCCGTGCCAGAACGGGAGTTTAGAGAGAGGCCGAGCACATAACTCATTCATTTTTACGCGAAGACAATTGGCCCGGAAGTTGCAAAACGATTCACCATGATCCTTCTTGTAACGCCGAGCGGGCGGGCATCCGAGTGCGCCGGGGCTCTGTATGAGGCCACCGGCGAGGAAGTCGTGATTGCGGAGAGTCTGGCGCGCGCCACCACCCTCTTGCGGGCGGAAGACTACTTGGCGGTGGTGCTCGATCAGTATCTGCTCGAAGCCGAACCGCTGGCAGCCGAGACCGCGCTCGAGCACATGGGCACGGCGATCGCGGTGCAGGTCAATCTGGCGATTAGCGGGATGGAGCGTCTGGTGCGGGAAGTGCGGGCGGGGGTGCAGCGCCGCCGGCGCGAGGAAGCGAGGGCCCGGCAAGCCGCGATCGGCAAGCTGCAGAGCGAACTGAATGGCACGGTGACGGCCCTGCTGCTGTCCAGCGAACTGGCGCTCGGAACTGCCGGCTTGCCGGCGGCGGCAGGCGAAAAACTGCAGTCGGTTCATGAGCTGGTGAAAAAACTTCGAACCCAATTGGAGACCACGGAAGCGACCGGGGAAGCGGAAACGGCGGCGGGCGTTTAATGGTTCGCGCTCCGAGGCCGATAACAGATATAGGAGGCTGGACCCTGCCAGAGCGTGTTTCCTGTAGATGGCTGGAGACGGTGCGGTACCCCATCGTTGCGGCGCGCGATGGCGAGGAAGCCCTGGACTTTCTTTTTGTCGCGCGCATTCCCGCGGACTGGCTGGTCATCAATCAGCCGCGGGTAGTGGAAGCTATCCAGCATTCGGCGGTCCCAGCTCATGACTGACACCAAAGCCGCATCATGGCTCACTCCGCAACCCAACGAAATCCGGGTGCTGCACGTTGAAGATAACGAAATGGACGCGGAACTCGTGGCCCAGGCTCTGCGCAAAGGCGGTTTCGCGTTTTCCGTGGTGGTGGTGCGGACGGAAGCCGAGTTTGAGCGGCAGCTTCGCTTGCACAGTCCGGACGTGGTCATCGCCGACTATAACCTGCCGCAGTGGAAAGGCATGGAAGCGCTGGAGGTGCTGCGGCGCGCGGGGCTCGACATTCCCCTGATCCTGGTCTCGGGCGCATTGGGAGACATCACGGCGGTGGAATGCATCAAACGGGGCGCGACGGATTACGTTCTAAAAGACGGCCTGGCACGGCTACCTGAAGCCGTCCGCCGCGCCTTGCAGGAAAGACGTCTGCTTCGTTTACGGCGGCAAGCCGAAGAAGATTTGGCGAGGAAAGTCGAAGAGCTTGCGCGCTCCAACGCGGAGCTTGAGCAATTCGCTTATATCGCGTCGCATGACCTGCAGGAGCCGTTGCGGATGGTGGCAACCTATACCCAGCTGCTGGCCGAACGTTATCGCGGACGGCTCGACGAGAACGCCGACAAATTCATCGGTTATGCCTGCGAGGGAGCTCTGCGCATGCAGGCCCTGGTTCAGGATCTGCTGGCCTTTTCCCGAGTCGGCCGGAGTGGCGGAGCTTGCGGATGCGTCGATTGCAACGCGGCGCTGGCAGAGGTCCTGCAGAGTCTGGGTCCGGCAATGAAAGAGAGCGGCGCCGTGGTCACGCAGGTCTTCCAGAATCTGATCGGGAACGCGATCAAATTCCGGGGAAAGGAAGCGCCTGCGATTTCCGTGCAGGCCGAGGAAGTGGGCCGGCAATGGTTGTTCAGCGTGAGCGATAACGGAATCGGCATTGCGCCGGAGTACGCAGAGAATATTTTTGTCGTCTTCCAGCGCCTGCACACGCGGACCGAATATGCGGGCAACGGAATTGGCCTGGCCATCTGCAAGAAGATCATCGAGCACTGTGGCGGGAAGATCTGGGTGGAGGCGCAGGCAGGCCGTGGTTCCATTTTCAAGTTCACGATGCCCTGCGATGGTCTCGCGGCGAAGGAGTTGTGCGGGCAGGAAGGGTCGATGTCCAGCCCCGGAGCGGTGTCTGATGCCAGCGCAGAAACGCCGCTCGCCGCGCCTGCGAAGGCGTAGCAAGTCCGGTCTCGATCGGCGGCAGAAGTTTCGGCAGCTAGTACCGTGACCGCGTAACGAGTCATTCAAATAGAGCGACGGGCGTCTCGCCCATCCAGCCGGACGCGGACGCTCGGCGCTCCACCGGCAATCTCAGATCAACCGTTGTAACAATCTCGCGGTCACGG
>PMMJ01000446.1 GCA_003162255.1 Acidobacteriaceae bacterium | reverse complement strand
CTATGACGTGACGAAAACGCGAGAGCACGCACGGGGCATCTCAATCAAACGGTATGCCCCGGCCTGAATCATCGCGCCACACAAACGGCTCTCCGCGACCAAACTTGGAACCGTTCTTGGAACCGTTTATCGCCGAAAGCACTCCAAAGACGCCGAAGTGCTCCGTCTAAGTCATTGAGAGTACGTGTACTCCAGCATATGCTCCCCGGCTGTTAACCGGAGGGTTGTAGGTTCGAGTCCTACCTGAGGAGCCATTTTTTTGCCCCTGCGTTTCCCAATGGGCTCGCGAAATCGCGCCCCAGAGCCTATCAGCAATTGGTGAACTCATCGGACCTTTGGGACTCCATTCATCTGCTGCGGCTCATCGTGTTTTCAACACCTATCGCTGAACAGTAAGCAACGAGGAAGAACTGTTTCCTTCTACTGGAAGCTTTGCGTACTCTGCTTTAGCTCGCCCAGCCAAACGTTTCACCAAACGAGGCGTATTGCTAGAATGTGGTTCGGGGGTACACTCGCGAAATGATGAAAAGGCTCCGATTCCTGGTATCTCTTCACACCCGCGAGAACGATTTCCAAGCGGCCCAAGCCCAATCCGCGGAAGATACCGCGCGCAAGCTGGGGAGCGACGCTGAGATCGTGTTTGCCGATAACGACGCGGTGAATCAGAGCACGCAACTTCTAAAGGCAATCCAAAGCCGGGTTGAGTCCCGACCCGATGCGATTGTGGTGGAACCGGTTGGGGCCACAGCCCTGCCTCAGGTGGCCCGGGCCGCCAGCGCCGCCGGAATCGGCTGGGCGGTCCTGAACCGGAGGCCGGATTACTTGTCGGATCTCCGCATGGCGGCAACCGCACCCATCTTTGCTGTCAGTTCCGATCACTTCGAGATTGGACGCATTCAAGGAAGACAATTCGCAGCCTTGCTGCCCGAAGGCGGTTCTGTTCTGTACATTGAAGGACCTTCGCAGAGTTCCTCGGCCCAAGAACGTACGTCCGGGATGATGGAGACGAAACCGTCGAACATTCAAGTGAGGACGCTGAAGGCACGGTGGACAGCGGAAAGTGCCGGGTCGGCGGTGCGGTCCTGGCTGAAACTGACCACTTCACAAAGCGCGTCAATCAACCTGGTCAGCGCGCAGGATGATTCGATGGCGATGGGCGCTCGCAAAGCTTTTCAGGAAATCCCCAACGAAGCAGAGCGTTCGCGATGGCTGAGCTTACCATTTACCGGATGTGATGGTCAGCCGGCGACGGGCCAAGCCTGGGCACGCGAAAAACGGCTCACAGCGACGATTTACATTCCACCACTTACGGGACCGGCGATGGAGATTCTCGCAAAAGCCATTCAGGAGGGAACCCAACCGCCTGAACATTCCTTGACCAAGTCCTTCTCGATTCCTCCCCTCGAATCACTGGTTCCGCGAAGCGCTTTCGCACGTGGCTAGTGACCATTCGCAGAGATCTCGAGATTCTTCACTCCATAGGAGAGATTCATCGTGCACATGGAGGCGCCCTGCCATCGCGCGAGGGAGCACTCGAAGATCCCACTCTGCGGGCAAAAGGAAAAGCTACATCGCAAGGAGAAGATTCAGATTGCAACCGCGGTGGCGCATATGGTGAAAGAAGCGCAAGTGGTGATTCTCGACTCCGGAACAACCACCACCGCCGCAATCGCGAGAGCGCTCCGCCATCATGAGAATCTGACGATTCGTCACCAACGCAGTGAATTTCGCGGCGGAACTGACCTACAGGTCTGGCCCTGAACGGATCGCAAAACGGCCATGTCAGCCGCGTCCCAGCGCCCGCTCCAGTTGCCTGATCCGTTTCTCCTGCTCGGCATCGGGCCGCGGCTGCCCTTCGCTGCTGCCGTCCGCGTAGAGACTCCCCCATCCGCATGTCGCTGAAATGGCACAAGGCGCACCAGCACCCGTCATTTCGGTTTCAGGATTGGTCAATATTGGACAGACTGATCTGTTTCGCACCGGGTATTGTTCGGCTAGGTCGAGCTTTCAATGAACGAAGGTGCCCGCTGCCTACTACCTCAGAAGAACATCAGGATAGTCGCCGCCGAAACGGCAGCGCATTCGATTGAATGTAAACGTTCGAATCGTTTCCTGCCGACCAGTTTGCAGAAGTGGCAAAAGGGCTGTACCAACGAGCGTTAGCTTTTGGAGGAAACCCACATGAAGCCGTTAATCACTGGAATGTTGTTACTTCTTTTCGGGATCACTGTTCCTGCCTTCGCGCAGGAAGAGCGCCACGAAGAGAGCGCTAAGCCAGCACAGCATGAGGAACAGGCTAAGCCTGCTGCAAAGCAGGAACAAGCCAAACCACAGAAACAGGAACAGCAAACAAAATCTGCAAAGCAGCAGCAGGCGAAACCGGAGAAGCAGCAACAGCAAGCTAAGCCACAGAAGCAAGAGCAACAGGCGAAGCACCAAGAGCAGAACCAGCAGAAACAGGCACAGCAACAATCCAAGGGCCAGCAACAGCAAGAAAAGAAACAACAGCAACAGCAAACCAGGACTCAGCAGAACCAGCAGCACCAACAACAGCAGGCCGCTGGCCATGCGCAACAATCACAAGCCCAGTACGCGCGAAATGGTCAGAAAGATAGGTACGGACACGAATACAACGAAAGTCATTTTGGCCGTAACCATCATTCCCGCTTTGAGGCAAATGGCGGGCGCGAATACAACGGACGCCGAGAGTACTCTTACGGCGGCTATTGGTTCTATGCAGGAGCATATCCGGCGTGGTTTTACCAGCAGGACGTGTACTTCATTATGGGAGCGGATGGGCTGTGGTATGCGGTTTCATACGATGACCCTTCTCTAACCTTCCAAGTCGACATAGAGTAGCGGGATAAGTGCCCAGGTGACGGAGCCGGACCTAGAGCAGGGAACGAGGGCAGGGGATAATTTCAGGGAATGACCGCAAAACTGTCTACTTTGGGACAGTTTTCGGCCTCGTTATCACCTGTCATTTTCTGTCAACCAGCGTCGCCAAAGCTGAAGTCTGTCCGCTACCTCAAGTTCCTGTGCCCATTGCTCACTAAGATGGTTTCCATACTTTCACGCACAAACGAAGGCTGTAATCGCGGCGGCTATAAGGAGAATACCAGTGAATAAGGATCAAGTGTCCGGCAAGGTTGAGCAGGCTGTAGGAAAGGTTAAGCAAAGTGTTGGAGAAGCTCTCGGCAACGAAAAACTAGCCAATCGGGGAGTGGTGGATCAAGCCAAAGGTGCGGCGAAGGAGACTTGGGGCAACGCTAAGAACGCTGCCCGAGAGGTGCAACAGTCACACAAGAACGCCGCCACCGACAAGGCGCGCGAGCGGCGTAGCAAGATCAGTCAGTCAGTGCAAAATGCCAAGGAGAAAACCAACGAGAAGATCGACGAATTCAAGGGGCGCCATTCAGCGTGAGAAGCAGGACCACTCACCCGCGGAGCTGTCGGAGGAACTGCTCGCTCAGATGCGTGACTAGCAACCTGCCTTGGTTACCCGGCAAGACGATATCACCGTGATCGTGATTGACGTGGCCTAGCTGCCGAAGACCCGCCCAGACATTTTGGCACGGTGATCGACCTGTGCATGGGGTCAGGGCTCCGGTGCGGGCCCCTGCCCGGAGCGCGATGGGGAAATGCCCATTAGCGTGATCAGACCGTCGGCGAGCAGTTCCCGCCAGCTCAGATAGTCGTGGCCCCCCGCGAATTCGTGGAAGTGGACCTCGTAGCCCTTGGCCAGCAATACATCGCGCAGCGTCCGGCTGGTAACCAATATGGACCTGCCGTCCCCGGAAACGTCGAACTCCTCGCTGCCTGCGTCCAGATAGAAGCGAAGCGGGAGCTTGGGGCTGGCGATGAACTGCCTCGCAACCCAGTTCGGCTCTGCATTTGTACCCGAATTCGGGGTTTGGTCACTTTCCGGTGGCAACCAGTGGAACGCTCCCGATTGCGAGAGTATGTTTCCGAACGTTTCGGGGTGCCAAAGGCCGGCACAGGCAGCGGCTAAGCCTCCTGCGCTGGAACCTCCTACCACGATCTGGCGCGGATCGGCGGTGAAATTGTACAAACCATGGGCCCAAGGGAGAAGTTCCGAACTGAGAAAATCGGAGAAAGCCGGATTGCAGGGAAGCTCGCGATCGCGCTTCCCTGGAACATTCCCCACGAGAAGCGCGACCATCGGTGGAATGCTTTTTGCCGAAATCAGGTTGTTAAGGATGGTTGGTGTGGGCACGAGAACAATCTGATTCGGGTCTCCCAGATAATCAATCTCGTCGAAGAGAAGGAGAAGCGGGTAGGGTTTGACATCGCGCGAGTATCCGGGAGGAAGATAAACCGCAATCTCACGTTCGTTCTTGAGCAGCACGCTTTTGAATCGGCGCTTTTCCACCTGGCCGGCAGGAATGCCCGGCTCTTCTGCGAGCCACGGCTGCGGTGACGCATCCGGCATTTCGACCATGGATCTTTCATGCCGAGGGGAATCGATGTTCTGCGCATCAACCCCCCAGCGTTTCGGGTTCAGCGGATCCGGCCTCGCAGCGGCCGCGATCATGGCGATGGCATCATTGTCCATTCCCTGTGACACCGGCCGGATTCGGGGGACGTTGGGAGCAAGGGAGTATTCAAATCGCGTTTTCCTGTCAGTCGCGACCGTCTTGTACCAAACGTCGGTGTCTCCAAGACGATCCATGAAATAGTCGTCGGGTGCGCCACCAGCATAAGGCAGCCGAGCCACGAATACGTTGTGCGTATCCGGCGTCCCTTTCCAGAGGAACGTCACCAGCAGGTTCTTGTCATCGCCGGGCAGTTGCTCGATGATGGGCGCGCCTTGTTTCTCGACTTCCTTCCAAAAGGAGTCAGCGCTTCCCGGCTCTCCGGCCTCGACCGCCGCTTTTAAGGCATTGATCCGAGGACTCGCATATAGCGGTCTTAGGGGCGCCAGCCGTGCCTGCAAGCTGACGATCTTCTCGAGTGTGATTGCGTAGGACCCGGCAATCGCGTTATCAGTGGCCGCAACTTCAAGCCGGTACTTGCCGTCGCGATCCACGATGAAGTCGAACTTGTCCTCGCCCGGCCCGAGCTTGGCCCCGCGAAGTTTGTTGCCGGATGGATCGTAGGTTATAAGCGTGAGTTCTTTCCCACGAGGATCAAACTTGATTTGGGCATAATCCTCTGCGGTGAGTACGAGTTCGTAGGACTGCGGTTTGCCAGCGCTTACGATTCCCTCTCTAGTCTTTGCCAAGACCAGTTCAGCGTCGCTCGCAAACGAAGGAATGCTGATCGATAAGAAAACTACTGACGCTATTCGCACAAGCTGCTTCGCAAGCAAGGCGTGCTCCTTCCGGCACGAAATATCTGCTGGAGGCGGTTATAGCAGGTCCGATCAGATCAGGCAGGGCAGATTCTTCTCCCCCCGACACCCACAAACTGAACCTCCACCAAGTCGGTCAACACACCCAGAGCCGTCCCCGCCACAATCACGCCTACCGCTGCTCTCCATGGAACACGAAGAAGAACACCATTACGGTGAAGCATCCAAACGCATAGATGAACGACGGGAACAGCACCACTGGAGCCTCCACGCCGCGGAGAACATTAAGAATGTTCGAGACGAAATTCCACACCAAAAGAACCGTCATCAAAATCGTCCCGACCAGAGCTAGCAGCGCCACATTTTTGAGGGTCATGGTCGGAGTATGAACGCTGCGGGTGTCGGGCGCAACCCAAACGGCTTTCCACAACGCACGATGATCGCTCCCCAACTATGGTCTAGGCTGCTGCGTAAGGTCACTCATGCCTGTGATCTAACTACGGCGGTCGCGTGACCGAGCGCACGGCGGTCTGGCAACGAACTGCTGTATCTAATGGAGCACAGTTTATGAATGCCTTCAAAGATGCTGGGCATCTATTTCGGCTGGCCGCTGTTTTCGTCGCTGGTGGCATGGCATTTGTGGGAGTGCGCGCGTTTCTGGTGCCGAAAAGTTTTGGACAGTACGGACACTACCGCGGAAACGCCATGGCCGAGATCGCCGCTCGCCCCGTGAACTTCGCCGGCCATCAGGCCTGCGAAGACTGCCATGCGGACGTCCTGGAAAAGAAGAAGAGCGGCAAGCATGTGCACGTCAACTGCGAGGCGTGCCATGGCCCACTGGCCAAACATGCCGACGACCCCGGCTCGATACAGCCTGCCAAACTTGACACGGCTGTACTGTGCGTCCGTTGTCACGAGGCCAACATCGCCAAACCGAAAACATTCCCGCAAGTCGTTTCCGCCGACCACTCCTCCGGGTTGCCTTGCGATACCTGCCACCAGCCGCACAGCCCTGCCATCACTGCCGAAGAGACGACCGGAGGAAAGAAATGAACATTACCCGGCGCCACATGTTGGTTCTGTTGCCGGCAGCGGCGATCGCATGGAAACACGTTCTTGCTGGAACGCCCGAAGCTTCTCCAAACTACACCATGTCCGAGCACTGGTGGGGCATGCTGATCGACCTCCCCAACTGCATCGGGTGCGGAAACTGTGTGCGGGCGTGCCAGACCGAGAACGAGGTGCCCGACGGATACTTCCGCACCTGGGTGGAACGCTACCATGTGACGGACTACGACATTGAAAATCCCCACGTGGACTCGCCCGATGGCGGCAAGAAGGGATTTCCGCCGGCCAAGGAAGCGGGAGGAAAGAACTTTTTTGTACCCAAGCTGTGCAACCACTGCGCGGATTCACCGTGCACTCAGGTTTGTCCGGTGGGTGCGACCTTTATAAGCCCAGATGGCGTCGTTCTAGTGGACAAGACGTATTGCCTCGGCTGCCGTTACTGCGTTCAGGCCTGCCCCTACGGTTGCCGCTTCATCCATCCGAAGACCCTGACCGCCGAGAAATGCACTCTCTGCTATCACCGGATCACGAAAGGCCTGACCACCGCTTGTTGCGAAGCATGCCCGACCGGTGCGCGCCAGTTGGCGGATTTGAAAAACCCCAACGATCCGATTCATGAATTCCTGAAGACCCACAATGTTCAGATCCTGAAACCCTACATGGCGACCCATTCCAAGGTGCTTTACAACGACCTAGATGGTTCCGTGCGATAAGGTTCTGTGCAATAAGGAGACTGCGATCGTTATGCCTGGCGTTGAAGGCTTCATGTATCCGAACGAAGTGGAGCTCCAGTGGAGCGTGCTGATCGTGCTCTATCCGTTTCTGACGGGGTTGGTGGCCGGGGCCTTTATTCTGGCTTCGCTGGAGCGTGTTTTTCAAGTGCAGGCGGTAAAACCCACGTACCGGCTGGCGTTGCTGACGGCCCTGGCTTTCCTGCTGGTGGCGCCGCTGCCGCTGCAACTGCACCTTGGACATCCGGAACGCTCGTACGAGATGTACCTGACGCCGCACCGGACGTCCGCGATGGCCATGTTCGGGTTTGTGTATCTGTGGTATTTGATGGCTGTCCTTTTGCTCGAAATCTGGCTCGACTACCGGCGCGACATTGTGGTGCTCTCGCAATCGACCACCGGCTGGAAGCGCCTGATCTATCGCGTGATGACCCTGGGCTCAAGCAATATCGATGAGCACGCGCTGGCGATCGATGAGCGAGTGGGCTGGCTGGTTACTCTCATCGGCATCCCTTCCGCTTTCTTGCTTCACGGATACGTCGGCTTCATCTTCGGCTCGGTCAAGGCGAACCCGTGGTGGTCGTCCCCGCTCATGCCGGTGGTGTTTATCTTCTCCGCCATGGTGTCGGGCATCGCGCTGGTGATGCTGATTTACATGCTGGTGACGTGGTCCCGCAAAGAGGCCATCGATATGCACTGCGTTGACACGGTGGCCAGCTACCTCTTCTACACCTTCATCATCGATTTCAGCCTGGAAATGCTCGACCTGATTCACCGCATCTACGAGTCCGATGAAAGCTTCCGCAGCCTCGATTTCATGGTCCATACCAAGCTATACATGTCGCATATCGTGGTCCAGATCATGCTGGGCACAGTTGCCCCCATTTTGCTTCTCGCCTTGACTCAGGTCTTGAAGCTCAGCGAAATGGCCCGCAAACGTATTTACGTCCTGGCCGGATGCCTTACCCTGATCGGTATTTTTGCCATGCGCTGGAACGTCGTGATCGGGGGTCAGTTGTTTTCCAAGAGTTTCCTGGGATACACGACTTACAAGATGGGCCTGATCACGCGCGAAGGCTTGCTCGTGGCCATTGTGTTGATGGTTCTGCCCTTGGTCATTTTGTGGGTGCTGGTGAAGCTCCTGCCTCCATGGCCGGAGAAGAGTTCGGGATCGCTTCCCGACGCCGCGCCCGCGCACTGACTTACGCCTTCTGTCCTGATGCGGTGAGATCGCATTGACGGGCCGACCGTAGAGACATGCTCAGCGAGTGCTGACGCTGTTATCAACGGTTGCGACAAGAAAGTTTGACTTGACACCGTGCGAGCGACAGGCGAGAATTCCGGCCGTAGTAAAGGGTGGTACGCATTTCATATGAAGTCTTTTGCACTCCCAATCCGTTGCCTCCCTCAGTTGCGCTATTTAACGATTCCGCGTCCGATCGACTAGTCAGACCCTGCGCAACCAGCGGCATGTGCGGGGCAAGCCGTGTAGCTCTTATCCATCAACCGGGTGTGCAGGAGCAGTATGCTGTCCCACAGCCAAAACCTAAAAAGGGGTCCATCCCGTGAAAAAACAACTTACTCCACGCGTTTCGGTTGGTGTCCTCGTCGTGTTTTCCCTGGCTGTCGGCTTGTTGTCGACGGCTCAGTTAGCGCCATCGCGGATCACGCAGAAGATTGACAATGCCTCGCGGACGACGATTGGCGGAAGCACGCATCCCGCAACGAAGACCGCGAAAGACCTCGGCGCCGTCGATCGCAACCGACTCCTGGAAAGAATGCTGCTGGTGTTAAAGCCAAGCAGCAACCAACAGTCGGCCCTCAATAGTCTGCTGGATAGTCAACAGGACAAGACTTCGCCGAATTACCACAAGTGGCTTGCGCCGGAGCAATTCGCGCAGCAATTCGGCTTATCTGATGAAGACGTTCAGAAAATTACAGGATGGTTGCAGCAGCACGGCCTGAGCGTTGCGAGAGTGGCCCGCGGGAAACAGTGGATCGAGTTCTCGGGAACGGCCCTGCAGAGAGAAAACACTTTTCAGACTTCGATGCACAGCTATTCGCGCGACGGAGAAAGTCACATCGCGAATGCGAAAGACATCTCTCTGCCGCAGGCGCTAACGCCGGTGGTAAGTGGCGTGCTTTCCTTGCATAACTTCCTTAAGAAGCCGATGCATTCGAAGGTTACACAGATGAAGAGAGACGTGGGCGGGAAACTGAAGCGGATCAATCCAGATCTGACCATCTACGATCCCAACAGTGGGAATGTTTATTACTTTGTAGCGCCGGGTGACTTTCAGACCATTTACAACGTACGCCCTCTGCTCAGTTCCGGCATTGATGGCAGCGGCGCCTCCATCGCCATCGTAGGCCGCAGCGATATCTGGTTTTCCGACGTGCAAGCGTTCCGCCACATTTTCGGCTTGCCAGAGAATGACCCTAACAGCCCGTGGCAGAACTA
>PMMJ01000232.1 GCA_003162255.1 Acidobacteriaceae bacterium | reverse complement strand
GTAATCAAGCACCCCCGCGAACCATGACAGACCGAGATGTCCGGCTTTTCCTTTCGGACTAAGTTGATCAAAACGACGGCTCGCCAGCACGTCCCCAGCGCTTTCAGGATTTTGTGCTTGCCATAGTGTTTTCCGACAACCTTCCCATCCACTCCGTAATATTTCAAGAGTTCGCGCACCTGGTACGCATCTCGCGCGGTGACGAACAAGTCATAGCCTCTTGCCCTAAGTTCGTCGATGATGGGGCGGAAGAAAGGTACATGCGGAGAATTATCCAAATCGATCCAGATCTTCTTGGGTAGCAGCGAGTGCTGGACTTCCGGTGCTTCTAATATAGCTTCAGTCAGATTCGACATCATCCATCTCTCTCTTAATCGTCCGATAACCTTCGGACCCAGGCGTAGGTTAATCTCAACTCCTAAAATGCTTTGATCAGGCCAGACTTTCCTGAACGTCTTCGTTTGCCTCAGTCGCCCGTTGTCCGTTCACATCTGCAATAGCAGATTGAGACGGCACGACACTGTTCCGGCCGACGCTGATGTAGCGGAAGCCGTGGCGACTGATCTCTTCTGGAACAAACATATTTCTGCCGTCGATGACCAGCGGATGTTCGACTGTGGAACGCAGCCGTTTCCAATTCACCTGACGAAATTCGTCCCATTCCGTGACAATCACAATTGCATCTGCGCCTTCGGCGGCCTGGTACGGATCCGAACAGTAGGAAATGTTAGGAAGGTCCGACTTGGCCTTTTCCATCGCTTCGGGATCATAGGCTCTCACGTCCGCACCCTCAGCCATTAATGATTTCACCAGCGCGATCGACGGGGCAAAGCGCACGTCATCGGTGTTGGGCTTGAACGCCAGACCCCAAACCGCGATCTTCTTGCCACGCACAACCCACAATTCCTGGCGTACCTTTTCGACAAACTCTTCAATGCGACGCTGGTTAATCTTCTCCACTTCTTTGAGCAGGGAGAAATCACAACCCGATTTCTGAGCAATTCTGATGAAGGCCTGCACATCCTTCGGGAAGCAGAATCCCCCAAACCCGATTCCCGGGCTCAGGAAAGCTGGGCCGATTCGCGGATCGAGTCCCATTCCCTGGGCCACCTTGGTGACGTCCGCGCCGACGACTTCGCACAGATTCGCAACCATGTTGATGAACGATATTTTCATCGCCAAGAAGGAATTCGAAGCATGTTTGATCAATTCGGCAGAGCCGGTGTCGGTCACTAAGAACACAGGATCGTTACGCTTCGGGCAATCCGCATGCAAAGGACAAGTGAATCTCTGCGTGATAATTGGTTCGTAGATTTCGCGCAGCAATTGCGCGGCTCGCGCGGAGTCGACCCCAACCACAATCCGGTCAGGATGCAGAAAATCCTCGACCGACGAGCCTTCGCGCAGGAACTCAGGATTCGAGGCAACGTCGTAGTCCAAACCGTTCGTATTGTGTTTGGATAGGTGTTTTCTCAACTGCGACCCGGTCTGGACTGGCACCGTGCTCTTTTCCACCACCAGGCGATAACCCGACGCGCGCTTAGCGATAGCGCGAGCTACTCCCTCTATAGCAGAGAGGTCGGCATCGCCGTTTGCCAGCGGTGGTGTTCCGACACAAATAAAGATGGCGCGGCCCCAATCGATCGCCTCCGCAGTGGCGCCAAAGTGGAGGCGGCCGGACCTTCGGGCATCTTCGATGACTTTCTCGAGATGTGGCTCGAAAAGAGGCATCACGCCACTTTGCAGCTTGGAAAGCTTATCGATATCGCTCTCACTGCAGAATACGTCATGACCGATTTGAGACAAACATGCGTCGGTTGTCAGTCCGACATACCCGGCGCCAATAACTGAGATTTTCATTTTTAGCCTCTTTCCGAAAGTCAATACTTGAATCTGCTCGCCGATCGGGCCACGCGGCCCTTTCCGCAAGCCGCGAAGACCCCGCTATCAGACACGGGCCGCTTGGATAACGCGTTCTTGCTCAAAGCGCGAAATCTCGGCGGCAACCCGCTCCTGCTGCTCAGCCGTGAGTTGCGGAAACATGGGCAGAGAGACAATCTGGCTTGCGATTTTCTCGGTCACCGGGAAATCTCCCACTTTGTATCCCAGCGATTCATAAGCTCGCTGACGGTGCAACGGAATCGGATAGTGAATGCCGGTGCCGATGCCAGCCTTCCCGAGATGCGCCATCATGCCTTCGCGATCGCCGGTCCGAACCACATACAGGTGATAGACGGCACGAGACCAGGAGGGTTCATAAGGCGGCTGGACTCCTGCCTCGGAGGCCGCAAACAGGCGGTTGTACTCTGCCGCCCGTTCCCGCCGTTGCGCGTTCCACCGGGGCAGGTGTTTCAGTTTCACGCTCAGGATTCCGGTCTGGATGGCATCGAGACGGCCGTTGTACCCCTCGATATCGTGGTAGTACTTTTTTGCCTGGCCATGATCGCGGATCATTTTGCAGGTATCCGCCAGCTTCGAATCATTTGTGGTTATTGCACCACCCTCGCCGCAGGCTCCCAGATTTTTCCCGGGATAGAAGCTGAAGGCGCCCGCGCGTCCCATCGAACCCGCCTGCAACCAGCGGTTCTGTTTGCGCGAGAAATATTCGGCCCCGTGCGCCTGGCACGCGTCTTCCACCACGATCAGCCGATACTGCTCCGCCAGTTCCAGAATCGCATCCATATCCGCCATCTGGCCATAAAGGTGGACGGGGACAATGGCAGTTACCGGCCGGTTGCTCCTCTTGCTGATGAGCTTGCCTTCCTCCGACACCGAGCATTGCGATTCCAGATATTCCTGCAGTTTAGTGACGTCCATGTTGTAGGTGCGCTCGTCGATATCCACGAAATCGGGGATTCCGCCGGCCTGGGTGATGGCTTCGGCGGTAGCGATGAAGGTATTGGGGACCGTGACGGCGACGGACCCCTGCTTGAGGCCGGCCGCCATCAACGCGAAGCGCAGTGCGTCCGTGCCGCTGGAGACGCCCACGCAGTGTTGCGCGCCGCAGAATTGGGCGAAATCCCGCTCGAAGCCTTCCACCATAGGGCCGCCGACGAAGCCCCCGGTCTTCAAGGCCGCGGCAAAGATCTCGCACAACTCTTCTTTCAGCTCCGCATGGGGAGCTATCAGGTCCAGAAATGGAATCTTGCCGTTCGTTGTCATGCGCTTTTCTCGCACGCCGCGCGGTTGAGCCGGGTGGGCGCTTTCGCAGGGTTGCCAGCCACTATCGCGCGGTCGGGGACGCTTTTGGTCACCACGCTACCGGCGCCTACGATGGCCCGTTCCCCGATGGTCACTTTCGAAAGGATGGTGGCGCCGGACCCGATGGAGGAGCCCTTCCTGACTAGCGTGGTCTCGACCGTCCAGTTCCGGCCCTGCTCCTGCAGCTCCCCGGACGCGCTCGTCGCCCTGGGGTAGGCGTCGTTGATAAACACAACTCCGTGTCCGACGAAAACCTCATCTTCAATCGTGACGCCTTCGCAGATGAAGGTATGGCTGGATATCTTGCAGTTCCTTCCGACCCTGGCGTTTTTCTGTATCTCGACAAACGCGCCGATCTTGGTGTTATCGCCAATCTCGCAGCCGTAGAGGTTGATGAACTTCGAGAGCTTGACGTTTTT
>PMMJ01000537.1 GCA_003162255.1 Acidobacteriaceae bacterium | reverse complement strand
GGTCTGGCGGTGGTGCCGGCTAAAGCCCGGCGACCGCCTCTTCCAACTCATCCAGGCCCCCGGCGAAGAAGTGGTCTCGAGCCTCGATCCAGACGATCCGTTTGGGCTCCGGGAGCGCATTAAAGAGCTGCTCGAACTTTTCCCGCGGACCGTATTGATCGTGCGTGCTCTGAACGAAGCAGCGCTGCGGGGCCGAATCCAGAAGCCACTGGGGCGCGCGGCCGTCGGTGGGAAACCCCGCCGCGATTACGCGGGCGACCGCCGTCGCCTCGCCGCCCAGCCGCAGGGCGACGCGCGCGCCGAATGAGAACCCGGCCAGGGTGCAGGACAGGCCGGGGTAGCCCGAGCGCAGCCAGTCCAGGCAGGCGCGGGCGTCTTCGATCTCGCCCACGCCGCCATCATGGACGCCCTGGCTCTGGCCCACGCCCCGGAAATTGAACCGCAAGACCACGGCTCCGGCTCTTCCCAACCCGCGCGCCAGGCGATGCACCACCTTGTTGTGCATGGTGCCGCCGTAGAGCGGATGCGGATGGCAGACCACGGCGGCGTGCGTCGCGTTGGGCGATCCGTCGTTGAGCAGAGCCTCAAGGCGTCCGGCGGGGCCGGCAAGGAACAGGGATCGGATGCTGGAGGTTTCTGGGAGCATGGGCTGTCGTCAATCGTCAGTCGTTCGTAGTTAGTATTGCAGAGAATCTGCCACCCAGCGACTAGCGACCAGCGACCAGCGACTGTTACTCTTTTCCTGCATGAACCTGTTTGCGCTTACTCGCCATCTGATCGATATCGAATCCATCACTCCTAATGAAAGTGCGGTGGGAGATTTTCTTTGCGACGAGCTGCGGCGACGCGGGTTCGAAGCTCAAGAGATGCCGGTCGAGGGGGCGCGCGCTAATGTGCTGGCTACATGGCCGGGAGATGATCGTCCGGAGATTGTTTTCTCCACGCACATGGATACGGTGCCGCCGTTCATCGCATCGACCGAAGACGAAGGGCGCATTTACGGGCGCGGCGCGTGCGACGCAAAGGGGGTTATTGCGGCGCAGATTCTGGCAGCTGAGAAGCTGCGCGGGGCAGGCGTTTTCGCCGGGCTGTTGTTTCTGGTGGGCGAAGAACGAGATTCGATCGGCGCGAAGGTGGCCAACCGGCAACCGATCGGCGCGCGCTTCATGATTAACGGCGAGCCCACCGAAAACAAGCTGGCGCTGGCGAGTAAGGGTGCGTTGCACGTGGAACTGGTGGCGCACGGAAAGATGGCGCACTCGGCGTATCCCGAACTGGGCGAGTCGGCGATCGACAAGCTTGTGGAAGCGTTGCACCGTTTGCACGCGATGAAGCTTCCCGAAGATCCCGAGGTCGGCGCTTGCACCAAGAACGTCGGCTCGATTCAGGGCGGACGCGCTCCGAACGTGATTTCCGATTTTTCCAAGGCCGATCTTTTCTATCGGCTCGTAGGCCCGGCGGATGAATTGCGCCGTGAGATTACGGAGACCGTCGGCGAACTCGCCGAAGTGAACTTTACTCGCGAGACTCCGTTCCTGCGGCTGCGCACGCTGGATGGACTGCCGACGATGGTCGCGGCCTTCACCACCGATATTCCATCGCTTACAAACTGGGGCGAGCCGCTGTTGTTGGGGCCCGGCTCGATTCACGTGGCGCACACCGAAGGCGAGTACGTGGAGAAGGCGCAACTCGCGGAGGCGGTGGAGATTTATTGTGCGATGGCGAAGAAGCTCGGCTCCTAGCTTTCGGCTTTCGGCGTGATTCATACCCCATCAGCGGCACGATTCCCGCTGGCAATCCCAAGTCTCAAAGCCGCAAGACGCTGGCGCACGTGCGTTCCCTTCGCAGAGTTCCCGCTCTCGCGATAGACTCTCCTGATGACTACCGGCTCCCACAACTCCCTGGCTCGCGCTTCTTCTGCCTATCTGCGTTCGGCGATGCATCAGCCTATTCAGTGGCGTGAATTTGGGGAGGAAGCATTTGCCGCGGCTCGTGCCGCCAACAAACCTATGCTCTTGGATATTGGAGCGGTCTGGTGTCATTGGTGTCATGTGATGGATCGCGAGTCTTATGACGATCCGGACGTGGCGGCGATTGTCAACGAGCATTACATCGCGGTAAAGGTGGATCGCGACGAGCGTCCGGATATTGACAGCCGGTATCAGGCGGCGATGGCCGCGCTTACAGGACAGGGTGGGTGGCCGCTTACGGCGTTTCTTACTCCCGACGGCAAGCCGTTCTACGGGGGAACTTACTTTCCTCCGGCGGACGGTTACGGGAGGCCCAGTTTCAAGCGCGTGCTGCTTTCGATTGCTCAGGCTTATCGCGAGAAGCATGGCGAGGTGCTGGAGCAAGCAAAGATGGTGGAGAGCGCGATCGCTCGGGCGGAGTCTTCTTCGGCGGGGAGCGGGAAGGTATCGGCGACGGTGGTTGACGCGATTCTGGAATCGGCGCGGAAGATGTTCGACGACGTCAACGGCGGATTTGGCGCTGCGCCGAAGTTTCCGCATCCGGCGGCGCTGGATCTGGTGATGGACCGGTATGTGCGCACGCGCCACTCTGGCACGGGAGATGAAGAGCTGCGCACGATTTTTGTCCAGACGCTGGAGAAGATGGCGCGCGGCGGCGTCTATGACCAACTGGCGGGTGGCTTCCATCGTTACTCGGTGGATGAGCGCTGGATCGTGCCGCACTTCGAGAAGATGTGTTACGACAACTCGGAGTTACTGAAAAACTATGTGCACGCTTATCAGGCAACCGGGGATGAGTTTTTTGCCGGGGTGGCGCGCGACATTATCCGCTGGATGGATGAATGGCTCAGCGACCGCGCTCGCGGCGGCTTTTACGCTTCGCAGGATGCGGACTATTCGATGGACGATGACGGCGATTATTTCACCTGGACGCTGGCGGAAACGAAAGCAGCGTTGAGCGCGGATGAGTTCGCGGTCGCGGCGCTCTACTACGACATTTTGGAAGTTGGGGACATGCATCACAATCCGGCGAAGAATGTGCTCTACATCCAAACTCCAGTGGAGGAAATCGCGCGGCGGCTGAATATTCCGGAAGGTCAGGCGGGCTCGCTGCTGGCCATGGCTAAGAAGAAGATGTATGCAGCGCGGCTGCTGCGTCCGACACCGTATGTCGACAGGACGGTGTACGCGGGTTGGAATGCGATGTGTGTCTCGGCTTATCTGGAAGTTGCCAGGGTGCTGGATCTGGCAGCGGCGCGGCAGTTTGCTTTGCGCTCGCTGGACCGTCTGCTTTCCGAGGGATGGAATGCGGAGCACGGGATGAAGCATGTGATTGCCTACTCGGATCCGGAGGCGGAGCGGCGTGAGATATCCGGCGTGCTGGATGACTATGCTTTCGCGGTGATTGCCTGTCTCGACGCTTACGAGGCCACGGCGGACATGAGCTATTTCCGTTTTGCACGGTCGATCGCGGAGGCGATGGTGGCGGGGTTCTTCGATCCGGCGGCGGGCGGATTCTTCGATACACCCAGTACGGCGGCGAAGGGGCAGACGGCGCTTGGCATTCTTGGGACGCGGCGAAAACCGGTTCAGGATTCGCCGACTCCGGCGGGAAATTCGGCGGCGGCGATTGCGCTGCTGCGCTTATATGGTTACGCGGGCGATGCATCGGATCACGATGCGTCGTATCGCGACCTCGCCGAACAGACTCTCGAGATCTATGCCGGGGTCGCGGGACAGCACGGCATTTTTGCGGCGACTTATGGACTGGCTGTAGTCCGCTTCATCCAACCGCACACACAAGTGGTGATTGTCGGGAAGGATGAAGTGGCCGCGGAATTGTATCGGACTGCGGTGCAGCCGCTGGCCTTGAGTATGGCGGTTCTGCGTTTGGATGTCGATAAGGCCGTCGCGCAGAATCTGCCACCAGCTTTGGCGGAGACGATCCCGAATCTGCCGGCCCTGGGCGAGGGACGATCGTTTGCGGTGGTGTGCTCTGGGTTCGCGTGCCAGCCGCCGATTTTCGATGCGCGGGAATTGGCGCGTGCCTTGGGCAATGGATTTTGACGCGCTGACAGCCGTAGTCAAGACAGACGCGGCACTTGCACGCTATTCTGTTCGTCGATCGCTATACGCGGCTCATGCTCATCTGACGGTAGGTGTTGCGGAACGAAACCCAGACGAGGTCGTCTCGCTGATCTGGGAGATGGTGGGCAGACTGAAGGAGCCGGCGTGAAATCTGACTTGCAGCCGGCCGTAGCAGACTGGTCAAGCCGGCCAGCGCGGCTGTAATAAGGTTTCAGCAAAGGGAGAATCTATGCCAATTTCGCGTCGTCGGTTTATTGCCGGGATCGGAATCGCGGCTGCCAGCAGGTGCGCTCTTCGCGGGTGGGATCGAGTGGCAGAGGCCGCAGTCCATCCCGGGATGAGCTTGTCAAGCGACGATCAGCAGAAAACCGGCGAGTCCAAAGTTCCGGTACACCGCATCTCTTCGCCCTTCCGAGTCGGCGTCATCAGCGACGAGATCGCACAAGATTTTGGCCACGCTTGTGAAGTTGCCGCGAATGAATTCGGAATGGAATGGGTGGAACTGCGTGAATTGTGGAATAAGAATGTACTGAATCTCGATGCCAATGAACTCGAGGAAGCGCGACGAATTCTGCAAAAGTACGGATTGCGGGTGACCGACATTGCCAGTCCGCTCTTTAAGGTGGATTGGCCGGGTGCTCCACAATCCAAATACAGCCAACACGACGAGTTCAAAGCTGGCTTCACGTTCAGCCAGCAGGACGAAGTGCTGGAGCGCGCTCTCCATGCGGCAGAGGTGTTCGAGACCGATCGTGTGCGCTGCTTCGATTTCTGGCGGCTTCAGGATCAAAGACCGCATCGTGCCGCCATCAATGACCGGCTGCGGGAAGCAGCGGAAAAGGCCGGGAAGAAAGGCGTCATTCTGCTGCTGGAAAATGAAGGGGCGTGCAACACATCGACCGGCGCAGAAGCGGCGAAGGTACTGGAAGCGGTGAAGTCGCCGCACTTGATGCTGAATTGGGATGCGGGCAACGCAGCGGCTTCCGGCGAGAAGGCTTATCCCGACGGATACGACTTGCTGCCCAAAGAGCGCATCGGTCACTGCCATTGCAAGGACGCGGTCAAGCACGGCAAGGAGTACGACTGGGAAGCGATGGGCCGCGGAATCATCGATTGGGTGGGACAGTTCAAAGCGCTCAAGCGCGACGGCTATCGCTATGCCGTAAGCCTGGAGACGCACTGGGATGGCGGTGGCACTCCAGAAAAGTCATCCCGCGAGAGCTGGGCGGGGATGAAGAAGGTCCTGCAGGAAGCAGAAGCTCTGTAGCCATTTGAACCAGCAAAGACGAACCAGGAAGGGCGAACTATGACCGCGAAAACGAGACGCGACTTTCTGCAGCAGGCGGCTTTGGGAACGGCTGCCTTTCTAGCCTATCCGGCCGCCAAGGTGCTGGGCGCAAACGATCGCATCCGCGTCGGCGCAATCGGTGTGGGAAATCGCGGACAAGAACTTCTGCAGGAGGCCGGGACGGTTCGCGGAGTTCAGTTGGTGGCAATCGCCGATATCTACACCCGGCGGCGAGACGAAGCGAAGAAGCTGGCGCCCGGAATCGATACCTTTGACGATCACCGCCGGCTGCTCGACAGAAAGGACATCGACGCCATCATCGTGGCCAGTCCTTTGCACATCCATGCCCGGCATTTTCTGGATACGCTGGCCGCTGGGAAGGATCTTTATGTCGAGAAGACTATGACTTGGTCGATCCCTGAGGCCGAGCAGTGTTTGGCGGCAGTGAAGGATTCCGGCCGCGTCGTCCAGACCGGCCTGCAATTTGAGAGTTCCGGCGCGCTCGCCGATGCCAGGCGATGGATTCGGGACGGGATGCTGGGGAAAGTCACCCAAGTGGAATCGTGGATGAGCCGGAACACGCCGCATGGAAAAGGGCAGTGGGTGCGTCCCGTTCCCGCGGACTGTACTCCGCAGAACGTCAATTGGGACGCGTTCCTTAACGGTCGTCCCGATCGCCCATTCGATCCTTACCGGCTGATCAACTGGCGCTTGTTCTGGGAGTTCTCCGGCGGGAACGTCACTGAGAATCTGGTTCACCAGATCGCATGGATCATGACGGCGCTCGACCTGCCCCTCCCAGCGTCGGCTCACATGTCGGGCGGGATTTTCTCCGAGAAGGACGGCCGCGAGGTTCCGGATACGATCGCCGTGACGTTCGATTTTCCAAATGACCTGGTCGCGACCTGGCAGTCCACCTTCAGCAACCGCCACTATGGATTGGGCGAGCGCATTCTGGGCAGTGACGGCACCATCGAACATGGGTGGTTGGAATCCGACATGGTGAACGGCGAGGAGGGAGAGTTTATCCGCTACTCTCCGGAAAAGGTGAATCGGCCGCACGCGGCGCCGGCCACCGGTAAGACGAAGGACGAGGATCACATGTCGAATTGGATTGAATGCATACGGACGCGCAAGACCCCGAATGCCTCTGTCGATATTGGATATCGCTCGGCGATTGCGTCGCACATGGCCAACTTGGCATACCGCCAAAGACAGCGCATCACGCTGGAGGAAGCGAGGGCAATCGCGCCGCAGTTCTAAACTCCAACGAGCTCCGCTTCTCTCGACCGTGTTCGTCGAACCATGTCCAGAGGCCGGTTATTAACCATACGTTTGCCGCAGAGATATGTCTGCATCTGCCAGCGGCGTAACGATTCGAGCCTGCGGGAGCGAGAACGTTCGCGAGGAGGAACATGATCCTATGCCGAAACCAAGCAAGCCATGCGCGTTCGGGGGAACTCGATGCTCAACGAACCCTCCGCAGTCGTGATCTTGATGCCGAGGTCAACGGGATACACAAGTTTGGGATCCGGCATCGGCCAAGGCACTGTCGTCTTCGCGGAACCATCGATTCTGCAAGTAGGCAGAATCACGGCGGTCTCTGGAGGAGGATCGGAGATCTGGATTGGCGGCGAATTCGTTACATGTCTTTGCAAGGCGTTCCTTTCTGGGGGCCGCCGCTCAACGCTCAAGTTGCGCCCACATCCGGGCATCCATGCCTAACGCAGGGCAATAGTTGTGACACTCGACATACGCGCGCACTCGGCATTGGCATTGCGCGTGCACTCTCATCTTGCAGCGAGGCGGCAGGCATTTGGTGGCCGAGACGGACTCCGCAGCCAACCAGTTCGGAGCGCCCGAGAGCGTAGAAGACCCGCGCGGCGTATTTCCGTTGTTTGTGGCCCGCGTCTGCCCCTCGCACATTTGTCGGATCTCTGGATAGGAGGGCGATTATGAAAAACTTTTGACGCCCTGCCGGGCGAATCGAACACGAGCATCCTCTCGTCAATCATTAACTTGGTCTGCCCACAATGCGGTGGAAGAATGTCGGAATTCCAATGTGAAGGGAGATGCTGCAGAAACTGGCTTGCAGAATGGGAATGGGCAAACCAAACCACCAGAAGTCCCAAGTCCCGGCGAGGCCACGCTGGCCGGTCGATGCGGTGAGCAACTGCACTTCGGTGGATTCGTCCCTAGTGCAAGTGCTAACGGACATCACGCAGAGAATCCTCCCGGCAAGAACTCGACAGATGTAATGGAGCCGGCAGATCGGCATTCGATATCGGGTTCGACGAGATGAACGGGTTTGGGCTCGACGCGCAACGCAATGTTTTCGGTCCTTAGAGAGTGTTGCCGTGAATCTTGGTGGCGTTTGCGATGCTGGCTAGAAATCTGAATCAGCCGCTGCGTAAGAGAGGGAGCGTACCTGGACGGTCTCTGACCGCGTGGTGGAGCATCTGAGACGAGTGCTGAGGAGGTCTTGACCGCATTCCGGCGTGACGCTCCGTATCTATCCTTCGGCGCGGCGTTCGCCGCTGTTCTGGCGGTGACGTCGGAAATGTACTCACGTTCTTGCAGTAATTGTTGAAACAGCATAAGCCCCCACAGGTCAGCAAATTTGAAGGGCATTGCTGGTAAACTGTTGAAGACAGTCGGGGCGTAGCGCAGCCTNNGTAGCGCACCTGCCTTGGGCGCATAATGATTCATTCCAACGGTGCCATTTCCTACTTTGGTTTCTATTATTTTCAACAATTTGGGGAATCTGCTTCTCGTTCAAAGTTAACCCAAATGGCCTGAATCTCGCTCGTGAGTGCACGGTTTGTGCACGCTAGTGCGCCTGCTGAAGTTGTGTCGGCGTGCGAAGCGTCAGACTCGCGCCGGAGTGCGGGCTGGACCAGAGCACAAGCAGTCCCGGCACTGTTGTGATTACCGAAAACCTCGTCTGCATGCCGACACCCCTCATCGAGTGACTGATCGAGGCTACCTTGAACAGCGGAAGCGCGAGGATCTCCGCCGGCAGGGCGGCACGGGTTCGAAAACTGGAGGCGCCCAAAGCGAAAAGGGCGACGAAAAGAGAGCTCATCGTGATAGCACCAGGATCTCACGAAGGATCGGAACCTCTGCGTTTTCAGCTCGGACGGCGTTTTCGGTAACCACAGGCTGGAATCGACGAAGTTCTCTACTCGCACCCGGAGTGCTCAAGCTTGCCTTTCACACGATTGACTGCTGTATCGACTTGTTCGGAAACACACTTCATCTGCTCGCAATCCGCTGGGTCGGGTTTGAATTGTCGAGCCACCCGGCCCTTTTCTTCGGTCAACAGAATGTTCACTCGATCCAGAAGTTTCATCGCATTTCGATACTGGACACATCGCTGGGTCGGAGAAAGATCGCCTGCGGACTCGGAAATGCCCGCTAGTTCTTGCAACCAATACAGGCTGTCTGTTGAGAACGGAAGTGCTTTATCTCGGTATAAGAGTGCTTCCGTCACGTCCTCTTCCGCGTGTTCGTCATCATTCGCCGCCTTCTTCAAATAAAGAGCGGAAACATCCGCGTAAATCCGGCCATTCCAACCATTCGAGGCAGCATCGGGGTACTTTTGCGTCCAAGCGATTCCATCCTTTATGGCGTTATCATAATGANNCTTCATGCTCCGAAGCACATCGGCCGCTGTCGAATCCGAAGCCCAGCCCATGTGACTCGGCAATGCTCGGACAAGGATGCCTAATACGGAGCCGTCATCGAGGAGCAAGACCACGATCCAACCAACCAGCGCGACAATTCCTCCGGCTACAACCAGTCTTTGTTGACGGCTAAATGACAAAGGGCGGTCTCCCTAATTGACATCGTAGGGTGGTTTCGCCCATCACGCCAAGTTACTTCCGCCCTTGCGTCCGACAGGGGTCTCACTCCGCAAAAAGGCGCAAGGCGCTCGGAAAATGACGAGATGCTCACGCCGCAGGTCGGGCTCTTGAAGGTTCCTTTTTTCCCTGGATCTTTTGTAATCCGTTTTTCGAAGCTCTTGAAAGCAGCGGTCGAGGACTTGAAGGCCAAGGGTTGCGACCGCCTCATCATCGATCTGCACGGTTGCGGCGAAGGGACCCTGAGCGTGCCTCGCATCCCGCGAGTGATGGCGATCTACCAATTCCTGCTGGGGATGGTGCTGGCCCTGTATGTGGGCTTTTCGCGTTTGAATCACTTGCGATTCGTGGCGCACGACGCGATGCTCACCGGGATTTTGAAGGTGGCGGAGCTGCCGCCGCAGTGTACCTTCTGGCGATTTCTAGCCTCCTTACATTTGGGGGTGGGGCGGCAACTGCTGGTGGTGCAGCAGCGGATGCGAGAACGGGTATCCTCAAAGAAAAACGTCAATTGATCGGCCCCCTCGGCTCTCCCGAACAAATCGCGCGCGATCCGTTCGCAATTGTTGATAAGGTTCCACTTGCCGAAATGCCGATGATCTACATCGCCTGCGGCGGACAAGATGTTTTGCTTCAGGATTCACGTACTTTTGTTGATCTCCTATCCAAGAAGAAGATTCCATACGAATATCGCGAGATCTCTCCCGGCGACCACAATTACGATTTTTGGGATCAGCAGATAAGCGTGTTCTTGGAACTGCTAATGGAGAAGCCCGGGTTCACGCAATAGAAGTTCTGAACGGTCAAGGAGTTCAACTTTTCACAGGCTAGGCACTACCTCGGGGGCCGGGGCCAAGCGGGTTGTTAAATGCCAAACCTAGATTGCAATAGGTCTTCCCGTCCACGCCTGGTGCAGTAAACGCCCTTCCTCCAAGTCCACAAAAATTGGTGAGCTGTATTCTGTCGTAAGGCAGCGTAGAACCAAAGACCTTTTGGGCTAGTGCTATCTCCGGCGCAAGCATGTCCCGGTACTGAATCTCAGCATTGGCCACAACACCAGTCAGAGCGCCAGCTGCCACGCCCAAAATCAATGCTGTCCCCAGAGGCAGCCCCGCGATTGCTCCGATAGCAAAAACCAGCACGCCGCCGATCACCCCAAAGGTTCCACCCGGCCCAAGAGTCGCTCCGACCCAACCAATCGCCTCTTGCGTCAAGGCGATCACCACTCCCAGCGCTCCGCCCACCGCGCTGGCGCCAAGATCCGACAAGTCACTCACCAACCCCGCCAGCGTTCCTACGGCCCCCGACCATTGATAGTCATGAGCCACAGAGAAATTCCCCGAGTTGACGATTTGGTTCCAGTACATCTCGATGAGGGAATTCGAGCCCCCCTCGGGATGTGTGTCATCCGTCCCGAGTGGCGAAACGTGGCCGGCGTGATAGAGAAAAAGCGTTGGGAACCCAGGCCCTGACAAATAGGCGCGCAGCTGGAAGTCAAATGCGGCAAAACCGCTGCTCGAATGCATCACGAATTCAACCGAGTAGCTGCCATCACTGCTGATGATGAGCGTTACTGAACCTCCCAGAGGTGTTCCCTCTGGAGTTACGACTTGCTGCGTGAAATGTTTTCGTTGACGGGATTGCACTCAATTGGCTGCTTATCTGAGCAAGTGAAAAAGGCCGGCTCATGCCCAGTTTTTGCGCGATTACATTCACGTTGACCGAAGAATAAACATGATACCTGCCGAGAACGGGCAGGAAGCCCTGAACGTCGCCCACATTTCCCTCCATCATTTTTTTCGCTTAAGGATCGCTTGACGGAAGCGACTGTGCTTCAAATTGGCTGCGTTGTCAAAGAAACTGACTGTTAAATCTCCCTTAACTGAGAAAGCATTGTTTCACATGAACTTACGGCCTGATCTTAACTGAGAGAGGGGTATTGCGGTGCCACCACCTTCCGACCCTGGAGGATGCTGGCGGGTTGAGGACCAAGTTGTTCCTTATATTTACCAATCCGAGCCAAGTATGAGGGTCGGTTCGGATCACGTTCGAAAATATTTTCGATACTTTTTACCCGCGCATGTTCCTTTATACAGAGAGGGGGAAATCTCGTGACGGATCAATGATCGATCTGTTCCCGCGGATTCCGGACATATTTGCGGAGGAACGCTCGGACGAATTCGTTAACAAGGCGAGATTCATCGCCGGCTCTCATGATCACGGATGTGTCGAACCACAATGACGTATCGGAGAGCGGCCTTATTATTACACCGTCAGCATGAAGGCTTCGGGCCGTGGGCTTCGTGAGGATGGCGACGCCTACATGCTCCGATACGAGGTCAACCGCCTGCTGTACCGTAATGATGTCGTGAGCGTGCTTGGGGACAATCGATTCACGTCGGGCTGCATCCATGATCGCCTCATGCACAACGGGATGAACTCGTTTCGCAAACAGAATCCAGTCGTCCTTTGCCAGATCCTCGAGAACCAAGCGCTCTTTGTAAGCAGATGAGTGGGTTTCGAGAAGAACAGCGTAGAGCGGAGCCCGAGCGAATGGTACAGCGGTGATCTGAACGTCCTGGGGCGGCGCCGTCACGAGTGCGAGGCTGAGTTCGCCTACAAGAACGCCCCGGAGGGACTCCATTGCGAACTGAGTCATTAGCCGGATGCGGAGAGTCGGATATAAAGGAATGCGGATCGCGAACATCGCGGCAATCCAGGCGTGATCGGCATAGGGCGAGTGCCCAACCGTCAAAATGCTATCGGACCCTTCGTGTGCACCCTGAGCAAAATGCACAGCGCGCTCCGTATGCAAGAGCGCTAAGCGAGCCTCTTCGACGAAGGCACGCCCGGCATCCGTGAGTTTTACAACCCGTCGCGTATCGCGAGTGAACAGGTGAAATCGATGCTCTTTTTCGAGGTCGGTAATCTGTTTGCTGAGCGCAGGCTGGGTGATGTGCAATCTGTCCGCGGCTCGCGTGAAGTTCCGCTCTTCGGCCAAGACAATGACTGCGTGCAGGTGGCGGAATTCGAGGTTGGGGAACATTGCTCAAAATCCCAGTCGGTTGACACCTCGCGCTTCGTCCCACGAGGCTGTGCATATTCTGATCGATTTCCGTACAGGCATGATTGTTTTTCTGTTGGGTGGCCCGGATTCGGGACAGAATTAGGAAGGGGCTGAAGCTAAAGGTTCTCGTGAGGCGGGTACCGTCAGCCCAACTGCGGAGCACGAAAACGGGAAGCGCCGGTAGGAGCATCCTCTGCCCTGAGGGCGGGGGACCCTTCGACGACCGTAGCTGTTCCAAGGCGGTAGCACACAGACGGCTGCGCGCTGCCTCCTTGGTGTAAGTTCCGACTTCGGATTGCCGACGATTCGCGAACTGCCTTATGCTTGGACGGAAGGGCGTTTCTCAGTACCGATCCGCTCTCCTTAGCGGCCAACTTCCTGTTTGCCGCTCACTCGGGGGCCATGGGGTTATCGAAAGCACAAGCACTTCTTGGGCGAGGGCGACCAGATCGATTGCCCTCATACGGGCAATGTCCACATTGGGGCAGCCTGTCTTGTGGGCACCTCGCGAATGCTGTGTCCTATCAGTGAGATAGCGATTGGGACGTTGGCAGACGATTTGCCAATATATATGAGATAGGGCGGCAGCACAAGGCAGCCGACACCGGGAAATGACCAATGTTTCGC
>PMMJ01000259.1:5071-5362 GCA_003162255.1 Acidobacteriaceae bacterium | reverse complement strand
GCAGCGGACAACTGTTCTCGCAGGGCGAAAGCGCAAGCTCTTCGCACACGCCGGCCTGGCATCGCCGCGACACAATGTGGTCCTCGAACTCGGTGCGGAAGTGGCGCAGCGTGGTCAGCACCGGATTCGGCGCCGTCTGTCCCAAGCCGCACAGCGAGCACTCGCGTATGTAACGGCTCAGCTCATCAAGCAACTCCAGGTGATGCATCGTGCCCGCGCCTTCGGTCACGCGATTCAGAATCCGCAGGGACTTATTCAATCCCACCCGGCAAGGAATGCATTTGCCGCACG
>PMMJ01000259.1:0-5046 GCA_003162255.1 Acidobacteriaceae bacterium | reverse complement strand
GTCTTGAGCGGCGTGCCCAGCGGCATCTCGACCAGGCCGGTGCTCGCAACTTTGCCCACCAGTGAAAATACTTTTGTGCCCGAGCTCTTCGGACTCCCGGTCTCGCTGAACCAAGCCGGGCCTTTGGTCACGATGGGCGCGACGTTATACCAGGTCTCGACATTGTTGATGTTAGTCGGATATCCCCACAGGCCCTTTTGCGCCGGGAACGGGGGACGCGGGCGCGGCCGCCCCGCCTGGCCTTCGAGCGATGCGATCAACGCCGTCTCTTCACCGCAGACAAACGCTCCCGCGCCTTCCACCAGTTCGATGTCAAACTTGAATCCGCGGCCAAGAATGTTTTCTCCGAGCAGCCCATATTCACGGGCCTGCTCGATGGCGCGGCTCAGGCGGTGCACAGCCAGCGGATATTCGGCGCGTATGTACACGATCCCTTCATTCGCGCCCATCACGTAGCCGCCGATAATCATGCCCTCCAGCAGCGAATGCGGATCGCTCTCGATCTCGTTCCGGTTCATGTAGGCGCCGGGGTCGCCTTCGTCCGCGTTGCAGATGATGTATTTGTGATCGGCCTTGGCCTTGGCCATGAACTCCCACTTGTTGCCGGTTAAATAGCCCGCTCCACCGCGTCCGCGCAGCTTCGACGCTTTCATCTGCTCGATAACGTTCTCAGGCCGGCCGTCGATCAGCACCTTGTACAGTGCCTGGTACCCGCCGATCGCGATGTATTCCTCAATGTCGTCAGGATTGATGAAACCGCAATTTCGCAGGACGATCTTTTTCTGGCCTTTGAAGAAAGGAACGTCGCTCCACAGCGGAATCTCCGGATAGCCGCGTCCGTACTTTACGGACGCCGTAATGTGATCCCACTCTTCGACCTTGCAGTAGATAAGATCCGGCGGAAGATTCCCGGTAGAGACATCATGCAGAATGCGGTCGGCATCGTTCGCCTGTACTCGATGCAAGAGCACCAGCGGAAGGCCGGGCAGCCGCAGGTTCGCCAGCGGCTCCTGGAAACAGGCGCCAAAGCATCCCACGCCTGCCAGCACGACATTGATGCCGCTGCGGTCGATGGCTTCCGCGAACGCGTGATAGAGGCCTTCCGCGCCATTGCCTCTGCCGCATGTGCCCATCCCAATCGCAATTCGGGGCACGGCTGGAACCAGTTTCGCCAGGCCCGCTTCTCGCACGGCACTGAAAGCGCCAATGTCCTGAATTCGAGGCATCAGTAACTCTCCCGCTCAACGGTGCGAATCTCTCGTTGCAGAGTACGTTCGTTCACATGTCCGCAAATGCGGTGGTTAACCTCGACCACCGGCGCCAAGGCGCATTGCCCGAAGCAAGCCACGGTGCGAACCGTGAATTTGTGGTCGGGCGTCGTCATCAGAGTCTTGTCCTCTTCGCTGGTTTCGCTGGCATCCTCCAGCCCCAATCCGAGTTCCAGACGAACGCTCTGTAACAGGTTGCGCGAACCGCGCGTGTGGCAGGCCGTTCCACGGCAAATGCAGATGGTGTTGTCTCCCTGCGGCTGCAGATTGAACAGCGCATAGAACGTGACTACGCTGTAGATGCGCGAGAGAGGAATCTTCGTCTGCGCCGCAATATACTCCAGCGTTTCGAGAGGAAGATATTTGTTGGGGTGGTGTTCCTGAACGGATTCGAGGATGCCGAGCAGGGCCCCCGGGCGACCCGTTCGGCTGACGACGACCTGATCGATGTAAGCCCGCTCACCCGCGTTGAGATGTTCCTGAGACGGTGCGTGCATGGCGCTCCTTTCGCAGAACCAGCACTCTTGCCAAAAGCAACTGCCATGTGCGCATCAGAAACGCACACTTTCAGTCTGGATACTAAAGGAGACGTCCGGAAACTCGCCGTGATTCGGGTCACCTGGGATGGTGACGCGTAGACAGGAGAGATGCTGCAAGATTTTGTTGGCAAACGCGGCGAAAACCGGGAGAAAGCCCGCTCTTTCGCGGTCGGGCGGCCCACCACCACTTCCCGCTCATTGCTCCGACCCGAGGTTTGTGTTAATTTCGCCCCTCATGAGGGCGCTCCTTTCAAAACTCGGGTTCGGCTCAACCAGGGAAGGGGTTCCCGAAATCGTCCAGGGCGAAAGCCCCGCGCTCCAGGGCGCTGACCTGGCGGTTGCCTATTTTTCTTCGCGTGTTGGAGGCGATTTCCACGACTTCCTTCGCGTCAGCCCGCACCGTTTCCTTTTCGGATTGCTCGATGTTGCTGGCAAACGCGAAACGAGCGGCCCCGTGCTGCAAGCCGCGCAGGCTTGTTTCCGCGCGTCGGGCGAGCAACTCTTCGCCGTCGCCGAACTGAACGAATCGGACGCCATGATCGAGCTATCACGCCGTCTGAATCTCGAGATCATGCGCGCGGCCGGAGGCGTGCGCAGTTGCCCCGCTTTCGCCGGTTGCTACAACGAAGAACTGGGCACGGTGTGCTACGTGAATGCAGGCCACACCCCCGGCCTGCTGCGCGATGACGCCAGCCTCGTCGAATTGCCCGCCACCGGCCTGCCGCTCGGGCTGTTTTCGCTCGCCCCGACCGATGCCCGCATCGTCGGCCTGGGACCAAAGGCTTCGCTGGCGGTGGTCTCCCGCGGAGTCGTAGAGGCCGAGTCGAAGCACGCGGAATTTGGTCTGGAGGGAGTCAAGAGCGTCTTGCAGGCCGGACCTTCCTCGGCCAAAGACCTCTCCCAGAACATCCTGCAACGCGTGCAGAATTTCATGCACATGGCTCCGAACCACAACGACGTGACCGCGCTCACGCTCACACGAGGAAATTAGCCCGCCAACCCGCCCGCTCAATTGGCCTCCGCGCTGTTCGCGGGCGTAAAATAGAAAAACAATTTTCACCCGGGATCTACCCCAGGTTTCTAGAGAGCCCTTAATGAAGAAGAAGACCAGATTTCCCTTGCTGTTGGCTGCTGGATACGCGCTGTTGCTCCCCTCTCTTTGGGCGGCCGATACTGTGGTCGAAGAGATTATCGCCCGCGTAAACAATGAGATCATCACGCGCACGGAATACGTTCGCAGCCGCGATCAAGTCAAGCAAGATGTGCAGCAGCAGGACGCGGCTAACGCCGAGCGCATTTTCACCGAGAAGCAGCGCGACGTTCTGCGCGATCTGATTGACCAGCAACTCCTGCTGCAAAAAGGCAAAGATCTTGGCATCACCGGCGACACCGAACTCATCAAGCGCCTCGACGAAATGCGCAAGCAGATGAATCTCGAATCCATGGAGGATCTGGAGAAGGCGGCGGAGGCGCAGGGAGCTTCGTATGAAGACTTCAAGCAGAACCTGCGCAACCAGATCGTCACGCAGCGTGTGATTGGGCAGGAAGTGGGTCAGCACCTGTCCCTGGGCAAAGACGAAGTGAAGAAATTCTATGACGAGCACCGCGCGGAGATGGAGCAGCCCGAGCAGGTGCGCTTGAGTGAGATTCTGATCGTGCCCAAAATGCCCGCCAAACCGGCTCCCAGCGCGGACACGAAGCCCGAGCCGCCGTCAGAGGCCGATACCGAGGCAGCGCTGGCCGCTGCCCAGGCCAAGGCACAGGATCTGCTTGACCAGATTCACAAGGGCGCGAAGTTTGCGGACTTGGCGAAAAAATACTCCGAAGGGCCGTCGGCGAAAGACGGCGGCGACCTCAGTTATTTCAAACGCGGCACACTCTCGAAAGAACTCGAGGACAAAGTCTTCGCGATGAAGGCCGGTGGAGTCACGGATGTGATTCGCACCAAGCAGGGTTACGTCATCCTGCAGGCGACCGAGCATCAAACGGCGGGCATTCCCCCGCTGAAGGAAGTTGAGCCGCGCATTCAGGATGCGCTGTACATGGAGAAACTGCAGCCGGCGCTGCGCGCATATCTGACTACGCTGCGCGAAGAGGCCTTCATTGACATCAAGGGCGGTTACATCGACTCGGGCGCGAGCACAAAACAGACCAAGCCCGTCGAGACCACGGACAAAGAGGCCAACGCCAAGAAACTGAAAAAGAAGAAAAAGCTTGGCGTGTTTTAAATCTCTGTGGTGTGGATGAGATTCGCATCTGGGCATGTTTTTCTGGCATGCCGCAAGTGCAGCAGCAAATAAATGCGCCTTCAGGCGCTACATATGGAAAGCCGATTTCGCGGAGGCTCATGAAAGAGTTTTTTATCTCCGAGTGTCCCCAACAGGAAAACAAGATCGTCACCTCCAGCTTCGTGGTGGCGTCGAAGCAGGTGAAGGCCAAGAANNCTCATCAACAAGTACAAGAATCGTTTTCAGCTCACCATTCACAAGCTGCGGCGCATGGAAGAAGCTGAGATCGACTTCACCGATTACCTGCCCAAGACCACGAAGGATATCGGCGAACTCTGGCGAACATTGACGGAGTATGTGGCCACCTTCCAGAACGCACACCTGAAGGCGCTGGTCGAACTGTTCATGGCGGACCCGGAGATCGCCGAGCGCTACCGCAATGCTCCCGCGGCCAAGACTCTTCATCATGCCTACATCGGCGGGCTGCTCGATCACGTCGTGTCGCTGTTCCGCTCCTGCGACCTGATCTGCCCTAACTATCCTCAGGTGAATCGCGACCTGCTGTTGACGGGAGCGTTCCTGCACGACATCGGCAAGATTCAGGAACTGACCTACAACCGCGCGTTTTCCTACACCACGCGCGGCCAGTTGCTCGGGCACATGATCATCGAACTGGAAATGCTGCAGGCCAAGCTCGCAAAACTGCCCGGCTTTCCCGAGGAGCTGAAAACTCTGCTCGAACATATGATCATCAGCCATCACGGGCAGTACGACTTCGGATCGCCCAAGCTGCCGATGTTTCCCGAGGCGCTCATGCTGCACTATCTCGACGATCTGGATTCCAAAATGGAGGCCATGCGAGCCCACTTCGAGCGCGAGGCCGAACTCGAAGGACCGTGGACCAGCTATAACGCGTCGCTGGGGCGTCCGCTGCTCGATTCGAACAAATTCGTCCGAGGAGATAAAGCGCCGGCCGCAAAAACCGCGGAAAATTCCAGCGCGCCGCTGACC
>PMMJ01000025.1 GCA_003162255.1 Acidobacteriaceae bacterium | reverse complement strand
GCTGCGAGCCGCGAGCTTCGAGCAAACGGGTTGCCCGCAGCTCGTAGCTCGCAGCCTGGAGCTTGCTTAAAGCAGCTTACTTAGAAAAATGAAGAGCCTCTTCCTCAAGATTTTCCTGTCGTTCTGGGCGGCACAGGCGCTGTTTCTGGTGCTGGCGATTCTGGTGACGATCGCCCTGCAGCCGGCGCGCCATGGGATCGAGAGCCAGGGTCCGCAGATTCTGGCGGAAGTGGTGAATGCCTATCTCAGCGGCGGGGAGCACGCCGCCCACGAATACGTGGAAGAACTCTGGCGCACGCAGCACGTCTGGGCTTCGGTTTTCGATCCGTCAGGCCACGAGATTTCTGGACGGCATCCGCGGATGGAAGACATTCGGCCGGGCGGCCCGCCGGAGGATAGTGCGATGCGTGGCGGCCCGCCGCGCCGCCATGGGTGGATCGACAGTCTGCTGCCGGATCGTGTCATCCGGCAGGCGCTGACGCTGGATGGGAAGCGCTACACGCTGGTGTTGGTGCTGCCGCCGGGGCCGAGAGTGTTTTTCGGGCCGCATGACATCCCAGGCCTGGGAATCGGGATCGCGATTATTACGTCGGGACTGATGTGCTATCTGCTGGCCTGGTCGATGACGAGTCCGGTAACTCGTTTGCGGAAGGCGGCGCAGAGCCTGGCGGCGGGAGACTTGAGTGCGCGCGCGGGCGCACCCGCGAGCGGAAAGCGCGACGAACTGACGGAGTTGATGCGCGATTTCGACCGCATGGCCGAACGCATCGAAGGCCTGGTGGACTCGCAATCGCGGCTGCTGAAGGACGTTTCGCACGAGCTGCGGTCTCCGCTGGCCCGGCTCAGTGTCGCGCTCGGGCTAGCGCGGCAACGGGTCACGCCGGAAGTTGCGCCGGAACTCGAAAGCGCACTGAACCGGATCGAAGTGGAGGCGGACCGGCTGAATCAGCTGATCCAGCGTCTGCTGACTATTTCGCGGCTGGAGTCGGGAGCCGACGGTCTGCGCAAGACGCAGTTGTCCCTGCGCGAGTTGCTGGAGCAGGTGGCGCACGATGCCGAGTACGAAATTCCGGGGCGGGGATGCCGCGTGACGGCCGATGCCGGGGATGAATTTCTGGTGGAAGCCGACCCTGACCTGCTGCGCAGCGCGATGGAGAATGTGGTACGGAACGCTACGCGGTATACTGCTGAAGGCACGACTGTGGAGGTGCGACTGGAGCGGCGCCCGTCCGGGAAGGGCGGAGAAGAAGATATTGTTGTTCGCGTTCTCGACTCCGGCCCCGGCGTTCCCGATGAAGCGCTGCCCAAGATCTTTGAGCCCTTTTACCGGCTGGACGATGCCCGCAACCGGCAGACGGGTGGGGCGGGTCTGGGTTTGTCGATCGCGGATCGGGCGATCAGGCTGCACGGCGGGCAACTGCGCGCATCCAACCGCAAAGAAGGTGGGTTAGAGGTTGAGATACGGATTCCGGCTGCTCCCGGGGTTGCTGTTTAAGATTTGCTCTTCCCGCCAGTTCCTGATACACAAATATATTTCNNGAGTTTGTTTCTGCTCAATTGCGGCAGTTCCTCGTCCCGGCCCTCGGGAGTTTTGTACGTGCTGACCCAGGGAACGAACAACGGGGGGCTTACCGGCATCGGGTACAACGTGACTTCCTTTTCCGTCGATCTTGATAACGGCAACCTGTCGCTGGTGAATTCGAATGCCAGCACGTGCCCGGGGGCGACTGCCAGCAATCCCTTCCCGTGCGGACCTCCACTGGATATTTTGCTCGACCCGACGGGCGCGAGTGCGTTCGTGCTGAATCAAGGTGTGCCGTGTCCCGAAGTGTTTAGCCAAGGGGCGTGGGTGTGCCAGTCTGGGTCCAATGCTCCGATTGCGCCCACGATTTACCCGTATACGGTGAACTCGGACGGGAGTTTGTCAGCGCCCGGCACGGCGGTGACTTGGACCTGCCCGGCCGGCGTCACACCCTGCACCTATAACGACTCTGCGGTCGCCATGGTGCGGGATGCCGGGGGACAGTTCCTGTTCGTGATCGATCAGGGCTCTTATCCTTGGCCAGGAACTGGGAACCCTCCGGTGTATTCGACCTGTCCGCATCCCCCCTCCGGGACTACCGACGTATGTCCTTCAATCTCGGTCTTTACCATAAACTCAAGCACTCTGACATTGGCCAGTGGAAGTCCGTTCTACCTGAGCAAGGTTCCGACCGCGCTTGCGCCCATTGCATTTACCCCGGCTAGCGGATCGGCCCAGGAGATTCTCTTTGTCACCAACAATCACGACATCTGCACGACCGGATGCAGTCCTCTGAACAATGACAACACGGTGAGCGTGTATACCGTGAGTTCATCGGGTGTGCTGACCGAGCAAGCGAATTCGCCTTATGCCATTGCCGCGACCGACCCCATCTCGATCTTCCCGGTCAATACCACCATAGCGGGACAGAATGTCGGCGGTCTGTTTGTGTATGTGGGCAATGAGGACCCGAATGGCGGACATATTTATCCGTTCCAGGTGTGCACGGTGGTCAACAATGGGGGCTGCACGTCGACGGATGTGCAAAACAACCTGCTGACTCCGCTGGCCACGTGCCCGCAAGGGGTTTGCACGAATGTGCCGCCGACCAATGTGGGGCAGGACCCAGTTCAAATGCTGGTGGACCCGACGAACAATTTTCTCTACGAATTGAACGAAGGGTCGAACCAGATATCCGCATTTCGCATCACCACGACGACAGGCACCCTGAGTGCGCTAAGCCCGGCGACGCAGCCGACGGGAACACAGCCGGTGTCGATGGCGATGCACCCAAGCGTCAACAATACCGGCCAGTTTCTCTACGTGTCGAACGCTGTATCGGGCAACATTACCGGCTTTACGCTGAGCACGACGAGCGGAGCCATGAGCGCTCTATCTCCGGTGATTGCCCCGGCGTCGCCGAGCGGGATCGCGGTGCACTAGATTAGAGCATTGAATCATTTGGTCATTGAACCGTTGAATCATTGAAGACCCAAGTTCCCGGCGGGTTTTCAATGACTCAATGAGTTAAGGATTCAATGACTCAATGGCTAGGTTGGCATCCTCAGAATTAAATAGCCCCCGATGCAGCCGAAGACCAGGTCTGGAGACCAGGCAGCCACGGCGGGCGGAAGCTGACTGAAATTACCCATCGCTTCGAACAGGCCAGAAATTATAAAGTAGACAGCGCCGATGCCGATGGCGGTCGCAACTCCGGCGAGCGCCGAACGCTTGCCCGCGGAAAGCGCGAAGGGGATAGCGAGGACGGCCATCACCAGCGTGATCAGCGGGTAGGCAATCTTCTTCTGCAGTTGCACGCGCAGGCGCACCACGTCGAAGCCGCTCTGCTCGAGATCGTGAATGTAGCTGTGTAGTTCCTCATAGCTCATTTCCGACGACTGCTTAATCTCCTTCTTGAAGTAGGCGGGCGCTTCCGCCAGTTCGGGGAAGGTGGCGGCGTCGAACCTGCGATAATTCTCGATGGCAGAGCCGTTCAGGTTTCGCTCCCACCCTTGCTCATAAACCCATCGGCCCATGGAGGGCGACCAGTGCGCGC
>PMMJ01000094.1 GCA_003162255.1 Acidobacteriaceae bacterium | reverse complement strand
CCGAAATCCAAAATCTACGGCGCACAGAGGAGATTGCCGATATGGCCACAGCACCGAATTCTGAAACCTACAGCGAACCGGGTGGATTGTTAAGCGTGGTCCCAGCCAGGCCCGCGCTGGAGGCGAAGCTCAATCGGAGTCCGGGAAAGATCGGGATGGTGGGCTTCGGAGTGGTGCTTCTAGTCGGGATCATTTACTCCGCGTTCCATCTGCTCACGGATCTTTCCACCGTGCACAGCGGATCGATCATGCCTTACGTTTTGCTCGGCATTGCGCTGCTGGTGGCTTTTGGGTTTGAATTTGTCAACGGATTCCACGATACGGCGAACGCGGTGGCGACCGTCATCTACACGCACTCGCTGGANNCGGTAGTGTGGTCGGGGTTTTGGAATTTTCTGGGAGTGTTGACTTCGAGTGGGCTGGTCGCTTTCGGAATCATTTCTTTATTGCCGGTGGAACTGATTTTGCAGGTGGGGAGCAAGGCTGGGTTCGCGATGGTTTTCGCGCTGCTGGTCGCAGCCATTATTTGGAATCTGGGAACCTGGTATTTCGGCTTGCCGGCTTCGAGTTCGCACACTTTAATTGGGTCGATTATTGGCGTGGGCATTGCGAATCAGTTGATGTCTCCGAAAACGGGAACCAGCGGCGTGGATTGGGGGCAGGCCACGAACATTGGGAAGTCGCTGCTGCTGTCGCCGCTGGTGGGATTCGCGGGCGCATTTCTCCTGTTGTGGTTGATGAAGGTGCTGGTCAAGAATCGCGCGCTTTATGAGGCTCCGGTGGGGACGGAGCCGCCGCCATTCTGGATTCGGTCGCTGCTGTTGCTGACTTGCACCGGAGTCAGTTTCGCGCACGGGTCGAATGATGGGCAGAAAGGCATGGGGCTCATCATGTTGATCCTGGTGGGGACTGTGCCCACGGCCTATGCTTTGAACCACGCGATCACGCACAAACAGTCGGATGATTTCGTTGCTGTATCGCAGCAGGCGGCCGGGATATTGTCTAACTACGTCAGCCCGGACGCGGTGATCGGCGACGCTCGGGAAGAAGTTACGGATTACATTCGGACTAAGCAATTCACTCCCAACACCATGCTGGCCTTGCGCCAACTGGTGAGCGGCATCGGCAACGAGACTGCGCTGTTCGGCGAGATGGCAAAGATTCCGAATGAACGGGTGCGGAACTTCCGCAACGATATGTATGTCGCTAGCGAAGCCCTGCGCCTGATGAAGAAGACCCACCAACCGGCAATTTCGGCGTCCGATTGGGAAGGTCTGGACAATTACAAGAAGCACGTGGACGCGGCGACACGATTTATCCCGGGATGGGTCAAGGTGGCGGTGGCGATGGCGCTCGGACTGGGAACGATGATCGGATGGAAGCGGATCGTGGTCACGGTGGGCGAGAAGATCGGCAAGGAACACCTGACTTACGGGCAGGGAGCGGCGGCGGAAATCACGGCGATGTTTACCATTGGCGCGGCAGACTGGTTTGGATTGCCGGTCAGTACGACGCATGTGTTGTCGTCGGGAATTGCGGGGACGATGGCTGCGAACCATTCCGGGCTGCAGTGGTCGACGGTGCGCAACCTGGCGATGGCCTGGGTGCTTACGCTGCCGGCGTCGATGATGCTGGCGGGATTTCTGTTTTGGGGGTTCAGGAACATTTTCTGAGTTTTGAGCGGCTGTGCCTAGGCGAACCACTTGGCCACCGGCAGGCGGGCGGGGGCGCCCGCGCCACACGGGCGGTGGTGATAACCAATTGCTTCCCAACCGCGTCCAACAGGTTTATAAAGTAAAGCAAGGTGGGGGAACCGGAGGGACGGCATGGATCGCAGAAAATTCTTGCTTGCGGGTTCTGCGGGCATCGCGGGGGCCTGGGTCAGCTCAAAACTTCTTAGCTCCAGGACGCTTAACTTTCGGGCATTCGGGCCAGCGTTCGCAGCTCCGCCACCATTGGCCCAGAAGGTCTCCGCCTTCGATACGGTGACGTTGGGCAAAACTGGGATCCGCACCAGCCGTCTGGCCATGGGCACAGGCACCGTCGGATCGGGCCATCATTCCAATCAGACCGCGCTGGGCGTGAAGGGGCTGTCGGAACTCCTGCTCAATGGCTACGATCAGGGGCTGCGTTTTTTTGACGCGGCCGACTCCTATGGGAGTCATCCGCATGTTGCCGAAGCGCTGAAGCACGTGCCACGCGACAAAGTCACGGTGCTTACGAAGACTTTTTCACGCGATCCCAAATCTGCGCGCGAGGATCTCGACCGCTTCCGCCGCGAGCTGGGCGTCGACTACCTCGACATCTGCCTGATGCATTGTGTGACCGAGGGCGATTGGACGGAACGCTACAAAGGAGTGATGGACGTACTGTCCGAAGCCAAGGAAAAGGGCATCATTCGCGCGCACGGCTGCTCCTGCCACACGATTGAGGCGCTGCGGGCTGCCGCGAAGTCGCCGTGGGTGGAAGTGGATCTGGCGCGCGTCAATCCGATCGGCTCGCACATGGACGCCTCGCCCGAAGAAGTCGTCAGCGTCCTGCGCGAGATGAAGACTGCCGGCAAAGGCGTCGTCGGCATGAAGATCCTGGGACAAGGCGATCTCCGCGGGCGGGTGGACGACGCGCTCCGCTATGCGCTGTCGCTCGGAGTGCTGGACGCATTCACCATTGGGGCGGAAAACAAGGGCGAGCAGGAAGATCTGATGCGCCGCATCGCAGCAGCGTAAGGATCGAAGGCCGAAGATCAAAGACAAGCACGCGCGCCGAAGTTCCTACTGGGCGCGGGAAGTCGGCTGCCGCTCCCTTCTCATCACCACGCACGGTGACAAAAATCACAGCTTTTTTCTGGCCATGAGACTAGAGTTCTGGGCGTCGATCCTCCCTCGACCGCTCGTGCCTTGGGTTCTTGCACTCTGCTCGCTAAAAGTGCGCGAAATTAACAATCCAACCTTCGTGATCCCGTCGATCCGCACTGAAGGGTTGTCCGAAAGGGTCGCTGCAGTTTCTGTGGAGGGAACAATGAGGCGAGTTGCAGTTATTGTGGGTCTATGCGCGCTGCTATTCCCATTGGCCGCTTGGGCAAATGGGATTGATCTCACCAACGAGTATGGCACGGTTATCATCACGACCGCCGGAGTCGTAACCACCGGGTCCCATCTGATGAGCTTCGATGGCATTCCAGTGCCTAGAGGACGGGCCATGGGCTCGGTTAGCTTTTCAACCGGCGCTTTCACGGGCGCCAGCATCTGGACCGGCGGAACTTTTTCCAGTACGAACTCCAGCTTTATCGTGACTGGCATCGGCAACCTCGGCCAACCGAAAGGCGTCATTTTTAGCGGTGCTTTCGTCGGGCCGATTACATGGACGGTGGTCAGCCACACCAAGTGGGACTATGTGTTTAAGCTTTCGGGCGAGATCCGTGGGCAGATCTGGACCGGACGAGTGGTGACCGGAACTACGACGCAAACTATTTACGCGTATAAGAATCAATGGTCGATCGATCACGACGGTGGCATCCACCTCGGCAATTCGCACTTGGTTGTTCCCGAGCCCGGCACCCTGGGATTGCTGGGCATGGGCTTGATTGTCGTTGCCGGAACCATGCGCCGCAAGTTCTTTGGATCGTAACCTGACTCGGTTTCGTGTTGCCGGGTAACCCCTGGGTTACTTTTCATGGGGAGCGGGGAGGATTCTGTGTGGCGCGGACACTTGTGTCCGCGCCACATGTGTTTTGCACCCGATTCTTGCTCGGCGAACGATCAGCGGCGCGGGCGACGTGCGATACTAAAATTTATGGCGCTGCCGGATTTCACGCCCCGGGTGGGGAACGATCCCAAGTCGGTGCTGATTCATTTGACGACGGGGACGGGGATGGAGATTGAGTGGAAGGATGGGCACCGGTCCCTCTACACATTTGCGTTCTTGCGGGATGCTTGCCCTTGCGCACTTTGCGAAGATGAACGAACGAAAGCGGGACGCAAGGCGGGCGAGGCGGCGAAGCTCGGGCCGGAGGCTCTCCCGATGTTCAAGCCGGCGGTGAAAGCATTGGCGGCGGAGGCAGTGGGCAAGTATGGGCTGAAGTTTTCCTGGAACGATAAACACGATCTGGGAATCTATTCGTGGTTTTACTTGCGGGAAGTTTGTCCCTGTGCGGAGTGCGCGGCGGCGCGGAAGTGACGGCGAGCTAGGCTGCCGAGATCGGTTTCTGGAGGACTTTTCGAAGGATTGTCCGATTCAGACTTCTGTAGCAAGAGTGAGTGCTAGGTGGTGATGGCGTCCAGGTAACGGGTCAAGAGTCGTTCTCCTTGACCTTCGAATTCCACGAACATGATGCCGTTGCCGAANNCGACTGAGGTCGGTGGTTACGAGGCGAATGGGGACATCGCTGCCTTCCTCGTGGATTTCGATTTGGACTTGGACCGTATAGCGAGGATGCCGGCGCCGGTCGGGCGCGGCTAGAGTGGAGGTAGAAGGCTGGACTTCGGGCGAATTCATGGATTGGCTCCGGGGCTCGATACAGTGCCCCTGGGCGAATCATCGGCGTTGAGGGTGGGCGAGATTAGTGCAGGGTGTCCCTAGATGCGGTTACGAAAGGGACGTCCCATGTCTCTGACCGCGTGAATTTGCAGTTGAAGCGTTTGCACTTGAAGCGTTGTGGTCTCCCAGGTCTCAAAGTCGAGACCTGGGGCACCCACGGCGTCGCGGGCAAAGCTCTTTGCCCGTGAGTCTCACGAAAACTTGCGCTACAGTATAATCTTCGCCTTGAACGAAACGGCATGATTGACATGAATCAGACGACTGAAGCGGCTGCGACTGAAGCACCGGCAGGGGAGAGAACGGGGATGGATATTGGCGATATTTTCAAGATCCTGCCTCACCGCTACCCATTCCTCTTAATCGACCGGGTGGTCGAGCTGGTGCGGATGAAGAGCATTGTCGCATTGAAGAATGTGACCGTCACGGAACCTTTTTTTCAAGGACACTTTCCGGACAAGCCCATCATGCCAGGCGTGCTGATTGTGGAGGCGATCGCGCAGGCGGGCGGCCTGCTGCTGCTGACGGAAGTTCCGAACCGCGACGAAATGCTGATGGTGTTTACGGGGATCGAGAAGGCGCGATTCCGGCGTCCGGTGGTGCCGGGAGATCAGCTGCGGATTGAGGTCGTGGTGAAGGCCTGGCGGATCACGGCCGCGCGTCTGGAGGGCAAGGCGTATGTGGACGGCAAAGTGGCAGCCGAGGCGACGGTGACTTGCCGGCTGGTGCCGAGGAATGCGGGCGCAGGCGGGGAGGAGGCGGTGGGGGATTTGTGATTTCTAATTTGTAATTTGTAATTTCGATTGAAACTTGGAGTCTCCGACCCAAATTACAAATTGCAAATTACCAAATTACAAATGTCTTCTCATCCCACGGCGATCGTCGATCCCCAAAGCAAGATACACCCGTCGTGCAAGATTGGGCCTTATTGCGTGATCGGCGAGCATGTCGTGCTGGGTGCGCGCTGCCGGTTGCATTCGCACGTGGTCATCGACGGCCATACCACGCTCGGAACGGCGAATGAGATCTTCCCGTTCGCCAGCATCGGTCTCAAGACGCAGGATTTGAAATGGAAGGGCGGCGTNNCACATCATCATGGCGAACGCGGCTACGCTGGGCGGGCACGTAACCGTGGGAGACTGGGCAACGGTCGGAGCGCTGTGCCCGGTGCATCATTTCGTGCGGATCGGGGCACATGCGTTTATCGGCGG
>PMMJ01000086.1 GCA_003162255.1 Acidobacteriaceae bacterium | reverse complement strand
CGCCCAGGATTTCATCAAGGCCCGGGACCCCGGTCGGCAGTTTGTTTATTTTCACCTTACTTGCTGTGCTCAAGCTTTCCCTCTTTCTCGGAAACGCGGCCGTTGAAGGCGGCCTCGGGCCACACATCCTGAACCAGCCGCAACGTTAGACCTTCGCCAATGAACGTGACAAGCAGCCCGAGTAACTGGGCAATGAGAACGGCTCCTTCGTCCCTAGCCTGTTCCTGATCAATCTGCGGCTCCAGTTCGTCTAGACCCTTTAAGGATCCGTCCGCCGCGACCTGCACCACGCTAAGGCTGGGAGCTTCCGCGCTAGCCAGCGTCAGAGCACGAGAAAGGAGCGAGCGAAAACCGGCAACTCCCGCGAGTGTAATGAGGGGACGACGCAACTTCGCACAGACACGAAACGCCGCTGACTCCGTGGACTTGGAGTTCTTGCCCGTACTGACTTCGTAAGTAAGAAGGCGTTGGGCCAAATGTCGCGACTCTGGAAGACTCACGATTTCCTTTTCCGTGCANNCGGGCGGATATTGCTCCGCCAGTCTCTCGAGACGCGCACTGACGCCTTGGAGATCATCGACTTCGTTGACGATCGCTTCAAAGCCGATGGGTATACCGCTCTGCGAGAGGAACCTAAAGTCTGGGAGAATTTCAGATGTCACCAGCTGCAACGTCGTACCTTCGCCAACAACTCGGACAAGCAGCCCGAGCAACTGGGTAATGAGAATTATTCCTGCCTCCCGAGCTTGGTCCGCGTCGACTCGCGGCCGAAGCTCGTCTAGACCCTGTAAGGAACCATCCGCCGCGACCTGTACCGAGCTAAGACTGGGAGCTTCCGACCTGGCCAGCGTCAGAGCACGAGAAAGCAGCGAGCGAAAACCGGCAACTCCCGCGAGTGTAATTAGGGGCTGGCGCAACCTCTCACAGACGCCAAAGGCCGCGAATTCCGTCGGCTCGGAAGTTTTGCCCGCAGCGTCTTCGTAAGCAAGAAGACGCAGAGCCAAATCTCGCGTCTGTGGGGGAAGCATCATTAATTATTCTTTCCGTTGCCGTGCAAAATGTGCGTGATACTTGGGCGTGAAGCGTTCACCTTTAATGTTACCCGCTTTGGGGCTGCTCGGATATGGCACGTACCTGCTTCATGCGCGGCGCGTGCCTCGGATCCCCGTATAGCCTGGCCCCCCAGTCGGGATGATATGGTCCGCTAGTCGTGGAGAACGACATTGAGAAGTGAACTGTGGACCTGTAACCCGCCTTCTGGTCCCCCGGCGTAGTCAACGAATCCTAATTTCCTGAACCGGTTCATGAAGAAGCTAACCCGAGACCGAGTGGTGCCCACCATCTCTGCGAGCGTCTCTTGGCTGATCTTCGGAATCACGGATTCAGGAATCCCTTCCTTGCCAAAATGAGCGAGCATAAGAAGGACACGGGCTAACCTTTTCTCGCTGGAATTAAAAAGCTGGTCAACCAGATCCTCTTCGTATCGAATGTTCCGGGTCAACAAATATGCGACGAACAGATCGGAAATGGTGTTTTCCCGGTGAAGCGTGTCCACCATGGCCTTTTTCTCAATTCTCAGAACAGCGCAATCCGTCATTGCGGTTGCAGTGCCCATGCGGACAGTTTGACCTGCAAGCGAACCTTCGCCGAAGAAACTCCCATCGCTCAATATGCCGATCGTGGCTTCCTTGCCATCCTTGGAGACGACGGTGAGTCTTACCTTGCCTGTTTGCAGATAAAACACTGCGTCCGCGGGATCCCCTTGCGCCAAGATGGTTTGCTTCTTCGGGAAGAACATAGCCTCCCTCCCCTCTCCGATGGTGGCGAGGAATGTCTGGGCGTCGAACTCGCGGCCGTTCTTGGGGGCTAGGGGTGGACGCGTAGAATTCCGCGTTCTTTGGGATATCCGATCAGTCGGGGTTTGGCGGGCGATTTTCGTTGAACCTTTGGGCTCGCGAGGCGAAGCCATGGGCGCACCTCCACTAACTCCACGTTCCTACAGATTATACCTCCTCTTGCGCTAGCGCCCATCGCAGTATTCCGGGCGTCGTAGACGTTGCCCCTCGAAAGAGACCTTGCATGAAACCTCCGAACGGCTTTAGTTGGCGCTTGAGAAATGGGGCCGATCCCCCCACGATCCGACCCCGAAACCGCTTGCAAGTTCTGGTAGCAAATTGCGCCGAGTATTGCGCTTCTACGGTTATTAACCCCTTTAGAATCAATTTTGACACGGTAGTGTGTAGTGTATTGAGGGCAAGATCTGGAGCGCGTCTCTGCGGAAGCTCAGTCATGGCTACAATCGGATTAGCGGAGATGGCGAAGACGTCTTTTTTTATGGCCAATCCAGGGTTAGGGCTGTGGGCCTGGCACGACAAACTGTGAAGTTAGGATGGAGCGTGGGAAATAGCGGCTTAAGGCTTAGTAAGTATTCCGTTGGGATCGGGGACAGGTTTGCGCACCAGGCCAAAGCGCAGTTGCAGGCTTGCGCGCTGGCTCTACGGAACGGTGTCGAAGTGATTCCGGTATGGAA
>PMMJ01000056.1 GCA_003162255.1 Acidobacteriaceae bacterium | reverse complement strand
CACGGTAATACAACCAGGCGTTGTGATTCTTCGATTTAGCTTTGAAATCGCGGGCGCGCTGCGTAAACCATGCGGCATCGTGTCCTGCCGCCTGCGAGGATTTTGGGAAAAAACCAGCCAGCTTCCAGTCGGCGCCCACCTGCTGCAGCACCAGCGTCAGCGTCATGGCGCCTTGGTCCCCGTTTACGTCGACAATAGTTACGCCGTACTTGCCGGGCGGCAGATTCGGCAGGACAAACACCGCGCTATCCTTGGTCTGTCCCGACGGCCCAAATACACCGCACAGAAATTCGGCGCGAGCCAGCGGCGCCGGGCCATCGGCGGTCAGCAAAAAGGGAGGCCGCACCGTTGCTTGTCCGCCGGTGAACGCGTCCTGGTTTTCTTTGACTGCAGTTTCGATGCCGGCAAAGCTGTCCGCGACCGAAGCAATGGAGTTCTGCTTCAGAGCGGCCGAATCGCCGCGTGCCGACATTTCGAAGTAGCGCTTCGCGGAGGTTTCGAGCGCAGTTCGCGCCGAAGCGTCCATGTCCGCGGCGCTCTGGCAGATCTGGGCTGGGACGTACGCCGATGCTCCCAGCAGCAACAGACACAGCCAGCGCCGGCCGCCCCGTCGAGCCTGGAGCGTGTATCCAGAAGCAGTAACCAAGGGAAACGCCTCCGTTCGCATTTTACGCGCTCTCCCGGCCGAGAGTACTCCAAATGCCTGCAAAGCTAACCTGCAATGGGTCGTTGGTAATCATTGCGCAAAAACAAGGCGGACCGGCGTTCTACCAGCAGTGGTAAAATCAGGCTGGGGTCGAGTGGCTGTGAAATCTCCAGCCGCTCGCGGAGACGGGGAACTTTCGATGCCGCGCACACGCAGATGGACGGTCTTGGCGCTCTTGCTGGCAGCTCCGGTCGTTCTTGCTCAGGCTCTCCTTGCGCAGACAACTACACCAGTCGCGGCCCCGGCCACCCCTCCGCACCACAAATCTCATAAGACCAAGAAGCAGCTCGTGCTGCCACCGTTGCCCAGCGGTCCGCTCAGTCAGTTGCCCATGGATCAGATTCCCGCAACGCCAGCGAAAGTCAGTTATCAAGGTGGGTTGCTGACCATCTCGGCTCAGAATTCGACTTTAAGCGAAATCCTGCGCGATGTGCGCAAGCTCACCGGTGCGTCCATTGAAATTCCTGCGGGCTTAGGCGCCAACGAGCGCGTGGTGACGCACCTCGGCCCGGGTGCGCCACGGGATGTTCTGGCGGGATTGCTCAACGGGTCCTCATTCAATTACGTGATGCTGGGTTCAAACTCGGATCCCACGGCGATTGTGAGTGTGATCCTCTTGGCAAAGCCATCGGCGGCGGGCGAGACCCAGACCGCCGCGAACGTGAATCAGAACAATCCGGCGCCGGCGCCGAACCGCTTTTCGCAGCCGATGCCGTTCGGCCAGCAGGGCCTGGTTGCTCCGCAGCCGGGGAACGTACAACCGGCGGTAGCCGACGCCGACGATAGCAAAGACGATGACGACAGCGCCGACGACAGCGCCGAGGATCAGACCCAGCCGCAGCCTGGCGCGACCGGCGCAAATACCCCGGACCAGCAGCAACAACCGGACCCAAACCAGCCCAACGCGGGACCGAAGACCCCTGAGCAGATTCTGGAGATGATGCAAAGACAAAGGCAGCAGCCGGGAGCGCCCCCGGTCGTTCCCCAGCAACCGCCGCCTGACTAGCAGCCGCGCATCTCTGCGCGTGCTCCTGGCATCCAAGGGGAAAGCTATTCCGCAAGATTCAACGAAAGATTGTGGGGGCGTGCTTAGTCGCCACTGGCGTGGCTTTGATGGGCTACCAACGCCGACAGCACGTTGGACGCTCGAGAGGGGTTGACGACGGCCAATACTCCGCAAATCGTGCAATACGCGCCGAATACGCCGAGAATCACGGTTAAAATGGCAGTGCTGCTGATTAGGAAAGCTACGAAAATCGGGTTCACTTGACTGGCCCTTGCTGGCAGCCACGTTGTGCATCGCGCGGCTGCAAATGTTTTACTCGATCCGCATTTGACCCCCGCCGATGTTCACAACTAAGATACGAGAATCGAACTGCGTATCTCCACTCTCCAACATTTCTTAGGACCCGTCCACGTTACGGAAGTGTCATAACGTGTTGCGCTAATGGCTATCACCAGCATTTCGGTGCGCGGCGCGCGCCAACACAATCTGAAGAATATTGACGTCGAGATTCCTCGCAATACTCTGACGGTCATAACGGGCCTGAGCGGCTCCGGCAAATCCTCGCTCGCTTTCGATACNNGGCACCATCACCGAGATCTACGATTACCTGCGCCTGCTCTACTCGTCGATCGGTGTGCCCCATTGCCCGAATTGCGGCAAGCCCATCACCCGCCAGTCTGCCGAGCAGATCGTGCAGCGGGTGATGTCACTCACCCCCGACGACCGCGTCATGATCATGGCGCCCATCGTTCGCGGCCGCAAAGGTGAATTCAAAAAAGAAATGGAGAAGCTGGTCCAGCACGGTTTCTCCCGTGCCCGCGTCGACGGCGAACTGGTGAACCTCGAGGACGACCTCGCGCTCGACAAGCGCAAGAACCACACCATCGAAGTCGTCGTCGATCGCCTGCTGGTGAAGCCCGGAATCGAGCATCGCCTCGAACTCTCGGTCGGTCTAGCCATGAAACTCGGCGGCGGCCTGGTCCTGGTCGCCGTTGTCAACGGAGACGAGACGCTTTATTCCGCACGTCTTGCCTGCCCCGACTGCGGCATCAGCGTTCCGCAACTGGAGCCGCGTTCGTTCTCGTTCAACAGTTCCTATGGCGCCTGCCCCGAATGCCACGGTCTCGGAAGCCGCTACGATTTAGATCCTGCGAAAGTGATTGTCGATTGGTCGAAGCCGGTGCTCGATGGAGCCGTGGGCCCCGGTTCGTCATCGCAAAGTCTGATTCGCAGCATTCAGTTGGTGGTTCAAGCCTACGGTTTCGACTTGTCAACGCCTTTCGAGAAATTTCCCGATAAGATTCAGAACCTCCTGCTCTACGGCGAGCCGCAGCGCGGGGGCCAGCGCGAGAATAGGACAGGGTTTCTCGGAATTCTCGGCCACCTCAGACAGAATCTCGAATCCTCTACGTCCGATACCTATCGCGAATATCTGCTCGATTTCATGTCGGCCACGGAATGTTCGGTGTGCCACGGCAAGCGTCTGCGTCCTGAGAGCCTGGCCGTAAAAGTGAACGGCATGTCCATTGCCGATTTCACCAGCCTTCCGATTGCGCGCGCTCTCGAAGCCGCGCGCAAGATCAAGCTGACCGGCAGGGAACTGACCATCGCCGGACGCATCGCGCACGAAATCACCGAACGCCTCGAATTCCTCGACAACGTTGGACTCGGCTACCTGTCGCTGGGGCGCTCGGCCGCCACGCTCTCGGGCGGAGAAGGCCAGCGCATCCGTCTCGCGACTCAAATCGGATCCAAACTGCGCGGCGTGCTTTACGTTCTCGACGAACCCTCGATCGGGCTGCACCACCGCGACAACGGCCGTCTGCTGGCGGCACTGGAGAATTTGCGCGATCTCGGCAATACCGTTCTCGTCGTAGAGCACGATGAAGAGACCATCCGCCGCGCCGACTACGTCATCGACCTCGGCCCCGGCGCCGGCCGTCATGGCGGCGAGTTGGTCGCCGCCGGAACCCCGGCCGAAATCATGAACTCACCCGCGTCTCTGACCGGAGCGTACATCTCCGGGCGCCAGCACATCGCCATGCTTCCCGAGCGCCGCAGCCCGAATGGCAAGGCCATCACCGTTCTAGGCGCGCGTGAGAACAACCTAAAGAATCTCGACGTAGTATTCCCGCTCGGCGTGATGACGGTGGTCACCGGCGTTTCCGGCTCCGGCAAATCAACCCTGGTCAATGACATTTTGTACCGCGCCCTCGCCAAGCAACTCTATCGTTCGCGCGAAGAACCCGGCACGCACAAAGCTATAACGGGAGGGGAGTTGATCGATAAGGTCATTCGCATCGACCAGTCGCCCATCGGCCGCACTCCGCGCTCCAACCCGGCAACCTATACCGGAATTTTCGCGGCGGTTCGCGACCTCTACGCCATGCTTCCCGAATCGCGCGAACGCGGCTACAAACCAGGGCGCTTTTCCTTCAACGTTTCTGGTGGACGCTGCGAAGCCTGCCAGGGCGAAGGCCAGCGCCGCATCGAAATGAATTTCCTGCCCGATGTTTACGTGCAGTGCGAAGTGTGCGGCGGGCGCCGCTACAACCACGAAACGTTGTCGGTTCACTACAATGGCAATTCCATCGCCGACCTGCTCGAAATGCCAGTGTCGGACGTGCTCCAGATTCTCGAAAACATCCCGCAGGTAAAGCAAAAGCTGCAAACCCTGGTCGACGTTGGCTTGGGATACATTCACCTTGGCCAGTCTGCAGTTACTCTTTCGGGCGGAGAAGCCCAGCGCATCAAACTCGCCCGAGAACTGAGCAAGCGTCAGACGGGAAAGACTCTTTATCTACTGGACGAGCCGACCACGGGATTGCACTTCGACGATGTGCGAAAATTGCTCGATGTGCTGCACCGTCTCACCGATTTAGGAAACACCGTTATCATCATCGAACACAACCTCGACGTNNAAGAAGTCCTACACCGGCCAGGCGCTGACCGCGTATTTCAACGGCTCGGCAAAGAATGGCGCAGCAAAAAGCGTGCTTGCACTCACCGGCACAGGCGAGCTAGCGTGAACTTTTTTGCTGACCACCCGCCGGAGAATTCAACGCCACCGAAGCCCATCGACACGCCAGTGGAGGGACGGGCGTCCTGGCCCGTCCAAGCCGAGCAGGGCTCGGCAGATGCCGGTAGCCATAGCGATTCCGGATTTGCTTCAGTTGCCAATCACCTTTCCGACGG
>PMMJ01000018.1:4996-7467 GCA_003162255.1 Acidobacteriaceae bacterium | reverse complement strand
AGATAGGCGACACTATTCGCGGCGATGACGTCGCCGCGATGCGGGCGCGAGCTCGGATGCCGACGCGCAAAGCGCTTTGCCGCTTTGGCTTTCGGCACAGGCCTGTAGCGCTCATCCAAATAGGTGACGGTGTCGCGTGCGATCAAGTCGTCACGGTGTGGGCTTGACGGGCGGACTCCAGCTCTGGCGGTTGCGGCTCCGGGCTTTGCGACTGGCAATTCGTCCGGCGCTTGGGAGCCTTCCGATCTTCCTTCGGATCTTAGGGCAGGCGACGACACGGCGGAAGCGGCTACTTGCGCTGGAGCTTCTCCTTGAGTTCTTTCGGGAGCTTTCTCGGGATTTACGGCGCTCAACAAATCCACGTCGGCGGGCGGGGCTGCGACTCTCTCCGCTGGCGCGGCTCCGGAAATCTGAGCGGGAGCTTTGCCGGTCCGGCGCAGGCCGAACCCCAGGACCAGGGCGAGCAGTGCCACAGTGGCAAAACCCAGAGCAGCGCGCCAGAGCCATCCCGCGGAACGATCGCGCCGTCGCAGTTCCGCTACGGGCCGGATCATGGGCGGCGCCGTAATGGTCGGGCGGAGCATGGTTGGCCGGGCAGTGGTTGGCTTGGGGATTGGCGGGGCAATCGGCGGGGCGATTTCTGCAGCCTGTCGCGCAGAATGGCTCGGCGGCTTCGCCGGTAGCGATGGCAATGAATCTACCGGCGTGGTCGAACGCGCGCTTTCTTCGATGTTGGAGCGGGGATCGAGGTCAGGATGGAGCGGAATTTCGGCTGCTCGGGAAACCGCTTTGGCCGCCGGTTGCGGAGCTTCCGCGGGGAGCTCCACATCTTCAACGCTTATCTCAGCGAGCCTCAGCTCGGCGTTGAAGCCGACAGGCTCTTTGGAAAGGTAAGCGGCTTCGCGAGGGTCCGGCGGGCGGCGAATGAAGTCCACCATCGGCGCTTTCAGATGATGCAGGAATTCAAGCGACGCCGAGTGGTCGCCATCGTGGGCTTCGACGCTCGCGATCAACTGATTCCCGGGATCGGTTTCGACCCGCAGCTCCAGGTCCGCAATATTGTCGGGGATGGAGTCGGGCGAAACGATTTCGACGGCGTAACCGCGGGCAAGCAGATCCAGCGCCAGCTCTCGCGAGCAGGCGTGGGAGCGCGTGATGATTCTTGCCAGTACCATAAGTCGCGTCGTCTCGGCCGCATGGTTCAGGCGGGAATCGGCCTCGGCCGTCCCTTGCGGGACTTGGTTTATCCCGGTTCCGCTTTCCCNNTTTCCTGTTCTGCCGCTTCGCGGCTACGAACCTGGTTGCTTTGCAAAACTTCTCGCGGCGATTAGCGATATTGCTCTAGAACCAGAACGGCTCGGTTCAAGGCGGCCGCCAGGGCTGCGATTTGTTGTTCAGTCCGGCGAAGATCCCCGCGATCGATCGCCTCGTTCACCCCGGGAATAACAACTGCTGCATATCCTGTGTACTGTCCAGGAGCGTAAACAGCGTGGTGAAACCAGGGACGGTTCGGTAACCCCTCTGGAATCAATAGCCCCCGCTCCGCTTCGCGTAGTTTAGCATTCATGCGGTCCGGCGCTGCAGGCATTTTTCGCTGCTTTTGGAGCATTTTTGCGCCCACTTCCTGCAGGTGGCGCGCGCCTTCGAGCGCTGCCGAGAAGTCTGGCGTCTTGTCCCCGAAGCGCTCTTTACTCTTGCTCTTGGCGGCGTCGAGGTAAACCAGAATCTCCTTCCCGTAGTTTTCGTAATCGTAGGGAAGCACGTCGGCGCTGGACATACGCAGGACTTCCAAGCCGTAAATGCGGGCCATCTCCTGCTCATAGCGGAAATCGGGATCGCCGAATTTCTTGAACCAGGCGAAGTTATCGAAGACCGAGTGATACACACCGTAATCGCCGCTTGAGCTGACATCGGTGGAAGGCACTCCCAGGTGCTGCAGGAAAACGGTGTAGTCGGAACCGCTGCCGAGATCGCCCACGGGCACATCACTCTGCATTGCCGCCGGCGGCGGGCGGTAGGTGCTGGTCTCCTGCGGATGATTGCTCTCCGGATTGGACTCGCTCGTCTTTTTCCACGTATCGTACACGGTTCCGCCTTGCGGAGAAGGCACGGCCTTCGCGATCTCGCGGATAAACTCTTTCAGCGTGGGCACGCCGGACGCTCCGAACTTCTTGCCGGATACGGCCACATCCATGTTGAAATAGGCGGCCGCGTTCGCGAGTTCCTGCGCATGATCCTCGCCCCACTCGGTGGAACCAATCAGTCCTTCCTCTTCCGCGTCCCAGCTTCCGAACACGATGGTGCGCTTGGGCTTCCANNTGCATCTTCACTTTCGCGGGGCCCGGACCGACGTGGTAGGTAAAGGGCAGAGCTCCTTGCCACTCGCGGGGGGAAGGCGGACCGCCGAGGTGCTCTAGAATCGGCGCGGCATCGGCGTAAGAAAGCGGAGTCACGGGAATCTTCGGCAACTG
>PMMJ01000018.1:0-4953 GCA_003162255.1 Acidobacteriaceae bacterium | reverse complement strand
CCGTAACGGACGATGACGATCTTGCCGCGCACGTCGACGTTCATCTGCTTCAGCTTGTCAAAGTCGGCGGGCGAGCCATAGTTCGCGTAGACAACTTCGGCCTCGGCATCACCCGAGGGCGACATTCCGTTGTAAGGCATGACGACGCGCGGATCGTCCTGAAAGGGATCGTCGTCGACATGCTCGCGGCGCGGGCCGTGCATCTCGACTCCGGGCGGTGCGGTCATATCCACACGAATCTCGGCGGGATAGTTGAGCCACACTTTGTATTCGACAATCTCGGTGTCCAAGCCAGCCTCGCGAAACTTTTTTGCCACGTATTCGGCGGTGGCTTTGTCCTCGGGAGATCCGGCGATGTGCGGGGCTTCGGTCAGAATGCGGAGATGCTCTTCCGCGAGCTTGGGATCGGGCACGGCCAGGAATTTCTTTTCGATCTCGCGCTCGCCGGCGACATCGCGGAAGCCGCTGATGGACCAGTTCTCCGGCTCGGCTTTTTTGTTGTCATTGTCATTTTTCTTGCCGGCCTGATCAAACGCCAGCAGGCTCGAACCAATCAGCGCGAAGAACAGCACTGCACCGGAGAGAAGTTTCATGAAGCCCTCGGAGACACTAATTCAGAAACGAAGATTGTATCGTGTGGAGTGAGTCGCCGCTTGAACGGGTTACACTAAAGAGCGATGAGTAAGTCGCCAACGGCTCGTTTTTCCGATCGGGTGGAGAACTACGTTCGCTATCGCCCGGGATATCCGCTAGAAGTACTCGACCTGCTTCGTGTCGAATGCGGATTGCTGCCGCGTCACATCGTCGCTGACATCGCTTCTGGGACAGGCGTGTTCACCCGACTTCTTTTGGAGAACGGGAACTCCGTCTTTGCGGTCGAACCCAACCCGGAAATGCGCGCTATGGGTGTCCAGCAGTTGGAATCCATCGAGTCCCTCCAATCCCCGCTCCAACCCAATGACCGGTTTGTGTCGGTTGACGGAACCGCGGAGGCGACTACGCTGCGCTCCGCTTCTGTCGACTTCGTTACTGCCGCACAGGCAGCGCACTGGTTCGACCTGCCTCGCGCCCGCGCCGAATTCGCCCGCATTCTGAGGCCGGAGGGATGGTGCGTGTTGATTTGGAACGAGCGGCGCACTGCGAGCACGCCTTTCCTGCGCGATTACGAGCAACTCCTGCTGACCTACGGCACCGACTACAAGGAAGTGCGCCACGAACGCACGACCGCCACGATTCACGACTTTTTTGCGCCCGCGTTGTATCAGGAGCGCGTCTTCAGCCTGTGCCAGCGGTTTGACTACGACGGTGCTGCGGGGCGACTGCTGTCTTCTTCGTATGCGCCGCTTGAAGGTCATCCCAGCCACGCTCCGATGATGCAGGAACTGCAGCGCATCTTCCGCGACCACGCTAAAGATGGCAAGGTGGAATTCGAATACGATACGAGGGTGTTTTACGGACATTTGTAATATTTTGGGGTTTGAATTCGTCGCATAAATGGTTCTCCGAGCGAGTCGTCCGACCCTCAGCGGCTAAAGCCGTCGCTGAAAACAAGGCAATCATCGCAGCGGTAAACCGCTGCGCCACCTAAAAGCAAGAACAGAGTCGATCAGAAATTACAAATTCTTATGTCTGAACCGAAATCGTTTCACATGTCTCCCGAGGAGTTCCGCCGCCAGGGCCACGCTGTCGTGGACTGGATCGCCGACTATCAATCCCGCATTGAAAGCTTCCCGGTTCTGTCGCGGGTGCAGCCGGGAGAAATTCGCTCGAAGCTGCCGGCAAGTGCACCGGAGCACGGTGAAGCCTTCGACCAGATTCTTGGCGATATCGAGCGCGTCATTCTTCCGGGCATCACGCATTGGCAGTCGCCTAACTTCTACGCTTACTTTCCGGCAAACGCCTCGGGGCCGGCCATTCTTGGCGATCTCGTTTCCTCCGGACTGGGCGTGCAGGGCATGCTCTGGTCGACTAGTCCGGCATGCACGGAACTGGAAACACATGTGCTCGATTGGCTGGTGCCGATGTTGGGGCTGCCGGAGAAATTTCTTTCCAGCGGCAGTGGAGGCGGAGTGATTCAGGATACGGCGTCCAGCGCCGCGCTCTGTGCTCTGCTCGCCGCCCGCGAGCGTGCAACGCAGTTTGCGAGCAATCGCAAGGGCTGCGATGGACACCTGATTGCTTATTGCTCCACCCAAACGCATTCCTCTGTTGAGAAAGCAATAAAGATAGCCGGCCTGGGCTCGGACAACCTGCGCCAGATCGAAGTGGACAAGAATTTCGCTATGCGTCCCGAAGCGCTGGCACGCCAGATCGAGCGCGACATCGAGGCCGGCCTGATTCCGTGCTTCGTGTGCGCGACTGTGGGAACCACATCCTCGGATGCAATCGACCCCGTCCGCGAAATTGCTGGAATCTGCCGCGAGCATAATCTCTGGCTCCATGTGGACTCCGCCCTGAGCGGCACGGCTGCGCTCTGCCCGGAATTTCGCTTTATTAATGATGGTGTGGAATTGGCCGACAGTTACTGCTTCAATCCGCACAAATGGATGTTCACCAACTTCGATTGCAGTTGCTTCTACATTGCCGACCGCAAGCACTTGATCCAGACGCTTTCTGTCTTGCCCGAGTATCTGCGCAACCGGGCTAGCGAATCCGGCGCGGTTATTGATTATCGCGACTGGCACATTCAACTCGGGCGCCGCTTTCGCTCGCTTAAGCTTTGGTTTGTGATCCGGCATTATGGGATCGAAGGGCTGCAACACCACGTTCGCGAGCACGTGCGACTGGCGCAGGAGTTCGCCGGTTGGGTACGCGGTGACTCGCGCTTCGAGCTCGCCGCGCCTGCGCTGCTCAACCTCGTCTGCTTCCGGTTGCTCGCGGGAGATCACGCCAACCAACTCCTGATGGAGCGGCTGAACGGCAGCGGGGACCTCTTTCTCACGCACACCAAGCTCGATGGCAAACTCACGCTCCGACTCTGCGTCGGCCAGACCAACACGCAGGCTCGGCATGTGGAGCGCGCATGGCAGCGAATCCAGGAAGAGACTGGAAAGCTGGGGAATTCCTGATACCGTGTCGGCTAAGGTGAGGGCCATGGCGCGGGAAATTTCAGCGGGCGGAGTTGTGCTTCGGCAGATTTCTGGAGTCTGGCACGTCGCTTTGATTGAGCCGCAGAAAAACGAGCCGGAGAAGGAAGGTCCCAAACCTGCAATCGCGAAGACGCCGCGCAAGCGGAGCCGTGCCGTGTTGGCGCTCCCCAAAGGGCTGGTAGATCCGGGCGAAAAACCGCAGGCTGCCGCGGTGCGGGAAGTGCGAGAAGAGACCGGCATCGTGGCTGAAGCGATTGCCAAACTATCGGATAACAAGTATGTCTACGTGCGGACATGGGGCGATGGCAAACGAGTTTTCAAAATCGTGAGCTTCTATCTGATGCGCTATGTGTCGGGAGAAATCGACAACCTGACTCCTGACATGCGGATTGAAGTCAGGCAAGCTCTCTGGGTACCGCTCGCCGACGCGCGCAAACAGCTGGCGTACAGCAACGAGCGGAAGGTGCTTCGCCAGGCGGAGGATTACGTGGAGAAGCAAGGGCTCTCTGCTTAGGAGGCTGCGGAAAAACTCAGCAAGGCCGCAAGAGGCTCCCCTCAGGCGCTGAATCGCGGACACATTTTCAACGACATACGGCACGACTAAAGTCGTGCCCTTCCCAAAACCCTTGTTCCCAAAACCCTTGTTCCCAGAACCCTTGTTCCCAGAACCGGCGTGAATCGGAGTTTTTCGGTAGCCTGTTAGGAGATTCTCCGCGATCGCAGCTCTTGATCGATGGCCTTTTTTTCCTCTGGCGTCAGAATTCGCGCCGAGCCTTTTTTTAGATCGCCTAGAGCGAGCGGGCCTATCGACACTCGCACCAGACGCAAAACGCGAACCTGCAGCACTTCTAGCAAGCGCCGAATTTGGCGGTTCTTGCCTTCGTCCAGGGTAATCTCCAGCCAGCTATGCTTATCGCCGTGCCTTAGAAGACGCGCGCTCTTCGCGCGTAAATGTTCGCCTGGGCCGCTATCCATTGGGCCACTCTTCATCGAGTCGCCCTCAACCGGGCATCCTCGGGTGATTCTGGCTAGGAGATCGGCGTCGGCAACGCAGTCGATTTGCACGTGATATTTCTTGTCCAGATGACTCGCCGGGTCGGTGATCTTTGACGCCCACTCCGAATCATTGGTCAGTAGCAGCAGTCCTTCGCTTGCTTTGTCCAATCGTCCTACGGGACCTACCCACGGCAAGCCCGGCTCGAGCAGATCGTAAACGGTCGCGCGGCCTTTCTCGTCGGACGCGGTCGTTACCACGCCGCACGGTTTATTCATAATGAGGTAAATCGGCGGCGCTTTGCCGAGCGGCGCGCCGTCGACCTCAATTCGGTCTTGCGGCAGGTGCACGGGAATCTCCGGATCCCGCGTGGGGCGGCCATTCCGCGTGACACGTCCAGCGCGAATCAAAACAGCCGCCTGCGAGCGCGAGCAATAACCCAGTTTGGAAAGCGCTCGCGCCAAGACCGATTCGTTTCGGCGTCGTCACATTCCTATGTTAAATGGATCCCCGCTCGGAACTCTGCGCCGTCGGGGGCGATCGCGATTTGATACCATCGGCAATCTCTCAAGGGCTAAAAAGTGCGCGTAAGAGCTCGGTCGTCCCTCCGGGACTTAATCATCTCTTCCACTTTCCCCAGCGCTGAAGCGCTNNGGTCGCCCCTCCGGGGCTGGATTGTCGAGCAACTGGTTCCACTAGAATGCGCGAGAATGAACTCTCACGCGATTGTTGCGGGAACGGGAACCAGCCGCAGTTCCTGCGTTATAAAGCGGGCACGGGGCGAGTGGAAGATCAATCTGACGCCATTGCTGCGGAGCGCTGAAGGGAGAGGTTATCCACCAGGGTTAGCGATCCTGCCGCTTGCGTATT
>PMMJ01000162.1 GCA_003162255.1 Acidobacteriaceae bacterium | reverse complement strand
GGCAAGGTGCTGGCCGATTCGGAGGCGGATCCCAGCACGATGGAGAACCACGCGCAACGCCCAGAGTTCGTCTCCGCCCTCGGCGGCAAAGTCGGCATGGATGAACGCAACAGTCGTACTCTTAGCGTTCCTTTTGTGTACGTGGCNNCGCTGGGCAAGGCCCTGTTCTGGGGATCGCTGAGCGCTTTTCTATTCGCGGTGCTGGTGGCGGCGATTGCTTCCCAATATGTTGGGCGGCGACTGCAACGGATCGTGAATTTTGCGGAGCGGGTCGCGAGTGGGGATCTGACCGCGAGAATCGCGTCCACTTCGACCGACGAGATCGGGCAAGTGGCGGCAGCGCTCGATAAGACGACGCGCCGCGTGGAAGAAAGTTACGCTCGGGTTCAGACCAGTCAGCGCGAGTTGGAGACTCTGCTCAACAGCATGCAGGACGCCGTGATTGCAGTCGATGACGGCGGGCGCGTGCAGTGGGCCAATCGTGGCATGAATCGACTGCTGTTTCATGCTCCGCGGCTGAATGCGCCGTTGATCGACAGCGTTCGCGACCCGGACTTTCTGGCCGCGATACAAGAAGCGNNCCAACGTTTCCCACGAACTGCGCACTCCGCTGACGTCGATCCAGGGATATACGGAGACGCTGCTCGACAGTCCTATCGCGGACAATCACGTGCGTGAGTTCCTGGAAATCATCCGCAAGAACGCGGCCCGCATGTCCCGGCTTACGGAAGACCTGCTCACGCTGGCTCGCGTCGAATCGGGCGAGCAGAGGTTCGGCATCCAGCGGGTCAGGCCCGAAGAGCTGTTGCAGGACGCGCTGGAAAGCTTTCGCGAAGTGGCGCGGTCGTATGAGGTTGAACTGGCGATTGAGAACTCGGTTGCCAGCGGCCAGGTGAATGCGGATCGCGAAGCTATCCACCAGATTTTTTCCAACCTGATCGAGAATGCGTTGAAGTACGCGGCGTCAGGGAAGAAGGTCATTCTTGGAGCCCGCGCGGCTGCGAACGGCGTCGAATTTTACGTCCGGGACTTCGGGCCGGGCATTTCTTCGGAACATCTGCCGCGTCTTTTCGAGCGCTTCTACCGGGTCGACAAAGCGCGCTCGCGGGAATCGGGAGGCACTGGACTGGGACTGGCCATCGCAAAGCATATCGTCCTGGCGCATGGGGGAACGATTCGCGCCGAGAGCGAACTTCACCACGGATCGACGTTCTTGTTTACTCTGCCCGGGTCGGAGCCGGATACGGCTTAGATTGGTGGAAGGCAAGGTCCGGTTTGCTCGTGATCCGACTGGAATCCAGAGTACGAGCCCGGGCGGGAGTGCTATGGCCTTGCTAACAACAATTAGTATTGAAGGAGGTCTGATGGCTTGATCGGGAGAATTGAGGAGGGACTGATGTGACTACCGGAATCGCGGCACGTCTGTTTGTACTTGGGTGGGCTCTTGCTTTCATTGCTCTGTCTGGTGATCAACTCTCATGTCAAGAACCGCCGACCTCCGGCACCATCGATGTCACGATCTACGATCTTGGCGCAAATCCCCAACAATTCGACGGGCATCACGTGCGTGACAGAGCCTTGCTCGCATACGGGTGGGAGGGCGATAACTTTCTCTCTGACCCTACTCCCCGGAATCTGCCCTCTGGCAGTCCGGCGTACTTATGGTTTTATTGTAGGCCTGAACGCGAGCAGCAGGTTTACGGACAACTCAACCCAAAGGGACGCAGCATTCAGGCATGGTTTACAGGCTACTTCCATTTCGTGTCTACGCCGCAAAAGAATGGCATGTTCGATCCCGGTCATTTGCAGTTCGAAGCGACCGAGATTTCCATGCCAGAACCCTCCCGATCCTTGGCCGATGCAATCGGGCAGGGAGACATAGAGAGCATTCGCAAGATTCTCCGGTCCGGGGCAGCGGTCAACATTTTGGATGAGAACAGAAGTCTTCCACTTTTCGAAGCCACCAGCTTTGCTCATGCGGACATTGTCGAGGAGCTTCTCGCGGCAGGTGCCGACCCTAACTTGACACTCTACGACGGAAGCACCGGCCTTATCGCAGCCGCCTTCAGCGGCAACGTGAAAAGCGCCAAACTCTTACTGAAACACGGAGCAACAGTAAATGCCGCGAATGCTGCCGGCGAGACGGCCTTGATAATGGCTCGGGACGGAACCATGGTCCAGTTGCTGCTTGATGCCGGGGCTGGGCCAAACTTAAGGACTAAGAAAGGGATGACTCCTCTCATAGGTGCGGCGATGCATCGGCGATGCGCTAGGCGCGGAAGAACTACTCAAGGCAGGAGCGGACCCGACCGTCAAGGACGATTATGGGAATACGGCGGAGAGTGAGTCATGCGACCGAGGCGAGAAGGGCCATTTCCGCGTGTGTGAGCTGGTCAGGGAAGCCCTGCACAAGAGGTAACCGTTGTTAAATCCCCGATAGCACTCAAGACCCCAGAATCGATCACTTATTTAGCGAGTCGTTCGCCACTGGGAACTGAGCCATGATCCGGCTTTTTCATGCGGCGCCAACCAGAAATTCACCGGGTTGTAACCTGCCTGGTTTCGCGGCCAATTATGCTTTATCTGGGATTGTGTGCCACACTCTGGGGTGATAGTGTTCGCGTATACCAGAGCGGATGCGGCATCCTATGAAGCAGGGCGGTCTTCTAATGAGTAGCAGCCTATGAGCACAGCCAGCGTGAAAACACCTTCGCCTGAGCCACACTCGGGCTTAATGCAGCGAACCGTGGAAGCGTGCGAACTTGCCCGCGAGGCCGCGGCCATTGCGGCCGAGGGGATTGCTACCGGATCCATGTCCCGCCTGAACGCCATACGGCAGTGCGAAAAAGAACTGGATGCTATTGACCTGGAAGTAGACTCCGGCGTGACCGCGACTATCACGCGCGTTCCGGAGGCAGAAACCGGGCAACTGCTGGCGTGCATGAAAGTGATGATCGGACTGGAGCGCATCGGGGATCTGCTCTTGAGCTTTGCCACCAGCGCGCAAGCCGCAGCGGGCCGCATCGATGCGCAGGATGCTCGGGACCTGACCCAGATGGCGACGGTTCTGGAAAAAATGCTGTCGGACGTGGGCGTTTCCTTTTCGCAGCGCGACGTCAAGAAAGCCATCGACGTGTTGCGCGCCGATGCCGAGATGGACCGCCTGCGCAATATCATCTTCCTGCGGCACATCGAGAATCCGGAAAATGTGGCGCACCACTCCAGCTTGCAGATTATCTTCATGACGCAATCTCTGGAACGCGCCGGCGATCACGCCAAGAACCTGGCGGAGGAAGTTTGCCACTTTGTCAGCGGGCGCAGCATCCGCCACCTGCTCATGGCCTACGACAAACCAAAAGAACAGATGTTTATCGAATGGCTGCGGCACAAAGACGAAAAAGGGCAGTAACTACGGCAGTATTTTCTGCTCTTCTTGAAAATCCCTCCAATCGGGCTCCAGCAAATATCCGTTTAATCGGTTTACCTTAGCAGTCCTGAATCCTTTTCCCAAGAATGCCGCTCTTCCCTTATGTAGGGGGAAGATGAGCTCCATCGTAACTGTCTCTCAACTGCGAAGTCAGACATCCACGGCGGCCCTGCTGGTGGACGTGCGTTCAGGTACCGAATTTGCTTCTGGGCACATCCCCGGTGCGGTCAACATCCCGATGGACCAGATCGAAGCCCGGCTCGAGGATCTCGGTTCTAATCTCGATCTTCCCCTCGTCCTCATCTGCCAGTCCGGCAAGCGCGCACGCATGACCGCCGATCTAATCGAGCCCTGCCAGCGTCAGATCGGGGTTCTCGAGGGCGGAACGAAAGCATGGATCCAAGCCGGATTACCGGTCGTGGCAAGCGTGAAGACGCGCTGGTCGCTGGAGCGTCAAGTCCGTCTGGGCGCGGGACTGCTGGTGCTGGCGGGCGCCCTCCTCGCACTGACTGTGAATCCGCTCTGGATTTTTCTCTGCGGATTCATCGGTTTGGGCCTAACCTTCGCTGGACTCACTGACCTCTGCGCGATGGGGATCATCCTGGAAAAAATGCCCTGGAACAGGCAGAGTCGTTGCCCGACTGATAGCGCTCACGCAGAACGATCGGAGATGCGTGCGTGACGGTATGTTGTGCGTTGGAGTCTCAGCAATGCCACAATGGGTCCGTGGACTTCGAAGCATTGGCCAAGCAGCACAAGGATGCGGTCTATCGGCAGATGATCCGTGTGTGCGGCAATCGCGAAGATGCCGAGGACGTATTGATCGAAGCCCTGCTCAAGGCGTACCACCATGTCGATCAATTGCGCGAATCGGCAGCCTTTCGGGCCTGGCTGGCGCAGATCGCGAAACGCGTCTGTTGGCAATTGAAAGAGCGAGAATCGTTGCTCCCGCTTTTGCAGCTTTCCATGTTAGAGGACGAAGGCCGCGAGGTGCCCGGGGCGGAACCTCTTCCGGACGTGCAACTGGCCCGGCAACAGATGAAGGGATTGCTGAACGAAGCCGTCGACGCGTTGCCCGTGCTGTACCGCCCGGTTTACGAGTTGTGCGATGTCGAAGATCTGCGGGGTGACGAGGTTGCGCAGAGACTGGGAATCTCGCGAGCCGCCATGAAATCGCGGCTGCACCGGGCGCGCGATCTGGTGCGGACTCACCTCGACGCGGCGCTCGCTCGCCAAGCTTTGAAGTAGGTGTTCGTCGCATGGTCTCAAAGGACCTGTCAATAGGTCTGGAGGCTCTTCATGGAAGTCACCGTGGAACATCTCGGAGCGTTACAGTTTGAAATCAAGGCGCGCCAGCACGCCATCGTGAGCGACCAGCCGCCCGAAAATGGAGGCCACGACGAAGGCATGACGCCCCCGGAACTCCTGCTTGCTTCGTTGGGTTCCTGTGCAGGCTTCTACGCGGCGCAATACCTGCGCAAGTTCAAGCTGGCATCCGAAGGCACCCGCGTGCGGATCACCGCCGAGAAACTGAAGGATCCCGCGCGCGTTGATAACTTTCGCATTGAAATCGAGGTGCCCGTGGCGCTTAGCGAGAAGCATCGAGCTGGAGTCGAGAACTCGGTACATCATTGCCTGATTCACAACACACTCCTAAAGGCGCCGAGCATTGTGGTCGAAGTAGCGCATTCCATGCCTGTAGTGGATGCTGCCGAGGTTTCTCCGATCCCCCGCCCTTGACGGGGTAGTACACTTCGGGAAAAATTGTCGACCCCCCTCCATGCTGGTTTGGGACTCCGGGGGCCGGGGGCGCGCGAGCGGGGCGGGGCGAGAGAGGTCAATGAGTTCTATAAAAAGG
>PMMJ01000207.1 GCA_003162255.1 Acidobacteriaceae bacterium | reverse complement strand
CGCGTCTGTCACATTGTCTTCGCGTTCGCATTTGCAGCTTTGCAGCCACGCCTTGGTTCTTGCCGCTCAATCGAGGACCGAGGCGCGGGGCGTTTCCAGGTACGAGCGATCCAGACCTGCCACCGACGCGCAGCCCAGCAGGCGAAGAGTTCGCTCAACGTCGCATCGCAATATCTCTAGCGCCCGGTCCACGCCCGCCTGTCCTGCTGCGGCGAGTCCGTAGGCATAGGCTCGACCGATGAGAACCGCCCGTGCTCCCAGGCAGATGGCTTTGACGATGTCGCTGCCACGGCGGATGCCGCCATCCATCAATATTTCGACCTGACCGTTTACCGCGGCGACGACCTCGGGGAGCGCCCGCAATGAAGCGGAGACCGAATCAAGTTGCCGTCCGCCGTGGTTCGAAACGACAACCGCTGCCGCACCTTCATCAGCGGCGCGCTTGGCATCGTCGCCCCGTAGAAGCCCCTTGACCACGATCGGGCCGGGCCACTGTTGGCGGATCCAGCGCAAGTCTTCCCAGGTCACCGCTGCTCGCGCCAAGGCCGCCGCGACGTCGATGAGTTCCAGTGGGCCTTGGCCAGGGAGAATAACGTTCTGCAGTTTGGGCACACCTCCATCGAGCAAGAACGACGTGAGCCAGCGCGGATGGGTGAGAATGTTGGGGACATAGGGAATTTTCGCGAAGAGCGAAGTGCCCAGCAGTTCCTTCATGCCGTTGCGCGGGTCGCGCTCGCGCATGCCTGCCACAGCCGTATCCACCGTGATCACCAAGGCCGAAAAGCCGGCGCGGCGCGCGCGGTCGAGGGCGCCTTCGGCCGCTTCGCGGCCACCTAGCAAGTACAACTGGTACCAGACGGGGCCCTGGGACGCGGCTCTTACATCCTCCAGTTTGTGCCCGGAAATGGTGGAGAGGATATAACCTGTGCCCGCCAGACCAGCGGCGCGCGCGGCCGCCACTTCGCCGCCGGGATGCATCAGCCGGCTGTATCCCACTGGAGCGAGCATGGCGGGAAAAGAAAGTTCGTGACCGAGCACGCAGGTCTTAAGGCTGCAGTCGCCTACGGCAACCGCGCCGCGAGGACGGAAGATCACGTCGCGAAAGGCGCGACAATTCTCGGCTAATGTGAGCTCTGCTTCGGCGCCGCCATCCAGATAGTCGAACACCGACCTCGGCAGACGGCGTTGCGCCAGCCGGCGTAAATCCTCGATATTGACGACCTGTGAAGTGTTCAGGACGTGGTTGCCTTTAGCCATCTTTCAAATCCTGCGGGCGTCAGTCGAAGCCTGCTTGAAGATCCGGCCGTGCCGACGCAGCTTCCGTGGCCCGCAATAACCGTCGAACTTACCAGAACCAGCGGACCGAATGCCACCATTGGCCTAGTCCCGCACAAGTCCCGTCTCCGATTCGCTTCCTAGCGCAGAAAGGCCTCCGAGAGTCCCCCGTCCACCGGAATGACATGCCCTGTCGTCTTCGCGCTCTGATCGCTGGCCAGCCATACGACTGCGGCAGCACAGTCCTGTGGCAGGATGCGTTGCTTTGTCAGCGCACGTTGCGCGTAGAAATCGGCGAGTTTGCCCCGTAGTTCCTCGGTCGACTCCGAATCCGAGAAGCTAATCTTGTATTTCTCCAGAGATTGCATCACCCGGTCGCGAGGGAACATGGTGGAACCTGCGACCACGGTCGCCGGAGCAATTCCGTTCACGCGCACGCGCGGACCGAGTTTGATCGACAGCTCTCGGATGAGGTGGTTGAGCGCCGCTTTGCTGGTGTCGTAGGCTTCGCTGCCTTTCTTTGGAACCACCGCGTTGGCGGAGCCGGTCAGCACCATGGCTGCGGACAGGCCCTGGTCCTTGAACACCCACGCGGTTTGGCGGGCGAGTAGATAGTTACCTGTCACATTGACCAGGAATGCCTGCGCCCACTGTGCATCCGAGAGCTCGCCATCGGCGCCCGGCACAGGATAGATAGCAGCCGTGTTGACGATCACATCGAGGCCGCCAAATTGAGAAATCGCGAACTTGCACGCGTCAGACAGCGACGCCGACGATCCCAGGTCGACGGCGACATGAGCTACCACCTCCGCCGATGCAAGGGCGGCGACTTCATCGGCTACTCTCTTGGCGCCGTCCCGATCAAAATCCGCGATGACGATGTGAGCGCCCTTCCCTGCCAGCAGCAGCGTGACTTCGCGCCCGATTCCGCTTGCGCCTCCGATGACGAGCGCGATCTTGCGGCTGAATTCCGCTTCGGCGGGCATGCGTTGCAGCTTGGCTTCTTCGAGAGCCCAATACTCGATGCGGAACGCTTCGGATCGGGGAAGCGCCACATAGTTATGGAACTGCGTGAACTGCTGCGACTGCTCGGCGTGCCGGGCCTGCGGCAGAGGATGGGAGACGTTCCCATCTTCCAGGGCGTTCGCGCCGGCCATTACATGAATGGCATTGATGAAAAACTCGGTTGTGATTCGCGCTTCCTTCTTATTCTTGCCGAAGCCAAACAGGCCCAAGCCCGGAACGAGAACGGCGGAGGGGTTCGAATCCCGCAGCTTCGGCGAATCGCTCGATGCCCACGCTTCGTAATATTTCTTATATGCGGCTCGATACGCGACGACCTCGGGCTGGATGCGTGCCTTCAGCGCGGCAACATCCTCTTTTGCAGGATCCCAGGGAAGAAATAGCGGGCAGACTCTGGTTCTCAAGAAATGATCCGGACAACTGGTGCCGAGTGTGCTCAAATCCTTTGCCCACTGCGATCCCGCGAAGGTCAGAGCATCTTCATCGTCGGCATAGTGAGCCACCACGCGGCGATTCGAGGACAGCACACCCCGCAGAGCCGGCAGGATTTGAGTGGCGATGTTCTTGCGATCTTGGACCGAGCCATACTCGACTCCACCGAACAGCGAATTCTTCCTCGACTGATGTTTCAGAATAAATTCGCCCATCTGATCGATAGTGTGAATGCTGTTCAAGTAGCAGTCGCGTTGCGTCGTTCCCCAGGTAAACAAGCCATGGCCGCCTAGAACCAGGCCTTCCGTTCCAGGGTTGTCTTGCACGGCCCGTTCGATCAGCAGCGCCAGCTCGAATCCCGGACGCTGCCAGGGTACCCACACGATCTTGCGATCAAACTCCCGGTTGAACTCTTCCAGCTTTCGTTTCCCATTTGCGCTCGCCGCCAAGGCGATGGCCCAATCCGGATGCAAATGGTCCACGTGGGCAAAAGGAAGAAATGCGTGCAGGGGAGTATCAATCGAAGCCGCTACGCGATTCTCGCCAAAAGCCGCGAGCGGATAATAGCGCACCATTTCGTCTTCGTACTGTTCGCCGCGATATAACTCCTTGAGCTGTTCCAGACGATCCCGATAGAGCAGGGCAAATCCGGCTTCGGTGATGGACCCAAGGTCACCGCCGCTGCCTTTTACCGCCAGCACTCGGACCGGCCGGCCCGTGAACGGGTCGGGAAGTTCCAGCTTCGAGCTTGTATTTCCACCGCCAAAATTGGTAATGCGCAAGTCCGCGCCCAACAGGTTCGAGCGATACCGCAACAGGGCAAGCTGATCGCCCACCATGGTCTGCGCTTTCGCTTTGTTCCACAGATCCTTCAGGTGAGTAGTCTCTTTGATCTCAGGCATAAGCACTCTCGCAATATTGTTCGAATCTTTCCGCGTGCCGATCCCACTTGTCGGTCTCAAGCGGCTCAAAAACTTCGGTCGGGAACGATCGATCCACAATTTCCCGGACTTCCCGCAGCGAGGATGCGGCTCCCGTCGCCAGCATTTGCACCACGACATTCCCGAGCGCCGTGGCCTCCGCCGGACCCGCCAGCACTCTCCTCCCGGTCGAATCCGCCGTCAACTGGTTGAGAAGCCGATTTTTCGAGCCGCCACCGATGATGCGAATCTGCTCGATGCCCGTCCCGGTCACCTGTTCGAGATCTCGGATCACCAGACGATACTTGAACGCCAGGCTCTCCAGAATGGCCCGTGCGTATGCACCCGGTTCCTCCGGAGCGGATTGGTGGGTCCGTGCGCAGAACTGGTTGATGGCTGCGAGCATATTCGTGGGGCGCAAGAAGGAGCCGTCGTCGGGATCAACCAGGTGACGAAACGATGCCTCACGACCCGCCAGTTCGATCCATTCTCGGTAGTCGTAACTACGCCCTTGCGCCGCCCAGGATTGCCGGCAGCCCTGCAGCATCCAGAGCCCCATGACGTTCCTGAGCAGCCTCGTAGTGCCGTTGACGCCGCCTTCGTTGGTCAAGTTCAGCCGCAAGGCATCGGCTGTGATCACCGGGGAATCCAGCTCCGTGCCTAGAAGCGACCACGTTCCAGAACTGAGAAAAGCCGTGCCCTCGCGAGCCGAAATTGCGGCCACCGCCGAACCCGTGTCGTGACAAGCCGGCGCAATGATCCTGGCGCCAGCGAGTGCAGAATGTCCCGCGATGTCCGGCAGGATTGTCCCCAGGATCGAGCCTGGTTCCACCAGGGGTGCGGGCAAATCGACCGGCAGGTCCAACCTCTGCATCAAGCCCGTGGCCCAACTGCGCTTCACCGGGTCAACCATCTGGGTAGTGGTTGCAATGGTAAATTCGCACACCGCATTTCCCGACAGCCAGTAGTGGAAGAGATCTGGGATGGTAATGAGTCGCTTCGCTGCCGCAAGAAGTTTGGGGCTATCCCGTCGTGCGGCGAACAGTTGATACAGAGTGTTGATCGGCATGAACTGAACGCCAGTCGTCTGATAGATTTCTTCCCTGGAGACTTTCCGGAAGACTTCCTCCATCACACCTTCAGTCCGACGATCGCGGTAGTGATAAGGGTTTTGCAGCAACTCACCGCGTTCTCCCAGCAGGGCGTAGTCCACGCCCCAGGTGTCAACGCCGATGCCCGCCAGTTCCACTTCTTCTGATTGCAGCCGCGCCAGCGCCTTGCGCACTTCGAACCAGAGTCGAGCCACGTCCCAATGCAGAGATCCGACGTATTCGACCGGCTCATTGGCGAAGCGATGCACTTCCTCCGTCGTGAGAATTCCCGATTGAAGATGCGCTAGAACCGCCCTTCCGCTTTCGGCGCCAAAATCGAAAGCCAGATAGGGCTTCGCATGAATGCTCTCAGGCATAGGACGAGACGTTGTGTGCATTCCGGGCTGCGCGCTCATGGGTGATGCGCTCGAGGTATCCGCTCTGGCGGAACGCGTCCATGGGGCTCTTGGGCAGCCCCTTNNAACGTCGGTCGCGAACGCATCCTGCAGCAGGGACTCGGCCGCCACCAGATCGCAATTCTTCTGCGCCGTCGCTAGCTCTCCGCCGTCGACCAGAGCTGCCTTGGAGAACAGTTCCTGCGCGACCGTCACCGTCTGGATCATGGCCTCGATTTTTCCCTTGAGATTGTGACTCTGGTCGACCATGTACGCAATGTCGGCCGGTTTTCCGGTTTCCCACTCGAAGAAGCGTATCTCGTGGAAGATCCGAAACACCTGGTAGGGATCGATGGAGCC
>PMMJ01000136.1 GCA_003162255.1 Acidobacteriaceae bacterium | reverse complement strand
TTGACATGGCCGCCGTGGTCGAGCGCAAGAGCCGCATTGTGGCCACGCTCGGCAAGGGGGTGCAAGGCATCCTCAAGCGAGCGGGGGTGGAAGTCATCCGCGGACACGCGCGTCTGATTTCGCGCAACACCATTGAGGTTGGGGGCTCCCGTTACGAGGCGGCGAACCTTCTTCTGGCCACTGGTTCGCGCCCCGCGGTACCGCCGATTCCGGGAATCCAGTCTGAGCACACTCTCGATTCGAATACGGTGTTCGGTCTGCAATATGTGCCAAAGACCATTGCCATCATTGGCGGTGGCTACATTGGCCTGGAGTTTGCCTGCTTCTTTCAGGAGATCGGCACGCAGGTCAGCGTGTTCGAGATGCTGCCACAAATCGCGGCGGGNNCCCGCATGCTTCAAATCCTGGAGCGGAAGGGCATCGAGTTCCACCTCTCCGCAAAAGTGCGGCGCATCGAAGGCCATGCTTTGCACTTCGCTGCTCCGGACGGGAAGCAGTCGAGCGTGGATGCCGATTACATTTTGAATTCCACCGGCCGGGTACCGGTCGTCGACGATCTTGGGCTGGAGAATATTGGAATCGACTTTACTCCCAGGGGTATAAAGACCTCAGAGCAGGGAAAGACGAACATTCCAGGAATTTGGGCATGTGGCGACGTAACCGGAAGGCGCATGCTCGCTCACGCCGCCACCCGCGAAGGAATCGTTGCCGTAAACAACATGTTCGGACGGAAGGACCGGGTTCGTTATAACGCGGTGCCCTCCGTTGTTTACACCCATCCCGAAGTTGCCATGGTCGGAAGAACGGAAGAAGAGCTCAGGAATGCTGGGATCAAGTATAAGAAATCGGTGGTCCCGATGGCCGTTGCTGGGCGCTTTCTGATTGAGCACGAGGACGGGACTGGCCTCGTCAAAGTCCTGTGTGGCTCAGATTTTGGAGAAATTCTGGGAGTGCACGCCATCGGTGACGGATGCAGCGAATTCATCGTTGCCGCGGCCATCATGGTCGAGACCGAAATGTGCGTTGGGGATGCCCGCGAGATTGTCTTTCCTCATCCCACGGTTTCCGAATCTTTGAAAGAAGCGATAGCTGGAGTTCATTATTAGGTAGTTGCGTCATAGGAGTTTCTTCATAGGAGTTTCAAGGAATGCCGAAATCGATCGTTATTGAACCGAGAGAGGTTTTTGCCAAGTCGAAGATCCATTTGTCCGACATCCCCGTCAATGCCTACGACCGCACGTTGGAGCAGGAACTGGGCAATTACTCCACCGAAGATTTCCTGCATATGTGGCGGGACATGTGCGCGATCCGGGAGTTCGAAACCATCCTGAATGAAATCAAGACCAAGGGCGCCTACAAGGGCGTTGCGTATAACCACGCAGGACCCGCGCATTTGTCGATCGGACAGGAAGCGGCCGCGGTGGGAATGGCCTTTCCTCTGTCGCCGGAAGATTTCATTTTCGGTTCCCACCGAAGCCATGGCGAAATTCTCGCCAAGGGCTTTTCTGCCATTCGCAAACTCACCGAGCCGCAATTGTCGAACATTTTAGAGTCGTATCGCGACGGAGTCATGGTACGTCCCGTCGAGCGCGAGTACCAGGGCCCGGTCCGCGAGTTGGCCCTCCGCGCTTTTGTCTACGGAGCCTACAGCGAGATCTTCGCGCGCGAGACTGGATTCAACCGCGGGCTGGGCGGCTCGATGCACGCGTTTTTCGCTCCTTTTGGGATCTATCCCAACAATGCGATTGTGGGCGGCTCGGGATCGATCGCTCCCGGCGCGGCACTCTACAAGCGAGTGAACCGCAAGCCGGGCATTGTCGTCTGCAACATCGGAGATGCTTCATTTTCCTGCGGCCCGGTATGGGAAGGCATCACCTTTTCGTCCATGGATCAGTACCGCAAACTGTGGGATCAATCGCTGGGCGGAGGATTGCCGATCATTTTTAACTGCATGAACAATTTTTACGGCATGGGTGGACAGCCCTGCGGGGAAACGATGGGGGTGCAGTTCATCGCCCGCATCGGCGCCGGCGTCAATCCCGAACAGATGCATGCCGAGCGCGTCAATGGATACGATCCCTTGCCCGTGATCGATGCTTTTCGTCGCAAGAAGCAGATCTTGGCCGACGGCCGCGGTCCGGTTCTGCTCGATACCATCACTTATCGCATCAGCGGCCACTCGCCTTCNNTCGAGCGCAGCCCGCGCATCGCGATCGATTCCGACCTTGTCGACCGAGTCATGTTTTCGAACCGGCACGTCGAGAAATTCGACGATCGTGAACCGGAGTTTCTGCAAGACATCGCGTCGAATCCCAGGGTGCAGCAGCTCCGCGGCAAGATCCGGACTCCCACCCACGACGGCAAGCCCGTTCCCAAAATGAAGGCATACAACATACGCGACGCCATCTTCGAGGCCATGTTGCACAGGTTTTCCATCGATCCCACGATGATTGCCTTTGGCGAGGAGAATCGAGACTGGGGTGGCGCTTTTGGGGTCTACCGCGGCTTGACGGAAGCGCTTCCCTACCATCG
>PMMJ01000148.1 GCA_003162255.1 Acidobacteriaceae bacterium | reverse complement strand
TCCGGTAGTGGGCTGTTTTGAAAATGTCTCAGAAGCAGAGTGTGATTTCGGAGCCCGGACCGTTGTAGATGAATACGAACCACGCGAGCAGATCGCGCCCAAGTAACATTATGATTTCCTTGTCATCTTTTGTTTTCCACTTCAATTGGCAGCCGATTAGCTGCTCCATCCGAAGTTCGTGAACATTCATTCCGGGGAAGGTCACGCTCGCAGGGTATATTTTTGACCTGCCTGAACCGTGTGGGGTGTCAGTGTCGATCTCATTGATATGCGCCACGCCCAACGCTGTGAACACGCTGTTATCTACGGCAGTCGAAGATGCTCCCGTGTCAACCAGTGCGAAGCCAGCGACAGGTGCGGGAACGGGCAAACCCTTTCCTGAGAGATGCTGCTTCAAGGCATCAGGAATACCGACTTCGACGGCTACGAGTGGTCCTGTCTCAGTAAGAGTGCGACCGTGTTGCTGGGACCAATGGAAGAAGTTAAATACGGGCNNCGGGCATGAAGAAGCCCGACAGATAGGGCTTGATTACGATACACCGCATCCTGCTTGGCAATCTGTTTAACCAGGAACGATTCTTGGCCGAACCTCTTCACGCCCTCTGTATAGGCGTTTTCAGCCGTATCGTATGCACCCAAAAAATCCTCACCGTGAATCAAGGCAAACTTCCCCTCGTAGGTCTTGAGCAGGTCAGCCTTCATCTTCTCGTAGGTAGCGAGTTCTTTTTCGAGAGTCATTTCAATTCCGAGGATATTAGCACAGCAGGCCATTAGGCCGCTAGGGAGTGTCCTTCTAGTAACGATACCAACTCCATCACGGACCAAATATGGCCTGTCAGTCCGGCTTCCATCGCAGGCGTCACACGCAAAGTTTGATGCACGCGGCAGAAATTGTAATACGCATGATAGATCGCAACCATGTGGCAGTGATTCTCGAACTTCTTTGAGAATGCGTTCGTCAGGCGCGTGAATCGCCTCACACCCATCCTTAGATTCAAATTTTGCCGCTCGACGTAGCTAGTCGAGATATGCTCCCGGTCAGGATTGCCGCTCAGGATGCCAGTACGGATTCCAATGCACTGTGCGGGGCTGTAGCGCGTCTCAGGGTTGTCAGATGATGCGCCGTACAGCTTTATCAGCATCGCGTAGTCCACGTCCATCCCGAAGGCACCTTCGACGGCTTCCGCGTATGCACGGTGACCGTCCGTTGTGATCTGAATGCGCGTGGTCACACGCGATGCTAAATCCTCCATGAACCGACAAGCCCAGCTCGCATCTCGCCCACCGCACAGGTACGAGAGAATCAGCTTGGAATCCGCATCAATAGCGGTCCACGTCCACACGTCCCCAGCTCCGCTATTCTTCTTTTCTTCGGGAACGTTCTTCGCTTTCGCATAACAGTAGCTCCAAACCTCATCACACTGGACGCGCTGGACAGCAACTCCGCGCACGGCTGAATCGTGGAACTCAGCACAAGCCGCTCCCATATCCTCGATGAGCTTCAGGACGGCATCTTTACACACGCCAGTCATGCGACAAGTGGAACGGATGCTGTTTCCCTCTATTAAAGCTCCAATCACCTGTGCGCGTCGCTCGTTGCTTAATCGGTTCATGCACATTATTATGCTTGAGCGGTAATGCATTGTCAAGTAGATAAAAATAATTATGCAGGCATGGTTTACTCGGCGCTCTATCCTGCTATATAATTTACATAGTAAAAAATTAAGGCCACCGCTCTGGGGAGCGAATGGCCGGAAGGGACAGGTAACCAGAAATGATAAGAAGAAGTTTCCACCCCTAAAAAGGGTGAAGGGTTAAGGAAACTCCCTACATCAACGGACCTGCGGGGATGGTCTCTCTAGAGGGGCCTCCCCAATGGTTCAAGGCCATAATATCACGAAAAACAGCGGTTTTACAGCAGAATCTAGGTGCGAAACATGAGCGACCAACCAGTCAACTACGATGCGGTCCTAGCCGATCTGAAAGCACGCAGGGCTCAGCTTGACTCTGCAATTGCAGCCATCGAAGGGATTACCGGACAAGTAGGCCCGAATCCTTCCGGCGGTCCAGGTGGCGGCGGATACGTTGGCGGTGCTCCTGCCCATGATGCATTCATCGGCATGAGTATTCCAGAAGCAACCAAGAAACACTTGACTGCCGTTCGCAAGAAACTATCGACGCAGGAAGTGATGACAGCCTTGGAAGCTGGTGGATTGCCACCAAGTAAATACAGTACGGTCTACGCGATTCTCCGTCGCCGCGAAAATGTGATTGGAGACATTATCAACATGAAGGGCGATTGGGCTTTGCAAGAGTGGTATCCCAACTATCGCAATAAGAAATCCTCAGCCAATGAAGAGACTGAGGAAGAGGGTAAAGAACCTTCGACTGCTAACCNNAGAAGAAAAGAAGTCAGCTACGGCGTAGGCTTCTCTTTCTCCCATCGTGCCCGAGCGGCGTCGCTGGCAATCTTGCGGCGCTGTTCGGGCGTTAGTTTCGCCGCCCTTGCCCTGCCACCAACCCTGCCACCGAGCTTGCCGAGCGCAACTGCCGCCGGATTCTTCTTCGATTTGAGCGGGGCACCTGTTGCGATCTCAACAACCCGAAGCGCATTCTGCGCGAAATCACCCTTGCTTGATCGCTTAACCATGCCTCATGATGCCACACTGACCAACCGTTTACTATGGGGTCAGATTTCAAAACAGCCCACTACCGGANNCCTTCGTGGCCTTGGTGGTTAACGGTCTCGCAAAACTGAGCCACTACCGGAATTTTGCCACCAGTACCGACTGCTCGACATCCATCGGAGACCTCCGATTGCGTTGTCGCGGACGTCAGTTAGGCCCTGATCCTACCCCTTCGCTTCCGCCACCGCCCGCCGCAACTCCTCCACCTTCGGGAAATTCGGCTTGAGCTTCACCACGCGATCCAGTTGTTGCCGGGCCAGCGCGGCTTGGCCACTCTTGGCGTAAGCCAGTCCCAGGTGGAAGTTGAAGACCGCGTTGTCCGGATCTTTTTTCACGGCTTCTTTGAACAGCGTAATGGCGGACGTGTAGACGCCCTTGTGGTAGAAAGCCCAGCCCAGCGTATCGGCGGAGTTCGGATTATCGGGAAGCTGACGCCGGGCAGTCCGCGCCATCTCGAAAGCCACGTCCAGATTGCCGCCCTGCTCCAGCATCACGTATGCCAAATTGTTCGAAGCCAGCGGATTGTCCGGCTGAATCGCAAGCACTTTCTGATACTGCTGCCTGGCGTGGTCCCAATCCTGCTTGTTTTCGTAGATGCCGCCCGCCAGCAGGTTGAAAGCGATCTCCTTGGGATTGGCTTTCGATCCGTCGAGATAAGTTTGCAGCGCCTGATCGGTGTTACCGCGCTCGCTCTGCACCGAGCCGAGCTTCACCAGCGCTTCGCTGTTCTTCTTATCCAAATCGGAAGCTTGTTTGAACTCCTGTTCCGCCCCGGTCAGGTCTTTTTTCTGCTCCATCAGAAGTTGGCCCAGCATGATGTGAAACCCGGCGTTGCTGGGATACCTGGCCAACTGCGTCTTCGCCGCCGCGATGGCCGTGTCCGGCTGCTTCTGCACCAGGTCGACGTTGAGCACGCCGCCCAGCGCATCGGTCGAATTCGGATCCTGATCCAGCGCCTGCTGGTAAGCTTTCTGCGCTTCGGCATACTGGCTCTGCGCCATCCGCAGGTTGCCCAGTTGCACATAGGCGGCGGGATCGTTGGGTTCCTTTTCCAGGGACCGATGAATATATTCATCCGCCGTGGCGTACTGCTTGCGATCGATTTCAGCGACCGCCCGCAGCAGGTATCCGTCCGGAGCGGCTGGCTGCAAGGCGATGATCTGGTCCGCTTCCTGGGCCAGTCCCGACGCATCGCTCCGGTGGATGGCCACGCCAGCCAGCGCCCGGTGCGCTTCCACGATTTCAGGACGGAGCCGAACCGCGTCGCGCCACTCCGCTTCTGCCCGGCTGGTGTTGCCCAGTTGGTCGAACGCCAGGCCCTGCTGGTAATGCGCGATTGCGTTATCGGGATCGTTCTTTAACACGGCTTGCAGCGTATTGATCGCGTCGCTCGCCTTGCCGCCGCGAATCTCGATCTCGCCCTTGTAAATCTGGGCGTCCTGGTCGTCCGGCTTTGCCTTCATCACTTCGCTATTCAACTTGCGGGCGTCGTCGAGCCGGTCTTTCAGGATCAGCAGCTGAATGTAATTCTTCTTGACCACCATGTCCTTGGCATGGTCGCGATACAGCACGGCATACTCGTCCGTGGCTTTGTCGAGCTGGTTGTTGGCAAAATAGAAATCGCCGAGCATGCGATAGCCCACGGAATTATTGGGGAAATCCTTCTTCGACTGACGCAGGAACTCCTCGGCTTGGCCGGACTTGTTCTCGGCCAGGTACAGGCCGGCAAGAGAGAGCCTGGGGCTCGGATCGTCCGCTGCCGTCGCAATGGCTCGCCGGAACCACTGCTCGGCCTCGGGAAATCGCCCGCGCGTCTGGTAGAAATTCCCCAGCGAGAGCAGCGCGTTGGTGGACTTGGGACTCAGGTCGACCGCTTTCTTGAAACTCGCCTCCGCCCCATCCCACTGTTGGCCGCCCATCTGCAGCATAGCCAAATTCAGATAAGCGTCGGAGCGGTTGGGATCCAGTTGCAGAGCCTTCTGCATGTCTGCCAGAGCGGCGGTGGTGTTGTTGGTGCCGGAGTAGTAATTAGACCGTGCGATATAGACGTCGGGATTGTTGGGCTGCTTTTGCACGAGCAGATCCAGATGCTCCTTGGCGTCGTTGAACTGACGGCCGAGGATCAGCAGGTTGGCTATGTCAAGGTGCGCGGCATACTGGTCGGGCTGGAGCTGGATGGTGGTCGACAATTCCTGGTAGGCGCTCGGCCACTGCTGCAGCTTCATCGCGGTCTGCGCCAGCTTGTAGTGGGCGTCGGCGAAACGCGAATCAACCTGAATTGCGTTCTCGAACTGAATCGCAGCCTCCCGGTACTGGCCCTTGTCGAAGTAGCGCTGTCCGCTCTCCAGGTACTTCTGTTTGCGGACGTTTGGGTCCCGCGAGCAGCCCGTCAGCAACGCTGCCAGCACGCAAACCGCCGCTACTGCATACTGAAATCCCGACCTTTTAGCATTACGCATAGAGGAACGCCTCGCATCCCGCAAGCTTTTTCTTATCAATACTCTGCTGCACAAAGGTACTCTCCTGGGCGCAAGCCAGAAAAGTTACTGCCGTTATTATCGCAAAAGCGGCTAACTGGCAGAGCCCCATCGACCTAAGGGTTAAGCATACGCTCGTGTACAGGCGCTTTCGTAATCTGCCCCAAAGGGCTTTAGCATGGCATAGTTCAATCGGCTATGACCCACTTCCCCCTATCCAATGTCAATCGGCGTTCACCCCGAGTAAGACTCAACGGAACGGTCTCGGCCGCAGTGATGGCCGAAGGCGGCCAGCGGGCGCGCGCAAAACTTCAATCCATTTCCATCACCGGAGGATTGCTGCAGTTGCAGCATGAGCTTTCGACCGGAGACTTTGTCGAAATCGCTTTTCACACGCGCTCCGGTCCTATCTGCGGGATGGCCGAAATGCTGCACCCGACGCGCAAGTTTCAGAGCGCGTGCCTGCAGCCTTTCCGGTTCATCGCCCTGTGCGACGAAGACCACCGCAAACTGCGAATGGCGCTGGATTCCGCTCTGGACCGCAGTTTCCTGGACCCAGTCTCGGATCAGCTTAAGGCGCCGCCGGGATTCTGAATCAGGTCTCAGGTCCAAGGTCTCAGGTCTCAGGAAAAACAGAACCAACCGCGGGTTTCTAAGACCTGACACCTGAGACCTCGCACTTGCTTTCCCGGCTGCTTCGCTATACTGAGTCTTCCGGGGATGACGAGCCAGACCATTACTCACTCCGCCGAGGAGACGGTCGCTTTCGGGCGGAGCCTTGCCGCCGATCTGACGCCTCCTCTTATTGTGTTGCTGCGCGGCGACCTCGGGGCGGGAAAGACAACCCTCGTGAAAGGGATCGCGGAAGGTTTCGAAGCCGCTCGCGCCGAGGACGTGACCAGCCCGACCTTCACGCTGATCCATGAATACCGCGGACCCCGCACTACCCTGTATCACATTGACCTTTACCGCATCGATACCGAGCGCGAACTGGAAACTCTCGGCTTGGACGACCTGCTCGCCCCCAACTGCATCTTACTGATAGAGTGGGGAGAGAAGTTCCCTCGCTTGCGAAGCGATCAGAACGTAGAAATCACCCTGGAGCGAGTGGGGGAAACTGAGCGCAGAATCCAAGTGACCAACCGTTGAATCTCAGGATTTACCGAGGCGGGCCACTACAGAATTGCGGAGTCTGTTTGCCGAGAGTGGATTGCCAACAGTGGATCGCCAACATCGCCCCGGCGCGTCTGAGTCAATTAAACTTGGAGCCATCATCAACTTGAAACTAAGCTATTCCGCACTGGCAGGCCTGCTGATCGTATCGATATTGTCCTTGGCAACTTTTTGCGCAGGTCAAAGCGCCCCACAGACTCAAACACCGGGCCCTACAGCTCGTGTGAAGCAGGACAAATCCGGAGATCAACCATCCGCCCAGAGTAATTCTCAGGATCCAAACAGCCCAGTCCATGTGGATACGGAGAAGAAGAAGAACGACCGGATGTTCTACGTGATGCCGAACTACTTGACGGTAGATGGTCAGTCGCAAGTGGCGCCGGTCTCCTGGAAAGAGAAATTCGCCATGGCAGCAAAGGGCTCTTTCGATCCCTATGAATTCACGATCATCGGCATTGTGGCGGGCATCCGTCAGGCGGAGAATTCCGATGAGGAGTTCGGACAGGGAATGAAGGGGTATGCGAAGCGGTATGGAGCGGCTTTCGCCGATCAGGTGGATGGCAATGTCATGGTGGGCGGCGTTTTTCCCACCATTCTAAAGATGGATCCTCGCTATTTTCGATTGGGCAGGGGCCGCTTTGCGCGCCGCTTTGGCTATGCCGTCAGCCGTGTTTTCATCGCCCGAAAAGACTCCGGCGGCCGTATGTTCAACATTCCCGAGTTTGCCGGCAATGCAACGGCGATCGCCATTTCCAACGTCTACTATCCCGCCGACGATCGGAACGCTTCGGCGAATTTCAACAACTGGGGAACGCAGATGGGCCTCGACGCCTTCGGAAATGAGCTGAAGGAGTTTTGGCCGGATGTTCACAGCTATTTGCAGAGGAGACACGCCCGCCACGTGCAGAAAGCAATCAATTGATCTTTTCCAATCCGGATTTCCTTACCAGTTTCCTCCCGCTGGCGTGCATCCAAACGCCGACTCAAACAATCCAACCTTGAAGGTTCAGCGGGAATTGCCTGAAAAGCAGAGCAGATAGGGTCCGAAAGAGAAAAATACGGATGTGGGGGAAGATTTGAAGACGATTCGATCGTTTTGCATGGTAGTAGCGCTCGCGGCGACGTTGGGAAGTGCGTCTCTTCAAGCCCAGGGACCTACGAGCGCGCCAGAACCATCCCAGCGAGCAACGGTGCGGTCGGGGCTGGACGACGTTTCGCTGCCCACCCAGGACCCTCAGCAAGGGAGCACAACAACCGATGGAAAGCCCCCTCTGCCAGACGCGCCGACACCCAACGTCAACTCCGCGGAACCAAACAACCCTAGTGAGCAGTATGGCAAACAACCCAAGAGAATTCTGGGGATCATCCCAAATTACCGTGCGGTCAGCGCCAACGCGCATTTGCCTCCGCAGAGTTTCAAGGATAATTTCTGGCTCGCGACCCAGGATACGTTCGACTACTCCGATTTCATTTTCGTGGGAGCGCTCGCGGGAGTCGCGATGGCCGGCAAATCGCAGCCGTCCTTTAGACAAGGCGGTGAGGGCTATGGTCGATACTACTGGCACGTTTTTCTCGATGGCGGTATAGAGAACTACATGACGGAAGCGATCGTGCCAGNNCGAGATACTACACCCTGGGCAAAGGGGGATTCATTAAGCGGACCGGTTATGCGGCAAGTCGGCTGTTTATCACCAGGACCAACACGGGAAAGAGTACCTTCAATCTGTCGGAGATCGTGGGCGCCGGAGCGGCCGCGGGCATCGGCAATGTGTATTACCCAGCAGAATCCAACCCCTTCGTGAAAACGTATCAACGTTGGGGAACGCAGGTGGGTTTGGACGGCGTGTTCAACGTGTTAAAAGAGTTCTGGCCGGACATCAATCAGGCGGTATTTCGCGGAAAATACTAATCCCGATGCAAGCGCTAGCTTATAGTAACTGGCTGAGCCGTGGGCGGGAAGCGACCAAGGGAGAATGACCCCGAGAACCGAAGCAACCGTCCGGAAAGCCGCCGAGCCAGATTTGGAAGTGGGCCTAATTTGCGCCGATCGCGACGGCAATCGCATTCGGATCGACCGCATCGATTCCGGCGACCACGGCCCCCGTGCACTTTCCTACCATTATCTGAACGACGAACTGCGGGTGCAGGAAGGCATTCAGGAACGCTCCATCGAGCAATTCCTTGCCGAAGGCTGGTACATAGCAGCCCCGGGGAAATCCCTGTAGCAGGCTGCCCAGTGGAGGGACGGGCGTCTCGCGAGCCTGCCCTAAGCGAAGGCCGGGCGGGGACGCCCGGCTCTCCACCAATGATCTACGAAGCAGTGATCTACGTAGCCGAAACCCAATTGCGGCGTTCGAGGAACGTCGGGGGTTCGTAGGTGCGTCCCTTTGCCAGCCGGCGATCTTCCCGGCGTGTGGACCACAACAAGACCGGGCCGAGCGACGCGGCGGTGAAGCGGGCGACGACCGGGAACTCCTTCTCGACTTCGCGCCGCAGCTTGTGAATGCGCTGGCTCACGCCTTGATTGACTTTCTTGAATTCTTTTTCCATCGCCCAGAGCGCCGCATTGTAAGCACTGCTGAGCTTCTTCACTTCTCGCGCAAACCGCTCCCGGACGCGCGGATCGGGGTAGTCCTTGTAACGTTGCCAACCCAGGAGCATGGTCTGGCACATGCGATAAAGGCTCGGTCCGTTACTCTCGAAGTCGCGCCAGAACGCCCAATCCAGGAACCTTTTTGACTCCTCACGGGAGATGGCGGCGTGCCGGAAGTTAAATTTGAACTGCCCGTGAATGTCGGCAGGATCGATGTCGGTCAGCAGACGGCCTTGTTCGGCCATCTCCTTATAAAGCGGCGTGCCCGGAACCGGCGTGTAGAGCATGAANNGCGGTCTGGTAGGCGACCGCCGATTCGATTTCGCCCAGGATATTGTCCGGCGTGTGGTGCTCCAGTCCGATGATCGTCGATCCCTGCACTCGTATTCCGTGTTTGCGAAGCTCCCGCGTGAGTTGGCCAACTTCCTCGCCCTGCAGTTTGCTGTAACTGGCTTTGGGGGATTCCAATCCCATCCAGACCCAGGAAACGCCAAGTTCGACCAGTTCCAGCATGGT
>PMMJ01000117.1 GCA_003162255.1 Acidobacteriaceae bacterium | reverse complement strand
GCGTTGCTCGATCCGACAATCACAAGCGCCACGAAAGCCACGAACGGCAGGAAGGCCAGCGGCCATAGTTGCGGATGAACCGCCCATCTCTCGATCACCAGGTCGGGGTGAAACTGTTTAAAGAATGGGACCACCAGCCGGGTGGAATATTCTCCGCGATGCTGCAAAACGATCAGTGTGATGGCAATCAGGATGCTGGCCGCGACCTGATAGCCGATCTTGGCGCGCGCCGTCAGCCCGAGATTGCGGCGATGAACGACTTTAAGATAGTCGTCGGCAAAACCGATCGCACCGAAGGCTAGCGTGGAAAACACGGCGATCCAGACGAACGGATTGCTCAGGTCCGCCCAGAGCAAGGTCGGCACCAGGATGGCGATGGCGATCAGCAATCCGCCCATGGTCGGAGTACCCGCCTTTTTCTGATGAGCCTGCGGTCCTTCCTCGCGAATGTACTGGCCGATCTGAAAATCGCGCAGCCGCTGAATCACGAGCGGCCCAACGATCAGGCCCGTGAAGAGCGCGGTGAGGCTGGCAAACGCCGTGCGGAACGTCAGGTAACGAAAAATACGGAACGGCGGGAAGTAATGGAAGAGCTTCAGATATAAGAGCCAGTAGAGCAAATCTCCTCCGAAAATCAGCCGTTGGCCGCTGGTCGTTAGTCGTTGGGCCCTGATGCTTGCTTGTTAGTCTGCGCCCCGATCTTCCTTTGCCACGTCTCTAGCGCCTTTTCCAGTTTCACGCCTCGCGACGCTTTCAACAATACGGCATCGCCTTCGCGAGTTTCGCGCGCGAGCCATTCGCCGGCTTCTTCTGGAGTCGCGACAAATTCCGCGTTCAGCCCAGCCTCGCTCGCCGCTTCCACCATCTGTTTCGCCAAGCCGCGCACTCCGAGCAGGAAGTCAAGTTTACTTCCGGCCTTATCTCCTGCGATGTAACGTCCGCACTCGCGATGCAGTTGCTCGCCGGTCGCGCCGAGTTCCAGCATTTCGCCGGCGACTACAATCCGGCGCCGGGCGGGCATGGCAGCCAGAGTATCCACGGCAGCCATCAGCGCCTTCGGACTTGAATTGTAGCAATCGTACAACACAGTGATGCTGCCCACTTGGACGACCTGTCCGCGCTTATCGGCCGGCTGGAGGGACGGCAGAGCTGCGGCGATCTCCGACGGGGCGATGCCGTGCTCCAGCGCAATGGCGGCGGCGGCGAGCACGTTGTAGACGTTGTGCTTGCCGAGCAGCGGACTCTGCACCGGCTGCCGCATTTCGCGGCTGACGAGATCGAAGCGCGTGCCCTCGGGTCCAAGAACCTCGATGTTCTCCGCCCGCACGTCTGCCGTGGGCCTCATGCCGAACAGGACAACCTTGCCTTTGAAGTCACGGCCGAACTGGCACACATATTCATCGTCGGCATTCAACACGGCTGTGCCGTTGCGGGGAAGAGCTTGGATCAATTCATATTTCGCGCGCGCGATTCCGGCGATGGAGTCGAAGCTCTCCAGATGCACCGGGGCAACATTGGTGATCACAGCCTGGTTCGGCAGGGCGATGCGAGCGAGCGCGGAAATTTCGCCGGGGTGGGACATTCCCATCTCGACCACGGCGAGGTCGTATTCCGGCTCCAGAGTCAGCAACCCGAGCGGCAGGCCAAAATGATTATTGAAATTCCCCCTGGTGCGATGCACGCGGTACTTGATGGCGAGCAAATGGGCCATCGCTTCTTTGGTGGTGGTCTTGCCCATGGAGCCGGTAATAGCGATGGCGGTCTTGCCCCAGATTTTTCGCACCGCCGTCGCCAGCGTCTGGAGCGCAGCGAGTGTGTCGTCCACGGCAAGCAGGCCGACGGAGCTGGAATAGCCAGCCAATCGCGCTTTCTCGACCACCGCAGCAATTGCGCCCCGGCTCAGCGCCTGCTCGACGAAGTCGTGACCGTCGAGGCGTTCGCCCTTGACCGCAAAGAAAAGCTCGCCGGGCTGCACGGTGCGGGAGTCGATGGAATATCCCTGGGCCGTGGCGCGGCCGTCGTATTGGCCAGTTGCGGCCGTAAATTCTGCGATCCGGGAAAGAAGAAGTTTCATGTTGCCTTCCCGGCTTTCGCGGCGCTCTTGCAGTCGTAGCCGAGGGCCGCCAGGTTCTCGCGCGCAACTTCCACATCGTCGAACGGAATGGTTCCTTCTTTTGTGATCTGTACTTTTTCGTGCCCCTTACCCGCGAGCAGAACGATGTCGCCGGGGCTCGCGTGTTGCAAAGCGAAAGCAATGGCCTTGCGGCGGTCGGGTTCCATGGAATATTTTGCGCCGGCCTTCTGCAATCCAACGACTGCATCGTTCATGATGGCCAGCGGATCTTCGGAGCGCGGGTTGTCGGAAGTGAGAATGACGAAGTCGCTGCCCTTGCCCGCGGCCTCTCCCATCAGCGGACGCTTGGCGCGATCGCGATCGCCGCCGCAGCCGAACAGCGTGATCACCTTGCCTTTAAGGCCGGCGCGAACTACAAAATCGCGAGCCAGCGCGGTGAGGTTGCGGAGCGCATCGTCGGTGTGCGCATAATCCAC
>PMMJ01000065.1 GCA_003162255.1 Acidobacteriaceae bacterium | reverse complement strand
CTGCCTCTGGCAATATCTCTAGGCGAGGCCGCTCCACAGGCCTGTAAAACGGCAGCGAATAAGGATGTTGATGATCGACGTTCTCGCGTTTCCCAGTTACTCGCCCGCCACCCGCCTCAGATAGAACCGGAAAAACTCGTCGGGGTTCGACTCCAGGCACACGTCCGCATTGGGCGCGCCCGCCTCCACACGAGTAAAACCCTTCTCATCCACGCGAATGCGCATCGGATGCACCGGGCACAGTCCCGGATTCACCGCGTAGGCGATCGTCATGGGATCGAACAGGGTTGGCGTTTGCTGCCCCCACAGGTGGTAAAGCACCGTGAGCGCGTCCGTAATCGGAGTTCCCTGACTGAACAGAAACGCGCGTTTCACTTCGTCCAGTTTCAACTGGGTCGAGTCCAAGGGCATCACCGCCAGCGGAACTCCAGCGGCAAACAACTTCTGCGCCGATGGAATGTCGTTGATGATGTTCCATTCCGCATCCGGCCCGCGTGGAGCCGAGTATCCGAGGTCGTCATACCCGCGCTTGATCGACCCGCCCATCAGCACCACCCGCTTCAGTTTCCCGAAGGTGGCCGCATCTTTGTCGAGCGCGCCTCCCACATTCATCAAGGGCCCAATCGCGATCAGCGTGATCTGTCCTGGGTAACGCCGAATCTGCTCCAGCAGAAAGTCGACCGCGGGCGGATGAGGAACGTTCGACAAGTGCTCGCGTTCGGTGTAGCGCCGCTGACTCATCGGATTCTCAGTCACCATCGGCACTCCCGCAGCCACTGGTATTTCTGGCCGGCCCGCCTCTCTCAGGAACCGGTCCACGATCCTCGCTCTCGTCTCGGTGTCTCCGAAAGTCGTGGTCACGCCGAGAATTTCGAGTTCCGGGCTTCGCAAGGCCAGAGCCAGCGCGAAGGCGTCGTCGATGTCGTCGCCAATGTCTGTATCGATGATGACCTTCTGCCGCGCCACCGGTGTCGCAGTCTCCTGGCTGCAGGCAGGAATGCAACCGGCACTTATGATTCCGCATAGCACACACCAGAAAATCCAAGACGCTTTCATCATCTCTGTCTTCCTTCTCGCATAGTCTACTTCTTCGCAGACTGGCGTTGTCGGACCATCCTGGCGTGGATGCGTCGCGGCTTTGTCATGTCGCGAATTAATGGGACACGACGCCACGAAAAACGCGGGCCATAAGGCCCGCGTTCATTTCATCACAAGTCGATTTTGTCTTATGCCGATTCCCGCAGCGGCTCGGCCTCGACCAGCGGCGCATTCACCAGGTGTTCGCTGAGGAACCAGGCCTGCAGTTCGCTGGGGCGCAGCACATTGCTAACCACCAGATCGTTGGTGCCAGGGTCGCCCAGTTTGGCGGAGAGCTCCGCGAGTTCACGGCAATAGGTGATGATGAGTTCGTGCGCGTCCAGCAGACGCGACAGTTGCACGGGAACCTCTTCGCGGCCCTTGGGCGGGCGTGGGATGCGAGTCAACTCGGCGACATCGGCCGCCATGGCAATACTGACTCCACCCAGGAGCTGGATTCGTTCCGCGATCGTGTCGACGATCTCGTTCTGTTCTTCGTAGTGCTTGTCGAACAGAAGATGGAGCTGATAGAAAGTCGCTCCCGATACCTGCCAATGCGACTTCTTGTAGAGATCCCGAAGCGTGATGGTGTCCGCCAACAGTTGATTGAGATGCTCGGTCATTTCCAGCCGTATCGGCTCTTCCAATTGGATCGGCAACACACTGGTCACCGTGCCGAATGCCTGGAGTTCGCGGGCTGACTGATGATAGCGGGGTTGCGCTGAAGCCTGGTTCGAATTGCTGGAGCTTGGTTTCTTAGGCATGTAGTTTCTCCTGAAGATAACGGAATTTGGGGGCAAGCCAGAGGAGGAGGAAGTTGCCAGAACAAGCAGTATCTGCTTCCGGTCCGGTTTGCCGGTCAGCCTTATTCGATGCCAACCGGCAGAAATGGATTCCGAGCGTTCCAAACGGGAACTACGCCTCAGGATAGGGCGATCATTATAGTGCGATCATTGACGTGCCGAACCGAGGTGTGCCGAATCGAGGTGTGCCGTCGTTGGTGGACACCGGCATCAGCCCTGCACGCTCAGTCGGCCGCGCTGCGTCGTACGCTGTGCACCTCGGTGAGGAGTTCGACTCGAGGTGGGCTCTTGACACCCGCGCTCGCCATTTTCGCTTTGAGTTCCTCGGAAGCAATGAATGTGCGCGCCTTTTCCAGACTCTCCCATTCGAAGAAAACTGTGATGTCGTTGACGTTTCCAGCGCTGCGGAAAATACGGCAAGCGCACTCGCCGTTTTTGTGTCGCCAATCGAAGGCGGAATCAAACGCCGCCTTCCAAGCCGTGTAGTCGGCTACTTCGTGGTGGATCAGAACGTTGATCATGATATCGGGCACACTCCTTTCACTCTGAAAACGTTCCTCCAAACCCAGCAGAAATGCAAGGGCGTGCGTCACAGAGAAAGGGACTTGCGGGCCGCGCCGCTTTAGCTTTCAGCAATTGCAACGAGCCCGTCCACGGACACCGCGGACAAGTAATTGGTCGGGACGGCGAGATTTGAACTCGCGACCCCTTGCACCCCAAGCAAGTGCGCTACCAGGCTGCGC
>PMMJ01000202.1:5693-5863 GCA_003162255.1 Acidobacteriaceae bacterium | reverse complement strand
GGCGCCCGTCCCCACACGAGCACTTCCAACTCCTCCAATCACAAGGCATTTGTGCGCTGGCGGATCAGGGAGAGGAATTCGGTTCGCGTTTCCTCTTCGTTGCGGAAGCAGCCGAGCATGGACGAAGTCACCGCCGAAGAATGCTGTTTTTCGACGCCGCGCATCATCAT
>PMMJ01000202.1:0-5658 GCA_003162255.1 Acidobacteriaceae bacterium | reverse complement strand
TCTTTCACGATCACCATCTCGTCATAGCTAACGGTGAATAACGCCTCGCGCAAAAGCGTTTCGGGATCGTCCTGGTAGCCCTTGACGAGAAATCGCATGGCTTTCTCGACGCGCTCGGGAGTGCGCGACAGACCCTCACGGTCCGGATCTTGACCGAGGCGGACAAGCATTTCTCGCACCAGTTCTTCGTAAGTGGCGCTGGTCAGGGAGTTCGATTCGGTGGTTGATTTCATAGCTCTTGGTCGTGGGTCGTCAGTCGTTGGTCGTTAGCAAACCTGATCTGCGAACGACCACCGACTAACGACTGGATTCTCCCCAATACTCAAACGAATTCATCATCGNNACAATTTCGTAGATCGCGATGCACAGATTTTCCGTGGTCGGAACCTGCTTCACGAATTCTGAAAGCAGGTTCAGGTCCTGATGGTCATAGCGCTCGAGAATTTGAGCATGCACGAAGGCATCCAGGTCAACCAAGTCGCAGACCATGCCGGTCTGATCATCGACCGGTCCGCTGACGGTCACCTCGATCGTATAGTTGTGACCATGTCCATAGGGATTATTACACTTGCCATAGGTCACGCGGTTTTCTTCCTCCGACATTTCGTTGCTGTGCAAACGGTGCGATGCGGAAAACATGTACCGGCGGGTCAGGTGCGCTTTCATGCTTCTCCGTAAAAATCGACGAACAGGTCGGGCGTTTCGTACACGCGCACGCGATACAACTGCGCCGCTTTGAGTTTCGGCGCGAGGCGTCGCCAGATGGCGATGGCGAGATTCTCGGTCGTCGGAATCATCGTCGGAACATCGGTCGAGAACTCGGGCACCTCCTTGTTCAGGAAGCGATGGTCGAAGGCGTCGAGCACTTCCCTGCTCATGACATCCTTCAATTGCTTCAGGTCGACGACGAATCCGGATTTCGGATCGACCTTACCCTTCACCGTGACTTCCAGGGTGTAGTTGTGCCCGTGTCCGTTGGGATTATTGCACTTGCCGAAGACGCGCTGGTTCTCGTCAGGAGTAAATTCCGGATTGTGATAGTAGTGTGACGCGGAAAACTCGGCTTTGCGTGTGAGATAAACCATAAAGCAGCTCTTAGCTCTTAGCTCTCAATCCTTGATTCTCAATTCGTGCAATCGTCCCTGCCGCTTGTTTTTGGGAAGGAGGGCTTCCAGTTGGCGCGCCGACGCTATAGGCGCGGCCCTTCCATGATACTTGGCCATCCGCGTGGGCCTTCTTGGAGCGCAACAGAAGATAGGAGAACATTGGCATGCCGAATACCGCGCCCAGAACCTCTGAATCCCACGTGAAGTTAGCTCTGTTGAGTCGCATGAAAAGCGGCATTGCGAGTGCGAGAAAGAACGGAGTCCACCACCACGCACCCCGAATGAGTCCAGACCAGTGGTGAAATCTTAGTTCGGCAGAAACGAAGCCAAAATGCGCTGCCGCTTTGGCTGCCGCGAAAGCGATCACTGGAAAAAACGCGAATCCCCAGGCAAGGCCCCACCAGAGAAAGCGACTCGCTGCGAGCCAGCCGGGATTAGGAAACAAAAGCGCCAGGTTCTTCGTCCAACCTTCCCTCAGTTGTTGAAAGTTCCGGTACATGCGGGTTCGGACCGCGTCCGCCGCGTACCGAAACCGAATGCTTCGCCCGGCTCCTTTCACGGCGCGAGCTAACGCAACATCCTCCAGCAGGCTATCGGCAATCGCGGCATGGCCGCCAACCGCATCATAGGTTTCCCGGCGAATCAGGATGTACTGGCCATTCGCCGCCGCCAATGGAGATGCGGGATCGCAAACCTTCTTCGGCGGATATTGCCGGGCCAACTCAGCGAATGCTACCGGCAGGACTGCCATCTCCCAGAACGTGACTGCGATCTGCTCGGGCGAATACGACAACAGCTCCGCCTTGTTCTCCTTTGCCTCCGCCAGTGCCCGCGCCACAGATCCCAACACATGCACCGTGTCGGCATCCGTGAACAGAAGCCACTTTCCCGAAGTTCCCCTGGCGCCGGCAAACATGGCGTTGTTCTTTCCCGTCCAGCCCGCCGGCAAAGGCCCAGCAGAAATCACGCGCACTCCGGCAAAGCTCTCGGCGATTTCGCGGGTGCGGTCGGTGGAGGCGTCGTCGATCACAATGATCTCGAAAGCCACGCCGGTTTGGGCAGTCAGGGATTGCAGACATGCGCCGAGGCTGACCTCTTCGTTCCGGGCGGGAACGATGATCGAGACCTCCGGGATCGAGATCTTGGAGGTCGGGACATGGGACGCCGCGGCTGGAAGTGAACTCTCCATCGGNNGATGCCCAGCCCCTGAAGGGGCGTCTGATGTCCACGCGCCCACGGCATCGCTAAAGCGATGTCCTGGTACAAAGCCGAGTGTCTCCGCAGCCTGTCTAGCCGTTGGATTGCTGGCCGCCCTGTTCGGATGCTACAGCGGCGGCCATCCTCCCCGCATCGGTTCGAATGCCCCGGATTTCACGGTGCAGGATTCCGACCACAAGATTACGCTCAGCCAGTTTCGCGGGCAGGTGGTGGTGCTGAATTTCTGGGGGACCTTTTGCCCGCCTTGCATCGAGGAGACTCCTTCGATGGTTCAGATGCAGGCGCGCCTCAGAAGTAAAGGAGTAGTGGTGCTTGGCGTGAGCATCGACGTCGATGACGCCGCGTATCACAAATTCCTGAAGGACTTCAACGTCAACATGGTGACGGTCCGCGACGGAACGCAGAAGACTAGCTCTTTGTACGGAACCTTTGGCTGGCCCGAAACCTACGTGATCGACCGCCAGGGAGTCATCCGCCGCAAATTTATCGGAGCCGTGGATTGGAACAGCCCGGAGGTTACCGATTATTTGAGCAAACTGTAAGGCAGGTCTTAGGTGTCAAGGTCTCAGGAAAACGGAACGCTTCGCTGGATTTGGCTGATACTTGTCGCGCGGCTTTGCTTTTCCTGACACCTGACACCTAAGACCTGAGATCTTTCTCCTACAGCTTCACCTTCCGCAACCTCAACGAGTTCGTAATCACCGACACGGAGCTGAAGCTCATTGCGGCGGCGGCTAGGATCGGGCTCAGCAGCAATCCGAACGCCGGATACAGAACGCCCGCGGCGATTGGTACTCCGATGGAGTTATAGACAAACGCGAAGAACAGGTTCTGCCGGATGTTGCGCATCGTTGCCTGGCTCAGCTTGCGGGCGCGCAGAATTCCTTCAAGGTCTCCTTTAAGCAACGTGATGCCGCCACTTTCCATCGCGATGTCGGTTCCGGTGCCCATGGCAATTCCGATTTGTGCCTGGGCCAGCGCGGGAGCGTCGTTGATGCCGTCGCCAGCCATGGCAACTACGCGGCCTTCGTTCTGCAGACTCTTGACGATCTCGGCTTTCTGCGCGGGCAGAACCTCGGCTTTGAAGTCCGCGAGATCGAGGCTCCGCGCAATCTCCTGGGCCGTGGCCCGGTTGTCGCCGGTGAGCATGACTAAGCGGATGCCCTGGGCTTTCAGTTCGCGCAGCGCGTTCGAAGTGGACGGCTTCACAGGGTCCGCGACCGCCATGGAACCGGCATAGCGGTCGTTGACTGCAACAAAAATTGTGGTGGACCCGGCGGGTCGGGCAATGAGAGCCTCTTTCTTGTCTCCGAAAGCTCCGATCGCTTGCATTAGAGCTTGGTTTCCAACCGCCACGCTCTTCCCTTCCACGGTTCCGCGCACTCCCTCTCCCGGCGTGGATTGAAAATTGGTGGCCTCGCTTAAACTTAACTTTTCTTCCTTCGCCTTCAAGACAATCGCCGTACCTAGCGGATGTTCGCTCGAGCGCTCCAGGCTTGCGGCCAGGCGCAGAAGGTCGTCTTTCGAAATGGTTGGCGAACCCTCGGCCAGCGAAACTGACACCACTTTCGGCTTGCCCTCGGTCAGCGTCCCGGTCTTATCGAAGACGATGGTGTCCACTTTCTCCATCGTTTCCAGCGCCTCGGCATTCTTGATGAGCACGCCCTCACGGGCGCCGCGTCCGGTGCCGACCATGATTGCCATCGGCGTCGCGAGGCCCAGCGCGCACGGGCAGGCGATGATCAGCACGGCTACGGCGTTCACGATGGCGTGGGCGAATCGCGGTTCCGGTCCGAAGCTCGCCCAGACGATGAAGGTCACGACCGCAGCCGCGATCACGGCCGGAACAAACCAGCCCGCGACTCTGTCGGCCAGCCTTTGGATGGGGGCGCGGGTGCGCTGCGCCTGGCTCACCATCTGCACGATCTGCGCCAGCATGGTTTCGCTGCCGACGCGTTCGGCGCGCATTACGAGACTTCCGTTGCAATTTACGGTTGCGCCGATCACGCGCGAGGATGCTGTCTTTTCTACGGGAAGGGATTCGCCCGTGATCATGGACTCATCCACGGCGCTCGACCCGTCCAGCACAACGCCATCGACCGGAATCTTTTCTCCCGGACGGACGCGCAGGCTATCTCCCGGCTTGACCTCTTCGAGCGAGGTATCACGCTCGGAGCCATCTGGACTCATCAAGCGTGCCATCTTAGGGCTTAGATCGAGCAGCGCACGGATCGCGCTCGACGTCTGGCTGCGGGCGCGCAACTCCAGCACCTGTCCCAGCAGGACGAGTGGCACGATCGCCGCTGCCGCTTCAAAATAAACGTTCGGGCGATCGCCCATGCCGCGGGTTGCACTTGCGAACGACGCCGGAAAGATCCGCGGGAACAGTGTTGCTACTACGCTATAGAGGTACGCGACACCCGTGCCCATCGCAATCAGCGTGAACATGTTGGTGCTGCGATTTACTACCGATGTCCATCCGCGCTGGAAGAACGGCCCGCCGCCCCACAAGACGACGGGTGTGGCGAGCAGCAATTCGAGCCACGGCAATCCCCTGCTCCAGGACGATGCCATGAATCTGTGCGGCCACAACATGCTGCCCATGGCAATCGCCAGCAAGGGCGCGGTCAGCGCCAGGCTGATCCAGAAACGCCGGGTCATGTCGCGCAGTTCGGGATTCTCTTCTTCTTTGTCTGTCACCGTGCGCGGCTCCAGCGCCATGCCGCAAATCGGACAGTTCCCCGGCCCGGCTCGCACGATTTGCGGATGCATCGGGCAGGTGTACTCGCGCTTGGTTGCGGGGAGCGCTGGCGACTCGGGATCGAGCGCCATGCCACACTTGGGACAGGGGCCCGGCCCAATCTGCCGCACCTCCGGGCACATCGGACAAACGTAGGTGCGCGTGTCTTTCTGTTTGCCCTCGCCCTGTTTACCCTCGTCAACGGCCGCCGGAGGGCCGGGGGTTGGCGTGCTCAGCGTTGGCATGATCATCTTCGGAATACCAGCCGGGGCGCCCAAGGTCACCAGCCCCGACGCCATCGGCTTAGGAGGGGATGCCAGAGTTTTCTCGGGATTCGTTTGGAACTTTGCGAGGCAGCCGGCGCTGCAGAAAAAGTATTCTTTGCCATTGTGCAGCGTCTTGTAGCGAGCGGTTGCCGGATTCACATCCATGCCGCAGACGGGATCTTTGTCTTTGGAGGAGGACGGTGCGGCGTTTGGGACGTCCGGGGGTGTGAGGTGGTCCATAGTTTCGCTGTCAGAAGTCTATATCGAATCCAGAACTGCTGTGGCTACAGCTGCCGAGCTCCGCTCGGCTTGGACGGGCGAGGACGCC
>PMMJ01000015.1 GCA_003162255.1 Acidobacteriaceae bacterium | reverse complement strand
TCTTTGTTGGAGCGGCCGGCAACCAGCATCTCCAGAACTTCCTTCTCGCGGTCGGTAAAGGTAATGCGTCCGGCGGGGAAGATGCGGCCCGGGGAGGCGCTGACGCGTTCGATGAAAGTCGAAAGCACGCGGCGCGGAGCCCACACCGAACCCTGATTGACGACGCGGAGAGCCTGGATAAACTCGGCCGGTGAAGCGGCTTCGTCGACGTAGCCTTTGGCGCCGGCAGCGATGGCTTTGAGGACACTCTCATCATCCATGCCAGAGCCGGTCACGATGATGCGCAGGTCGGGCCGCACGGCTTTCATGCTGGCCATGATGTCATACAAGTTCTGGCCACCGCGATTGCCCAGCAGGACGAGATCGATGTTCGGCAACTGGCTCAGGTCGGCCAGGGAGGCGGAGACGAGCTCCAGATCGGGTTCGGTATCAAAAAGAGCCCGGAATCCCACGAACCGCAGCGGATCGCTCTCCACTACGGCGACACGGATCAGCGGTTTTTTGGCGGTGGCAACGGCAGCTTTCATTAGGTTTCCCTGTTAGGATTGCATCCTGTTTAAGCTTGCCTGAATCGGAAGAGAATTGGAACGATTGGTGACCAAGACAAATTACGGGGGTAACCCCCAAAATCAGGCATGGGAGGAGGGTCCTGCGGTGAAGCTAAGGCGAGGGCAGCGTTATTTCGCGGGGATTTTGGCGGTTGGCATGATGGGAGCGGGGCTGGCGTGGGCACAGGCTCCATCGCAACCTTCATCGCAATATCAGCCGAAGTTTGCGGGCGATCCGGCGCGCTCGGAATCGGAAGCGCAGGCGCTCGGCTACATGCGTGTGGTGCTCCGGGCGGAGCATCAATACAAGAAACGGCATGACAAGTTCGCAGAGTCGCTGGCAGCGCTGGCGGGGACCGGATCCTTCACCAAGCGTATGGCGAACAGCACCGACCGCGGGGATTACACGGCCAGCTTCCGTGTGCACCACGAAGGTCCTAATCACGACGGTTTCGTGCTCACCCTGACGCCCAAGCACATGGACAGCGAGCACCGCTCGTTTTATGCGGAAGACGACGGGGTTATTCATGGGGACGATTCGAAGGCCGCGGATCTGGATTCGCCGAAAGTTCAGTGATCGGCACGAAGCGGCCGCGGGACGAAGACGCGTGATGCCGTAGCCTGCGCGGCGACTTTGCTATGCTAGCGTGTGCGACGAATCCCTTCCAATGCCTGGTGGCTCGTCCTGCTATCCGCTGGGCTGCAAATCGTCATCTTTCCGCTTCCGAATCTCTACTGGTTCTCGTGGATCGCGGTGGCGCCGCTGATCGTCGCGATCTTGCGGGCGCGCGTTCCGGAGACCCTGCATCTGGATCGTCATCGTCAGGCGCGTTTGTTGCCAGCCTCGCCGTGGCAGGGGTTCGTACTGGGCTACGTGTGCGGGATTCTCTGGTTTGCCGGGACGTGCTATTGGGTCTTCGACACCATGCACCGCTATGGCGGGCTGCCGATTCCGGCCGCTGCGCTGGTGCTGATCTTGTTCTGCATGTATGTCGGGCTGTATCACGGGCTGTTCGGGCTGCTGCTGGCCTTGGCCGCCGGAACCGCGATTCCCGGAACGACGAGTGCCGGAGCGAAGGCAAAGCCAGCCGCATCGGCAGCGGCGATCCGGCGCGCGCTGGTGGCGGCTCCGTTTCTTTGGGTCGCGGTCGAACTCGCCCGGACGCGGATTACCGCGTTTCCATGGGAGCTTCTGGGATACTCGCAGACGGGAAATTTCACGCTCACACGGATGGCCACACTTACCGGCGTCTACGGGCTCTCGTTTGAAATCGCGCTCGTGAACAGCGTGTTCGCGGCGGCGTTTCTGGTCCCGCCCGAAGGGGCCAAGGACCGGCGGAAGTGGCTGCTGATAGCGGCGTGTGCGGCGGTGGCGATTCTGCAGGCGGGGCAGTGGTTGTCGCCTCCGCCGGTTGCGACCGATCACACCGCGCTTTTGGTGCAGCCGGATATTCCGATTCAACCAGGCGAGATGTGGACGAAGGAATATTTTCAGAGCACGCTGCGCGACTTGACAGCGGTGAGTTTGCATCCCGCCGGCAAAGATGCGGCTGGAGAAGAGGCAGCGCAGCGTTACGACTTGATTGTTTGGCCCGAGTCGCCTTCGCCGTTCTACACGAACGATCCCCTGTTTCGAGATGCGGTGAGTGAACTGGCGAGACAGTCGGGAACCTGGGTGGTGGCGGGATCGATTGGAATCACGCCCGCCATGCACAGCGGAGGACAGAACTCGCAGATTTTCAACTCCGCTGCCTTGGTCAGTCCGCAGGGTGAGTGGGTGGGACGCTACGACAAAGTGCATCTTGTGCCCTTCGGCGAATATTTGCCGTTCCCTCAATTGTTCGCGTTCGCCGGAGGTCTGACCAAGGAAGTGGGCGAGTTCCAGCGCGGTGGCTCGCGAGCACCCCTGGATGCCGGCGACGAGCGGCTTGGAATCTTTATCTGCTATGAGTCGATCTTTCCCGACGAAGTGCGGCAGGGACCGCTGCAGGGCGCGCAGGTGCTGGTGAATATCTCGAATGACGGCTGGTATGGCGACAGCGGCGCCTGGAAGCAGCACCTGCAGCAGACGCAAATGCGGGCGATCGAGAATGCGCGCTGGCTGCTGGCGGTGACGAATACGGGGAAGACGGCAGCGATCGATCCTTACGGACGGATCGCGGCGTCCACGGAGCGCAACCTTCGCACCGCGCTGGCGGCGCGTTATGCGCTAAGTTCGGGAACCACCTTTTACACGCGGCATGGCGATTGGTTCGCGTATCTGTGTGCGATAATTTCAGCAGGCGCAGTGTTGGCGCGTTTTGTATTTCGCGATCGCGAGCGATGAAGACTGGGCCGTTCGTCGATGGTCGTTAGTCATTGGCAAGAGTTCGCGAACGACGAACGACTAGCGGCCAACGACGAACCGCGTAAGACGAGCCGGGTGATGAGCAATGCTAGATGAACTGGAACAGCAATACACCTCTTTAAAGACCAAGGTTCACGACCTGCGGGAGTATCTTTGACGCGAGTAAGCTGCGCCAGCAGTTTGCCGAAATCGAAAAGCAGGCGGCGGATCCCAATCTGTGGTCGAATCCTGAAAAATCTCAGCAGGTGATGCGCGAACGTAAGCGCCTGGAGAGCATGCTGTCGCTGGAAGGCGACCTGGCGCGGCGCACCGACGACATCGCCACTTATTTCGCTCTCGCCGGCGAAGGCGAGAATGTCGCCGCCGACTTGCAGCGCGATTTGGATGCTCTCCGCGAACTGGTGGATCGAGTCGAAACCGAGACGCTGCTTTCGGGCCAGAACGACGTCCTGAATGCGATCATGACGATCCATCCTGGGGCGGGCGGCACCGAGTCGCAGGA
>PMMJ01000269.1:19178-19774 GCA_003162255.1 Acidobacteriaceae bacterium | reverse complement strand
TCGGTCGCCCCTCCGGGGCTGGACTATCGAGCATCTGCGTCCACCGGAATGCCCGAAGATGAGGCCTCACGCACACTATAAGACCCTGTGATTGGTGACTCATAGTTGGACGGCCGAAGAGGCTGCGGAAAAAATCGATAGAGCGCAAAAAGCTCACCTCAGGCGCNNGGGACGGGGCAGAGCCCCGTCACCACATGGGACCACACGGGCCTAATGGTTGCTTTAGCTGGCCAATTCTGGTTTTGGTTGGGTTGCTGTCCAGCCTGCGGGCTTCAGGGCGTGGTTGATCAGATAGGCGACTACTCCCGCGCCGATCAGAAACATTCCGAACACGAGCGAACTCATGCCGAGCACGACTTCGTGCTCGCTGCGGAGGATGGCGAATCCCAGCAGCAAGACTGGAGGAATGCCGACGGCAATCGCTCCAAACAGGCCGCCGGGCACGCGNNCTACCCACGGAGCGCGCGATTTCTTGTGCAGCTTGCCAAAAACTTTCGGCAACATGCCATCCTGGGCCATCGCCAGCGGCAGCCTTGAGTAGCTCATGACCAGGGCATTGAACATGCCGAAGCCGCTCATCATGCCGCCCGCTACAG
>PMMJ01000269.1:0-19173 GCA_003162255.1 Acidobacteriaceae bacterium | reverse complement strand
TCCCATCCCATGTAGTTCCACATGCAGATGAGCAGGCCTCCTAGAATGTCGACGTTTGAGGTGGTCGGTTTGGTGACGGCATTTGCCAGCGCGTGAATTTTGAACGGCGCCAGCACAAAGATGGCGGCGAAGGGCGCCGACAGGGCGAAGAACAGCCACAGCGATGTCGTGGAGACTACCTTCACGCCCATGATGTTGAGAATCGCGCAGACGATCACCACGCCCAGCGCTACGGCCACGCCGCGATGGTTCTCCTGAAACCAGGGAAACATGCGGGTCAGGTAGGCGACAAAGAGCGTGGGATAAATTGCCATATCGAAAATGGAGGCTACCAGCGACAGCCAGGCTTCCTGAAATCCCCAGAAATTTCCCATGGCGCGGCGTACCCAGGCGTAGTAGCCGCCTTCGAAGGGCAGGGCGCTGGAGAGCTCGCCGATCATGAAGGCGGTCGGGAGGCTCCAGAGAAGCGGGGTCAGAAGCAGGATGAGAATCGCTTTGCCATACCCGGCGCCGTGCACGATGTCTTCGGTGCCATAGGTTCCGCCGGAGACCATAAAGAAGGTGGCGGCGACCAGGGGCCAGAGCGTGAGGCGAATGGATTTCTTGCGAGGAACTGCCTTCAGGGTAGGCTGCGAAAGGTTAGCGGTTCGGGTAGCTGTTGCCAATTTCTATGTCTTCCTCCTCAGGCGACTCACTCTCACCACCGCGTCTCCCTTGAAAATGTTGCCCGCGGCTCCCAGGGTGAACAGCGATTCCCGGGCATTGTCGGCGAAGTTAGTTCGCATGTGTGAGATTACGCAAAATTGGCAGAGATGCAAGAAAATTTTTGAAAATTTTTGTCAGCGAGGCGGGTACGGAGGTAATGGCGTCGGAGGCGCTGCGGTGCCGAGGGGAGCAGGGCGGATTGCTAGGCGCTGCGTTCTTTGAGCACCTGCTTCCGCGTGGCGGCCGGCAACGTCTCGCAGGCGGTGCGCAGTACGAGTCGCGGCGCGTTCTTGCGGATCTTCATCAAGTAGGGCACGGTGCGCTTCGGATCGGCCTTGGCCGTCTCGCGCAGGAGCCAGCCCAATCCCTTCAGGACCATGTCTTCTTCTTCGTTCTGCAGCAGTTGATTCGAAAGGCGGACGATTTGTGGAAAGAACTGCTGCTCGCGTGCTCCCCGGATCAGCGCCACACACGCCGCGCGCCGCCGCCAGCGAATCGGCGACTTCGCCCAGAGGAAAACCTGGCGGCAGCGGGCAGGGTCGGCGGCCACCATCGGAGCCAGCAGATCATGCACTAGCGCGTCGTGATCGGCCCAACTGGAGACGCGGTCGAGCCAGGAGGCGAAGAGCTGGAATTCGGTGTCGGCAAAATTCTTCGTCTGTTTTTCTAGCAGGAGAACGGCCATCACCTTCTCTTCGAGAACGCGGCCAGAGAAGAGTTCGTCGGCGACCTGGACGAGGAATTCCATGCCTCGTTCGCGGACGATGCTGCGCCGGAAGCGCACCGCAAATTTTCTTAGCTCGGCGGTGTACCAGCCGCGCGATTGGATTTCTTCCTTGAAAAAGTGTTGGACCCCTTCCGCGTGCGGCGCCGATCCGCCATCCTTATAGTACACGACGGATGTGGTCGGCGATATAGCTGGGCGTGGCTTTGCGTTCGGGCATAATCTCTTCGTTCTCCGGTGCGGGCTGTCTGGCGGCCCACGTCTCGAAAACCGCGAGACGTGGGGCACCCGCCTTACACCAAAGTCAACTTCCCCACCCTAACGTCGAAAAGCACGACGTTAGGATGGGGTACCCGCTGTGCTTTTTGTGCTCACCGTTTTGTCGTAAATCCACAGCAGCGCGGCGGTGGCTATGCCTACGGCGGTGACGCTCCACCAGATGCGCGCGGGTTGGTGCGTGACTTCTCCGAAGTGGTGAACCAGGGTACCGCCAAACCAGCCGCCGATCAGCGATCCGATGCCGATGGGCAGGAAGGCGAAGCCCATGTAGGTGCCTTGCTGTCCGGGAGGCGCCAGGCGCGAGATGTATTCGTAATAACGCGGCGCCTGGATGATCTCGCCTAGCGCCAAAACGAATAGCGAAAGTACCGCGCCCCAGATGGTCGGGCGAAAGGCTAGGATCAGCCAGGAAGCGGAGGTGATCACCGTGCCTAGAATGACGGCTTGAAACGCGGGGATCTTGCGGGTCAGGTAATTGACTACGAGGGTGAGACAGATGACCGTCAGGCCGTCGGTTACTAGAACGATTTCGGCGTCGGCATTCGCGTTGATGTAGCCGTGAATGTAGCCGGGCAGACTGATGTACTGCTGCCAGAAGACGATCCAGTAGCCGGTGAAGAGCGTCAGGAACCACATGAAGCGGCTGAGGCCGGCGAGTACCAGGGCTAGAAGGCCGCACCAGATCCACCATGGCACGGTGTAGTTGGGATAGAGGAACAATCCGGCGCGGAGCAACAAGGCGATCAGCAATACGGGCAGAACCAGGCGGTAATTGCCTACGACGACGCAGAAGTTTCTTGCTACGGTTGCGATCGAGGGCGGAGGGGCGTCTCCAGCTTTGCGCGGCTCGCGGAAGAAGATGATGACTACGAAGAACATCGCGAAGACGCTTAGCGCGGCGACGCGGTACACATTTTCTACGCCGAGGTGGCGATGAGCCCAGGACGCGAAATATGGGCCGGCGGCGCCGCCGATGTTGACCATCGTGTAATAGATCGAGTAGCCGATGGAGCGGACGTTCTCCTTGGAGGCGCGGGCCGTGGTGCCGACGACGCAGGGTTTCACCAGCGCGATGCCGAGGGCGGGGAGGATTAGAATGCAGCCGACAAATAATCCCAACGGGACGGCGTTGCGGACCGGCGCTAGCCAGGACGCTCCGATCGATCCGATCAGGAAGTAGGCCGCGGCCAGGATCAGGTAGGCGATCGAAAGGGCGCGGCGAAAGCCTAGGCGGTCGGCGGCGGCGCCTCCGAAGATGGCTAGAAACCATACCATGCCGCCGAATAAGCCGGTCAGGGTGCCGGTTTGCTCGGTCGAGAAGTTCAGCTTCTCTTGCAGGTACAGGGCTAGGGAGGCAAAGGCTCCGTAGTAGGAAAGACGCTCGAAGATCTCGCTGATGTTCGCGATCCAGAAGGGCTGCTCGAAGCCGGTGCGGATCTCGTGGAAGCGGCCGGATAGGGTCAAACGTGGCTCCTCATGCTGCGGTTCCTACGTGTCTTCTTGCAAATGTGCGACATAAATATGGGACGACATCCTAAACAGGCTACGGAAAAGCTAGTTCCCGGCAGAAGGTGCGCCCTCAGCGGCTAAAGCCGGATTCAAAACAATGCACTTACCGCAGCGGTGAACCGCCGCGCCACCCAAAATCAAGTGCAAAATCGAGTTTTTCCGCAGCCTGNNCTGCTAAGGACCTAATATATTCCGGCGCTGCAAGCAAATGCATGGGTCCTTCGCTTCGCTCAGGATGACAGCGTGGGATTATGACCTCTCAAGAGACCGCTCTGGCTTCAGATTATTAAACGGCTGCGTACTTCTTCGGCCGATATGCCGGCTACGCGGATCACTTTATTCCGGCTGGTCTGGCCGGCTGCAATAGTAACGGAGGACCGCGATACCTTCAAAAGTTTTGCGAAAAATTCGATGCAGGCGTCGTTGGCCTTGCCGTCGACGGGCGGGGCGGTCAGGGCTAGCTTCATGGCGTCGCCTACCTCGCCGGTGATGGCGTTCTTTTTGGCGCGGGGATGGACTTTGACCGCGAAGGTGGCGCCTGCCTCCGTGTCGTGAACTTGGATCATGGCCGCGGCGTTAGTTGCGCATCCCCCAGAAGACTTTAAGAACTAGGAGCAGAACGATACCGATCCCCACGCCAAGGTAGATCAAAACATCTCGTATGCGATGTCCGTCGGCGGAAACCGAACCAACTCCGAACGCCTGCCCGACCATGACCAAGATATAGTGATCCTCCTTTTTCAGTGCCTCGAGCGCATCTGTCCATTCTGGTTCCCGGCTTGGGGATGATTGGCGATCACGGTCGCGGGCGTTCCTTAGAAGTGACGCTATCTTAGCTTCGTACATGTCGCTGTCATAGTCGCGTTCGAACTCGGCGTTGACTTCGTAGATGTCAGGAAGCGAAGGATGCACTTCGGTGAAGTAGAGCATCTTCCTCTCGACTTCCGAGAGGCCGACTTGCTCAAGCTTGGCCTCCTCGATGACCCTTGAAATAAGAAACTGCTTTGCAGCCGTAGTTTCCATTTGCGCCCCTTGCTTCGTCTGCGTTTAAGGCTTCCCTCTCTCCCCGAAGACCGCTGTGCCTACGCGCACGCAGGTTGCTCCTTCTTCTATTGCTACTTCGAAATCGTGCGACATGCCCATGGAAAGGACTGTGGTGCCGACTTGCGGCAGGTTGCGCGCGGCTATGCTGTCTCGAATATTACGGAGTTGGCGGAAATAGGGGCGCGAGCCCTCGGGATCTTCGGTGTAGGGCGGGACGGTCATCAGGCCTTGAATTTTCAGATTTCGCCAGCGCGGCGCGCTTTGCAGGATTTGATCGAGTTCGGCTGAGGCTGATGCGACTCCGCTTTTTGCCTGCTCGCCACCTACGTTGATCTCGATCAGGACGGGCAACGTCTTGCCCGCGCTTTCGGCGAGTGCATTGAGTTTCTCCGCCATGCGCACGGAGTCGACGGAATCTATCGCGTCAAATAATTCCGCCGCTTTGGCGGCTTTGTTCGATTGCAGATGTCCGATCAGGTGCCATTCGGCGTCCGGCAAGTCGCGCAACGCATCCGCCTTCGCGGCAAACTCCTGCACCCTGTTCTCGCCGAAAACGCGCAGGCCGGCCGCGTAGGCCTCGCGGATGCGTTCGGCGGGAAATGTCTTGCTCACAGCCATCAGTGCGATTTCTTCCGGATGGCGGGCTGCTCGGCGCGCGGCTGCCGCGATTCGCTCTCGCACGTGGGCAATTCTTTCCGCAATCGACATAAAGCGAAAACCACGAAGGACACAAAGTATCACGAAGGAGAATCTCTGCTGAACTGGCTTCCATCGTGAACCTTCGTGTCTTTCGTGGTTAAGAACTCCGACCTCACATAATCGCGGTTGGCGGGGCTGGATCTTCGGGCCTGCCGGCGTTCGCTAGCGGGACTCGGATCATGACGATGGCCAACACGGCTAGCGCGCCTAGCGCCAGCAAGAATGGCGGAGTCCACTTGAATAGGGTTACGTCGTGGCCAGAGCCTACCAGGCCCGCGATGAGCAGGCCGCACAGCGCTTCGCCTGCGATCAGACCTGAGGCCGTCAGGACGCCGGCGTTTTCTACCCGCGCTTTCTGCGCATCGTTCAAGCCGCGACGGTCGCGCAGGTTGTCGGTGAGCCAGCGAATCACGCCTCCGATGAAAATGGCAAAAGTTGTGCCCAGCGGCAGATACATGCCGACGGCGAAGAGCATTACGCTCTTCACCTCGATCATGATCATCGCCAGTCCGAGCAGGATGCCGACGATCACCAGCGGCCACGCCATGTCTCCGCCCACGATTCCTTTGGAGAGCATGGCCATTAATCCCGCCTGCGGGGCTGGGAGCGCTGGGCTGCCGAAGGTGTACGCCCTGGCAAGGATCGCGACCGGGAAGAACAGGACTAGGGAGGCCACTACGATGCCGAGAATATCTCCGATTTGCATCTTGGAGGGCGTGCCACCGAGAATGTGTCCGACTTTCAGGTCTTGCAACATCTCACCCGCTACAGCGGATGAAACGCACACCACAGCTGCTACTCCAAGTACGGCAGCGACTCCGCCAGTTCCAGAAACGCCCAGCGCGACCATGAGCAGTGCTGCAATCACCAGCGTGCAGAGCGTGAGTCCGGAAACGGGATTGTTTGACGAGCCGATCATTCCGACCAGGTTGCCGGAAACGGCGGCAAAGAAAAATCCGACGATGATCATCACGCCAGCCGCGACGAGGGCGCCGGATAATACACGAGAACTGGAAAGCGTGCCAGCTCCGCTGATGAAGTAGTGGTAGAGCAGAATCATGGCCACGAATACGACGGCAACACCGGCGAACACTGCCTTGGCGGGCAAATCCCGCTCGGTGCGATTTGTGGCAGCGTGCACCGCCGCCGACTTTTTCAGATCGGAGACGGCACGGCCCATGCCGAGCGCCAACTGCTTTCGCATCTTGAACAAGGTGTAGGAGGCGCCCACTAGCATTCCGCCGACCGCGATCGGGCGCACAATCGAAAAGTAGATGGCTTGCGCCAATAGAGGCCAGGCGATGGTTTGTCCCTGCGGCATCGAGGCCTGGATGTAGGGACCGAGGGTGAAGGTTAGGAGTGGAACGAGCAGGCCCCAGGCCAGCAAGCCTCCGGCGAAGTTCAGGGCGGCGAGTCTGGGGCCGATGATATATCCCACTCCGAGATAGGCAGGACTAATGTCGGGCGCGGTTAACAAGGTGGCGCCACCGGTAATCGTGGTGGCTACGTTTGGATTGGTGCTGGTGCGGAGCAGCAACTTCTTTCCGAGGTCGCTGATCTTCACCGGGAAAGTGTTGTTGGGATTGAAAACATTGACCGCTCCCAGCAGATACATGAACGCGCCGAAGCCCATGTTGGCAAATAGAATCTTGGCGGCTTTGGCTCCCTGCTGTCCGGCTTTGTGAATCTCGGAGGCGGCCACGGACTCGGGGAATGGGAGATCGGGATCCTCGACCATCACCCGGCGCAGAAGGGTCACGAAGAGAATGCCGAGTGTGCCGCCGATCATCATCAGGGCAACGGATTTCCAATATTCGGGTGTGCGGACGCTGGGGACAAGTGTCGGCCACAGGCCGGCCATGACAAAGGCAGGGATGGTGAATATGGCGCCTGCGGCTACGGACTCGCCGATCGAGCCCACGGTTCGCGCGATGTTTTCTTCGAGCAGCGAACCTTTCATCAAGCGGAGCAGTGCCATCGAGATGACGGCGGCCGGATAGGTCGCGGCAATGGTCATTCCCGCCTTAAGACCCAGGTACGCGTTGGCCGATCCTAAGAGGGCAGTCAGGAACAGGCCGATGAGTACGGCCCGGAAGGTGAATTCCTTCATCTCCATCGATTCTGGAACATAGGGGCGATGCTTGCGGGGGGCTTCAGTATTCGCCGCGGGAGTGCTCATGGGGTCCTCGTCGTTATTAGGGATTCATTGCCGATTCAGAGTAGCAGGACCGCGCACCTTAACACGCCGCAAGGCTGGTTTACAAGTGCAGCCATCTCGTCGAACTGGCTGGTGAGCGGGACTTCGCTCTCTATCCGATTTCTAGTAGCTCAGTTTGCGAAACCGCTAACCACAAAGGCCACGAAGGGCACACGAAGGAAATATCTGAGACCGAAGGCCTTAGTGATACTTCGTGTCCTTGGTGGTTCAGCCTCTTATCGCCTGCATCGCGAAACTGAGCCACCACCCGATTTTTTTGTGGCAACTGTGCATCTTTAGCCGGGTTAGAATACTCCTAATTGTGAGGAGGTATTTCCTTGACTCCCCTCTCCAGACCCTCGGGGAGCCAGTTTTTCGAAGAATTCTTCTGCCGTGGATGTGGGGGAGAAGTGGCGTATCGCTCCCGGCCTCGGGGTTTCTTTGAAAAATATGTGCTTCCATTCTTGTTGCTGCGACCGGTTCGGTGTGAGCATTGCTTTCACCGAAGCTACGTCTTATGGACGATTCCAGTGCTGGAACGGCCTCAGCCAGAGCGCAAGCAGACGGAGAGTCAACCAGCGGACGGTTCGACGTCCGATGGCCGCGTTGCATAGGGTGTGTGCCGCGGCTATACTGGCGTAGTGTAGCCTGGCGAAAGCGTCGTCGGCATGCCGGGCGCGGAGGCCGTCTTCAGCAGTAGCAGTACCGGGTTTCGAATACGGGCTGCCCAGGGCCAAGCGGCGGATGGTACACTCGCCGGCTTTACCGAGAGCGCTCTTGCGACTTTATTCTTCACTTTTTTCCCTGCCGACTGCCGTATCTGTGGTTTTCCGCTGCTTCGAGTCTCCCGCCTTCCGGTTTGTGAAACCTGTCTGACCGCGCTGCGGCCGCTGCAGGGATCGTACTGCACGGTCTGCGGAGAAGCTTTGCACTTTCCAGTCTGCGTGGAGTGCGGACAAGCGGATTGCGAAGAGGCGGTTCACGGGGAAACGCGGTGCCAGCTCTGTCAGCGTGCGGACCCTCCGTTTGAGCGGGCGGTCGCCTACGGCAGCTATGACGGCGAATTGCGCGAGCTGATCCATTTGCTCAAGTTCCAGCAAGTGCGTCCGGCGGCGGTGGTTCTGGGGCGCGTGCTGGCGGGGACGATTGCCGGACTGGAACAGAAGATGACGGTGGAGACGACCTCGTCTGGGACCACCTCTAACACAATCATGGTGATTCCGGTTCCGCTGCATGCGCGTAAGAAAGCCCAGCGCGGATTCAACCAGGCTGAGATGATTGCGCGATGCGCGCTGAAGCAACTGGCGCGTCCGAACAGATTTGATCTGTGCACGGGAGTTCTGGTGCGGCGCCGCGAGACGGGAAGCCAGATTGGCCTGACTCGTCATCAGCGGCGCGAGAACTTGCGGGGCGCTTTTGCGGTGAGCGATCCAACGCGAATATTGAACCGCGACATCTTATTGGTCGATGATGTCTATACCACGGGGACTACGGCCTCGGAGTGCGCGCGGGTTCTTCTACGCGCGGGAGCGGCGGGGGTTTGGGTGGCGACGGTCGCACGGACGCTGAAAATCTCGGGTGTCATCGCCATGCCGGAGGACCTGTCGGTGGGGAGTGAAGAGCGCGTGGGCATGGCGGCTCACGGGTAGAATTCATGTCGTTGCGCTTGCACAATTTCGCTGGCACCATGCGGTCGCATCTTCCGGCGTCGATGCTCGTCTCGGGCGTGCACCTGGAAAGCGATAGCTACGCGCTGCATCAGCCGGTGCTGGTGCTGAACGCCTCTTATGAGCCGATCAATGTTTGTGCGGCGCGGCGCGCGATCGTGCTGGTGCTGAAGGGCGTCGCGATGACCGAGGAAGAAAACGGACACTTTCTGCACGCCGCCCGCGTGGCCATGCGTGTGCCATCGGTGATCCGGCTGCTGGAGTATCGCCGCATTCCGCATCAGTCACGGGCGCTGTCGCGGAAAAATATTCTGCTGCGCGACCGCAACACTTGCCAGTATTGCAGCACCACGCTTCCCTCCAGCGAACTTACGCTCGACCACGTGATTCCGCGTTCGCGCGGCGGGCTCTCCACCTGGGAGAACCTTGTCGCCTGCTGCCATCCCTGCAACCGCCGCAAAGGCAATCAGCTTCCTCATGAAGCGAATATGAAGCCGGCGCGCGAACCACGGTCGTTCAATCTCCACACCAGCCGGCATATCATGCGGCTGATGGGACACTCGGACGATAAGTGGAGGAAGTATCTGTTCTATTAGCTCTCGGCTGTCAGCTCTCAGCTCTCAGTAAGCATTGCGCCGGGTGCCCCGCTCATCGCGTTTTCTGCGATGCGTGGGGCACCCGGCAATTGGTGATCGCTCTGGACCTCGGTTTTCTGGAGCGGCCCGCCTATGAAGCGCTAGAGAGGGAGTCGTACCAGGTGCTCGGTCTGCTGGATCGACTGCTCGACTCCTTAAGCAAAAAACTGCGTGACGTGAGGGGTCTGCACTCTGAAACCTTGAAACTTTGAAACCTGGCTCTACTGCGGCTTGGGTGGATCGGGCGGCTTTTGATCGCCTGGCTTCGGTTCCGACTTCTGCACTTCCTGGCCTTCGTAGGTGATCTTCGATTTTGATCCGAAGCGGCGATAGTTCGTGTACTTGATGATCTCGCGGATCTTTACATCTCCCATGGAGAACTTCAGCGTATCCTCGGCGCGGGTGTAGGTGGGGAACCAGTACTGGCCGTCGATCTGTTCGCGCCAGGTAGTGAACTTGGGGAACAGGTTCTCGCTGTTCTTCTTCTTCCGGATATCGGGTACGGTCTTGCCATAAGTTTCCACGATCTGATAATCGTGGTCGTCCACCCAGATTCGGCCCTGGAAATAGCGCTTCTTGCCGACGATCTGCTTGGGNNGGGAGGCGGTTCTCGATGTCGTCGAAGTCTTCCTCGGTCATCATGATGCGTTGCAGCGTGGGCTGCGGGGCAAAGACCACGTTCTTGATCTTGTGTCCCTTGTCGTCGAAGGTCACGTCGAACACTTGCTGGTAGTAGCCGTCCGGGGTATCGCCGTCGAGCGTCATGACCTTGACGTCCTGCCGGAAGGTGTACTGATCGCGCGCTTCCTGGAACTCTTTCTCCTTGGTGGCGAAGCGCTTGATGATCTCCTCGACCGTGATTCCCTTGGGCTCGGTCTTGTCGAGAGGGCCTTCCTGCGCGGCAGTAGCCTGAGACAATGCGATGACAGGCAACAAGACGCTAAACAGTGCGGCCAGAGGAAGAAGCAAGGGGGACAACATCCGCGCAGGTCGGGACTGGAATCTCATAGCCCTATTCTAACGAAAAGGGGAACAGAAAGATTAACGGCAGCTTCCACCCCCAGAGCCGCCGTGCAAACGGCCCTTCGCAGGGGGTGGAAGACTGCAGTTCTGCCTATTTCATTCGATGCGGCTCGCGTCGGATAGTTTGCAGGATTTACTTTTCTTTACTATCGAGGTTCTTGCTATCGGTTCTTGTTCGTACTGCGGCGGCGGAGCGAGGGGCGTCTCGCCCCTGTGTGTCCGCGACAGCATCGTGGCCGGGCGAGGACGCCCGGCACTCCACCAGCACGTTTGCATCGAGATTATTGACAATCGCACGATCACGGTACCAGGTCTCTGACCGCGTGAATTTGCACTTGAAGCGTTGTGGTCTCCCAGGTCTCAAAATCGAGACCTGGGGCACCCACTCTTGGAACAAAGACAAGCGGTCAGAGACCTAGCGTGAATTGCGCATGGCTTTGGCCATTGCCCACTCGACTAATCCTGGAAACAACTGGTACAGCTTTATGACGGGGATCATGGTCCAGGGGACGATGACCTCGCGCTTCCTTTTGCGATATCCACGATAGGCGGCTTGCGCCACGCGCTCCGCCGTGATGCCTTGAACAGATTTCGGGCGGACGGTGCCCCGCCGATTGGCCACCACATGCTCGCCGAAATCGGTGCGCACGTAGCCGGGGCAGACGGTGAGCACGTTGATGTGGTCGCGCTGCAACTCCAGCCGGGCACCTTTTCCGAGAGCGTTCAGGGCAAATTTGCTGGCGGAGTACAGAGTCATAAACGGCACCGGAATGTGTCCGGCAACGCTGGAGATGTTGATGATCGTCCCGCCGCCGGCTTCGCGCAGGGCGGGCACTACGGCCTGCAGGCAGACGATGGTGCCGAAGAAATTGGTTTCGAACAATTCGCGGAGTGCGGGCATCTCCACGTCGGCGACCGAGTCGCGGATGCCGACGCCCGCGTTATTGACCCACACGTCCACGCGATTGAAGTGTTGCAGCGTTAGGGCTAGCGCGCGGTCGACTTCTTCGCGATGGCGCACATCGCAGGCCAGGGCTAGGGTGCGGTCGGTGTGGCCGACACGGTGGCGGGCGGCCTCGGCGCGGCTGGCGTCGCGCGACAGCAACACGACGCTGGCGCCCTTGTCGGCAAAAACTTTGGCAATGGCTTCCCCAATTCCCATGGAAGCTCCGGTGATGACCACGACTTTTCCGTCCATTTCCATGGCGACTCTTTTATCGCGTGGACGGCGAGCAAGTCAAACGACAGCTCTCAGCCATCAGCTTTCAGCTTTCAGTAAAGGCCAACAGTCGCCCGTTTTTACTGATAGCTGACAGCTGAGAGCTTCCCCAGTGGCGTAAAATCGTCTGCAACTGGAGGCGCTTTGAGTTCGCTGTTGCCCATTTTTCCGCTCGAACTGGTGCTGCTTCCTGGCGTTCCGCTGCCGCTGCATATCTTCGAGCCGCGGTATAAGGAGATGATTGCGGAATGCCTGGAACAGAAAAAGCCGTTTGGGGTGGTGCGAGCGTCTTCCGACGGAGTCGCCGACATCGGCTGCACGGCCGAGATCATGTCCGTTACCAAGAAGTATGACGATGGGCGCATGGACATCCTGACGCGCGGAGTGGAGCGATTTGAGGTGATCCAGGTGAACGAAGACCGATCGTTTTTGCAAGCCGAGATTTCGGTGGTGGAAGACGAACCGGGCAGGCCGGCTACGGAGATGGTGACGCAGGCCGTGCGGTTGCACGCGGAGATCGCGAAACTCGCCGGGACAGAACCCTCCGGGCCCGACGAGCATGGCGGCAATCTTTCTTTTTTGCTCGCGGGATCGCTGCCGCTCGATCTCGACTTCAAGCAGAGCCTGCTCTCGACGCTGTCGGAAGCGAAGCGTCTGGAGGCGGTGGTTGGCTATCTCGAAGCGGTTCTGCCTGGCCTGCGGCGGGCTTCGAAGGCGCGATGGAACTAGCTGTCAGCTGTCAGCCATCAGCTTTCAGTTAAAGCTTTGCTGAGAACTTGTGGAGGTACGGGCGTCCTGCCCGTCTTGTTTGTCCCTGACAGCATCCTGGCCGGGCGGGGACGCCCGGCTCTCCATCGGTATCGGTCACAGAAGCATGCCGGCAATCGAAGCCGACATCAGATTGGCCATGGTTCCGGCCAGCATGGCGCGAATGCCGAGTTTTGCCAAATCTCCTCGTTTATTTGGAGCGAGAGCGCCGATGCCGCCCATTTGAATTCCGATGGAACTGAAGTTGGCAAAACCGCAAAGCGCGAAAGTCGCGATGGTGAACGAACGCGGATCAAGGATGGCCTTTTGTGGTCCGAGCATGGAGAATGCCACCAGTTCATTCAGCACCATGCGTACGCCAAGAAGATTGCCAATCAGACGGCAATCATGCCAGGGGACTCCAATCACCCATGCGATGGGAGCAAACAACGCGCCGAGTATGGCCTCGAGGCTCGAGGGAAACCACGCGATGTGGGCGTGAATTCCGCCCATGATTCCATCGAACAATGCGATTAACGCCAGAAACGAGATCAGCATGGCGGCGATGTTCAGCGCCATGTGCAAACCATCCGTGGTGCCGCGCGCGATGGCGCCCAGCAGGTTTTCATTTTTCTCCACCTCTACTTCTTCTTCACTCATTACCACGCGGCCCGCGGTTCGGGGCACTTCGGTTTCGGGCACCAACATCTTCGCCATCACCAGCGTGCCGGGAGCGGTCATGATGACAGCGCTCAGCAGGTGTTTGGGCTCGATCCCGAAGGCGATGTAAGCCGCCATGATGCTGCCGGAAACGTGCGCCATGCCACTCGTCATTACCGTCATCAACTCCGAATATGTGAGGTCGGACAGGAACGGCCGAATCGTCTGTGGCGCCTCGGTCTGGCCCATGAAAATGCTGGCGGCCACATTCAATGACTCCGCGCCGCTCACCCCCATCAACCGGATCATCAGCCACGCAGCGGCCTTGATTACCAGCTGCATGACGCCGAGGTAATAGAGTACCGCGAAGAGTGCGCAGATGAAGATCACCGTCGGCAAAACCTGAAATGCAAAATAAAAACCGAAGTGCGAGCCCTGCTTACCGAGATCTCCAAAGACAAATTGCGAGCCGGCGAAGGCGTAGCCTAGAAGCCGGGATACCGCGTCTCCGGCCTTTTGAAAAAGCGTGCGGCCGAGGTCAATTTTCAGAACAAAAATGGCGAACACAACCTGCAGCCCAAGCCCCCAGGCCACCGTCTTCAGGCGAATGGCGCGCCGGTTCGTGGAGAAGGCGTAGGCCAGGCCCAGCATGGTGAGTAGACCGAGAATGCCAGTAAAACGTCCCATCTTTGTCCCCTGTGAATCAGTGTTCCCCTTTGTAAATCACGCGATGAACCAACGACGATTTGTGCGCGGGCGGAGCGGCTGCGATTTGATAGCTCTCTTCGAGTAATGTTTTTGCGCGCGCGGCCTGTGCATCGGAGTGGCAGTGAATAGTGCAGAGCGGCTCGCCGACGGAAACTTTGTCGCCCGTCTTTTTATAAACGACGATGCCCACGGCCGGATCGACCGAATCCTCTTTGCGTTCGCGGCCTCCGCCCAGGATGACGCAGGCCGTGCCGACCTGTTCGCACAGAATGGACGTCACGTATCCGGCTTGGGGACTCGGCACATCGACGCGGTGATCGGCGCTGGGGAGGCGCGTCGGATCGTCGATCACGCTGATATCGCCTCCCTGCAACTCGACCATATGGCGGAACCTCTCGAAGGCCTGGCCGGAGGCGATGATTTGCTCGGAGAGCCGCTTGCCATCGGCCACCGTCTTGGACGCGCCGCCGAGAAAGAACATCCATGCCGCCAAGTCGTGGCACAGATCGCGCAGATCTTCTGGGCCTCCGCCGTGTAGTACGTCGATGCATTCCCGCACTTCGAGCGCGTTGCCCACCATGCAGCCGAGCGGCTGGTTCATGTCGGTGATGAGCGCGACCATCTGTTTGCCCATGCGCTCGCCGGTTTCGACCATCAGTTCGGCGAGGAAGACGGCGTCTTCCTCCTTCTTCATAAAAGCCCCCGAGCCGGTCTTCACATCGAGCACCAGCGCGTCGGTGCCTTCGGCGAGTTTCTTGCTCATGATCGAGGCGCAGATGAGATACGGACTCTCGACGGTGCCGGTAACGTCGCGCAGCGCGTACAGCTTGCGGTCCGCGGGAGCGACCTTCTCGGTCTGGCCAATCATGCAACATCCGCAGGCTTTGAGAACGCGATGGAATTCGGGCACGGTCAGGCCGACGCGAAATCCAGGAATGGATTCGAGTTTGTCGAGCGTGCCTCCGGTGTGGCCCAATCCGCGGCCGCTAATCATGGGGACGAACAGGCCGCCGGCAGCCACCAGCGGGGCAAGCACGAGCGAGGTCTTGTCGCCGACGCCGCCAGTGGAATGCTTGTCCACTTTTTTTGCAGGCAGGAAGCTGAGATCGAGGACTTCTCCGGAATGCAGCATGGCCTGCGTGAGGGCGGCGGTTTCCCCACGCGTCATTCCGCGCAGCACGACTGCCATGAGCCACGCCGCCATCTGGTAATCGGGGATACTGCCGCCATCTTTAGTGCAGCCTTCAATGAGGTATTCGATTTCAGTGGCGGATAATGCGCCGCCATCGCGCTTTTTGCGGATGAGATCAATGACGCGAAACGTGGATTGCGAAACACTGAGCTGGCTCACTTGAGGCGAAAACCCTCCGGCAAGAGATCGGCGATGAGACTTTGCTTCGGTCCCTTTTTGCCCTGGTAGAAAACGAGGGCGCGCGGCCCGAATTCATAGATGACCTGACGGCAGGCGCCGCACGGCGAGCACGGAACTTCGTGATTGTTATCCGGAGAGCCGATGACGGCGACCGCTGCAATCTCAAGTTCAGGGCCGCTCTTGGCGATCGCCGAAAAAATCGCGGTACGTTCGGCGCAGTTGGTCATTCCGTAAGAAGAGTTTTCGACATTGCATCCGGTGAAGACTTGGCCTTTCGCAGTGAGGATGGCCGCGCCGACTCTAAAGTTGGAAAAAGGCGCGTAGGCGTTCTTCATTACTTTGCGCGCGGAACGGAGCAGGCGTTCGCGCGTGGCAGTAGGGATCTTTGTCGTTTTCATAGCCAAATCAATGTCGTTGCAAACCAAGTTGGCAATTGTAACGCCTGACCGGCTTTGACCGCAGAGATTTTCGCAGCTAGCGTCAGTACATGATCGTCTTCGTTAGATGATGAGGCCACCACGTGGTGTGATAGTGGGTCCAAAGGCGCGCGTCGATCTGCGGGATGACGACTTGCTGATCGGAGGGACGCAGTTGATTGATCTCCTCGGCCAACAAGGCGGTGGCATAGATGCAATGCGCTCGAATCTCAACTTCCCGCGGGCTGTCATGCGGAATCACCTGGTGGGAATTGATGGCATTTTCGAGTTCGGCGGAATAGCTGGTGATTCCGAGCAGCCGGAGCGCGACCGGAACGATGTAGTCGGCAAAGGCAGACATCGCTTCCAAATCTTCCAGCGGGAACTCCTCCGTCTTCCTCAGGCTGGTGTACAGAAACCAGATCGCGAGCTGGGGCAGTTTGTAGAACTTAACGGTGTGTCCGCCGTAGAGGCTAACGTCGCGAAAGCGCGGGAAGTCGTAGATGAGCCTATCCACCAGGCCGCTGCCGTCGTCGTAAAGCCTCGGTGAGCAGGATGCAACGAAGTTGTGAAAACGGCCGCTGTACTGCCGGGCTAGCACGGTTCCAACCTGATTTAAGATCTGCGTCTTTTCGTCGAGCATGGGCAGTTCGATGTTGCCGGCGAACAGCGTTTCCATTTCCGCTTGCGTAACCTTTGCCAGAACCGCGCCGTCGAGGATGGGGATGCCTTTGTCCAAGGCGCGCTTCATGCACGCGAACAGCGCGTCGGAGTCCGACCAGTGGCGGCCGGCGTAATCCACCTGGAATTTAATGTGGCTGAAGAAATCGGTGAAGGCGGTATCGATGCAGGCAGCCGTGAGAATGAAATCGATGGTCTCGTCGACGTTGCCTGCTCCGATGTCGAAGGGCAGCGCGTAGTCGGGTATAGGCAGCTCTTCGTATGCCATCCAACCGGCGACTTCGACGATTTTGGCGACGTTGGTTTGCACATCGCGGGAGCGTTCGATGACGGGATAAATACTGTCGAGCACCGGACTGCCAGTCAAGGTCGGCCAACGCAGGTCGTGTTTGGTCTGCATGTCTTTGTTCGCGCGTCTCTATTCGTACGTCTTTATTTGTACGTCAATGACTAGCTCATTAACGACCGCATCATTATAGCCGTCGACCTTGACGGTCGCGTGGGTGGGTGTTAATTTCAGGCCACACGTGGCTATTCGGGAGACATCGTTCTGAGTCGAGCAGAGAAGATGCGGAATTCTGCCGCTCCGGGCCCCGTGGACATTCACCGGCGCGACTTCTTGATTCGGTGCTGTCAGGGAGCATCGGCGGCGCTGATTCCCGCAGGGTTGCGCGGCCTCGGCTGGCCGTCCCCCTACGCTTTTCAATCTGCCGGCGCAGAATCATCAAGTCCTGAATACCACCTGCATCCTCACTATAGGATGCCCCGTCCCCTCGAGTCCTTGCTCCTTAAAACGCAGGCCGGCCTTGATGATTTTGTCACTGAAAAATACGCCGACCAGATCGCCGCCATCCTGGCGCAGTGGAGTTCGGGCCTGTTGCTTTCTCCACAAGATGTGGAAGCGATCGGGAAGGCTCTCTCGCCGAATTTCTTGGGATCTTCTCTACGGCCTGCTGAATCCCGTGTTGTGCGCCCAGGCTCCTCGATTGAAGTCCGCCGCAATACATTCAAGCGGGAGACTGCGCTTGGGCGCGACGCATTTCTGCAGGAACTGCGTGCTGCCCTGAGTGGCTTTTCGAAGATTCTTACGGCTGAATTTCAGGTGACGAGTATTGATGCCGGCTCCATGCCAGCCGCGCCCCTATCTCCGGGTCAGATACAGACGCGCATCCGATATGAACTGGTCGCCACGGGCCACGGCTTCTATCGTGAACAACGCGTGGGTTACTGGCAGCTTACTTGGGAACGGGCATTGGAGCGATCGGGGGAACGATCGGTGGAGCCCTCAGGGCCGGGCGAGTTCCGCGTGCTGAACTGGCAGGCGCTGGATGAGACGCAGAGCCGTTCCGCTGGCCCCGGCTTTNNCCCCGGCTATGTCGACATCGCGGCTGCGGCGCTCGGGGGCAATCCTTCCTATTCCTCGCAGCTCGTGCATGGAACGGACTACTGGCGGACGGTGCTCGACGGCGCTTGCGGCATCGATATCTACGGCCACAACGGCGTTTCGATTGGCGACATCGATGGCGACGGATTTGACGACTTCTATCTGTGCCAGCCCGGCGGCGTTCCGAACCGGCTCTATAGAAATCGAGGCGACGGAACCTTTGAGGACATCACGGAAACATCGGGCGTCGGCGTCATCGAAAACACCGCGTGCGCGCTTCTTGTCGATGTCGACAACGACGGACGGCAGGACTTGATCGTCGTGCGGGCAAACGGCCCGATGTTGTTCCTGAATGAAGGCGGCGGCAAGTTTCGCCAGAAGGCGAATGCGTTTCAGTTCGCTACGCCTCCGCAAGGAACGTTTACCAGCGCAGCGGTGGCCGATTACGACCGCGACGGCTGGCTCGATATCTACTTCTGCCTCTACGTCTATTACCAGGGCACGGACCAATACAAGTATCCGTCTCCTTATTATGACGCCGACAACGGGCCTCCTAACTTCATGATGCGCAACCACCGCGACGGCACATTTCGCGATGTAACTGCCGAGACCGGTCTCAACCAAAACAACACGCGCTACAGCTTTGCTTGCGGCTGGGCCGATTTCAACCGCGATGGCTGGCCCGATCTTTACGTGGTAAATGATTTCGGGCGGAAAAATCTTTATCGCAACAACGGCAACGGAACTTTTACTGACATCGCCCCGCGAGCCCAGGTGGAAGACGTCGGCGCGGGCATGAGTGTCTGCTGGTTCGACTACGACAATGATGGCGCGGAAGACCTCTACGTAGCGGACATGTGGACGGCGGCGGGCGAGCGCATTTCGATGCAGGATGTCTTCAAGAAAGACGCACCCCAGAAGACGCGAGCGTTCTATCACCGGCACGCCATGGGCAATTCGCTATTTCGAAATGGCGGCACTACTTTCGAAGATACAACGCGCTCTGCCGGCGTCGGAATCGGGCGCTGGGCGTGGTCGAGCCAGGCGTGGGATTTCGATCATGATGGTTTTTCCGATCTCTACATCGCCAATGGCATGGTTACCGGCCCCTCGCGCAAGGATAAGGATAAAGATGAGGACCTGAACAGTTTTTTCTGGCGTCAGGTCGTTGCCCTTTCGCCCGACGAGCCCAAGCCCTCTCACGACTNNCGATTAACGAATTAATCCGGGCGGATGGCTCGTGGAGCGGCTACGAGCGAAATATTTTCTACGCGAACAATGGCGATGGAACGTTCTCCGATATTTCGGCCGTGGTGGGACTGGACTTTTTGGAAGACGGCCGGGCGTTTGCGCTCGCGGACTTCGACCATGACGGACGTCAGGAAGTGTTTCTGAAGAACCGCAACGGTCCGCAGTTGCGGGTCTTGAAGAACGTCATGGATAACCTGCCACCGTCCATTGCCTTCCACCTGCGAGGCACAAAGAGCAACCGCGACGCCATCGG
>PMMJ01000068.1 GCA_003162255.1 Acidobacteriaceae bacterium | reverse complement strand
GGCATTCTTCGAAAGCTTTGCGCGCTCCCATGGCCATGGAATCGTCCTGCGCGCAAACGGCTTCAATTCGCGCCTGGCGCGAAGTGGAAAGACGGAGAAACGAGATGACCGCTTTGTAGGCGCTCGCCTCGGTCCACTGCGCCTTCATGACNNTCATGGTCCGAGGTGATGGCAAACGTGGGCACATGGAAAACGCGGCGGAGTTCGGCGATGTAGTCGGCGTCGCGATTCAGCAGTACGACTCCAATGCCAGCGGCGGCGGCGGCGCGCGCAATCTGAGGATGCGCGGTAGATCCGGCCGGTTCGAAGATGATGGCGTCGGGTCGCGGCGCGGTTGTCGACTGGATGCCGGACAGCAGTTGCTGGCCCTGCACGATGCCATCATTGCTGGCATAAACAATCTTGAGGTCAACGCCTAGTTTGTTGGCTGCCTGCTGGGCGGCGGAGGTCTGCTCAATCTGGTAATCGTTGTCGTCGTTGGTGAGCGAGAGCAGGAAGCGTAGCTTTTTCATTTCGGGTGCTTTCCTCGCGTAATCATACCTTGATGCTGCCGCGCGTGCGCGTAACGATGGTAATGGACCTTCCGCGCATCCGCCAGCTTTGGCGGTAAAGACGCTGCACGGAACGAAGTGGAAGGCGCACCGCGCCACACAAGTTTGCCGGAGAGACCATGTCCCAGCCATTGATTCTCATCGCAACGCCATGCTTTGGTGGCATGGTTTCGCAGAATTACATGCTGTCGGTGATACGGCTCATGAGCTACGCAAAATCGGCCGAGTTCGACGTGTCGCTATCGATGCTGGGCTATGACGCCCTGATCTCGCGCGCCCGCAGCACCCTGGTCGGAGCCTTTTTGGACAATACGGCAGCTACGCATCTGCTGTTTGTCGATGCCGATATCAGTTTCGAGCCGCAGCAGGTTGAGCGGCTGCTGAGGTTTGATAGGGACTTTACCGGGGCGCTGTACCCGCTCAAGTCGATCGATTGGGATTTCATCCCGCAACGCTGTGTCGAGCGCGGAGAAAGCGTGCGGCAGGCTGCCTTGTCCTATGTTGGGACCTTTTGCCCCGAAGCCGAGCGTAAGCAGGAGGGCGACTTTGTCACCGGAATTTATGCGGGCGGCGGTTTTCAGATGATCCGCCGCAGCGCGTTGGAGAAGATGATTGCCGCCTTTCCCGAAACTCATTTCAGCCGCGTGCATAGCCTGCCCATGTCAGGCTCGCGGCGCGAGGCGGCGCCGAGTTCCAATCTCTTTGCCCTCTTCGATTGCATCATCGACCCCGAGACTGGCACCTATTTGAGCGAGGATTACTCTTTTTGTCTGCGCTGGCGGCGGATCGGCGGCGAGATATGGCTCGATGCCGCGAGCAAGCTGACCCACTGGGGTCCTTATGAATTCGTGGGCAACCACGCCTCGCGCTTCTATGGAGTGACAGGATCGAAGGATTCGACGGCGGCCCCGCGATAATTATTCACTACGGATCGGAGAACAGAAGATCGGAGGCGCGAGATGGTCGAGGAGGCGATCTTTCTGCATTCGAGTTGGCGCGCGTCGAGCACCTATGTCTGGGCTAAGTTCCGGCAGCGGCCCGATACTTACTGTTATTTCGAGCCGCTCAACGAACATCTATTCACTTTGACGGCGGAAGTTATCGATCGCTTCGTCCCCTGGTCCTTTGCCAATCACCCAGCACTCGAAGCGCCGTATCTGGAGGAGTATCGTCCCTTGATCGATCGAGTCGGCCCGGGCGGTGGCATACCAGGCTTCCCCGCCCATCTCACCTTTGGGCGATACTGCGCCACGAGCGATGACTCTTTGCCGGAGTTGGAAGCCTATCTGAACGATTTGGCGAAACTGGCCGGGCGGCTCGGGCGGCGTCCGGTTTACGGCTTCGTGCGCACCGATTTGAGGGTGGGCTGGTTCCGCGCCCGGATGCCCGGCGCGCATATCTTCATCCGCCGCGAGCCGCGCCGGCAGTTTCTGTCGATGTTGCGGCAAGCCGTGCAGGGCAATCCTTATTTCCTGCAACGCGGCGTGGTCATTCTCCGCCACAATATGGAAGCGCCGGCCTTCGCGCCGCTGCTGGCAGCGATTGAATTGCCGGCATTGCTCGAGTCCTCCGGGCTGCGCGAGGCCTTCCGGGGAAAGCTTGTGGATGAGACAGTCTTGCGCCGGCTGTACTTCATCTTCTATTTCATGTGGCTTCTAGCGAGACGGCTCGGCGAGCCGCAATGCCATCTGGTTATCGACATCGACCGCCTCAGCCTGGACGAATCCTATCGCCGCGAGATCGAAGATCGGCTCGGCGATCTAGTGGGCATTGCCATCTCATTCGCCGATTGCCGGGTCGAGCGTTATGATGAAAAGCTCAATTGGAGCGCTGCCCAATTTGAGGCTCTCGAACGCGAGATTGAAGCGCTGGCGGACGCTGGCGCACCGGTGCCGTGAGTCATGCGATGGAGGAACGGCGTCCTCGCCCGTCTCCGCTATGCTGACAGCATCGTGGCCGGGCGGGGACGCCCGGCTCTCCATCGATTCCAGCGGCAAGGTCTTGCGGTGAATGTGTAAGATATGGAAGCGGGGGCCCGTAGCTCAACGGTTAGAGCAGCAGACTCATAATCTGTTGGTTCCTGGTTCGAATCCAGGCGGGCCCACCAAGAGCTGTCAATGCATGGAACGCGGGTAGACTCAATTCCTTTTGCCTGCGGCGTGAGTGTAATCGCTGGTTTCAACAACTGACGTAGAATCCGGTCGTGGCCGACATAGCAGAACATCGGCGATTTGATTGGCGCAAACCGCTTGTCGCAGCAGCAATCGCCCTTGTGGTGTCTCTGCTGATGACCATCTACGGGACCGACATAGATTGGCTTCTATATGCGGCGGCCGTAGGCGTTCTCGGCGGCGTTGGCCTGCTCGGTTCGATTGCTTTGCGCGCTGTCTTCCGGAAACGGCAGGATGTACTGATGGCGCTTGCAATCTTTGGGGCATACATTGCCGTGACAGCCGTGTTTTTTGTGGGCTACGGAGAACTTCGACCAATTCTGCAGTGGAGTCTGTGGTCCCACCGTTACAAGTCCGAGCTTCTGGCGCAAGCAACTCCGGCGAGCGGCCAGCAGTTGAAGCACGTTGAATGGGAAAGATCGGGTTGGGGGCCAGTCGGCCCCACGATTGTCTATCTTGTATTCGACCCCACGGATTCGCTTTCAGTGGCAGCTAGGAGCCACCGCGCCGGGCGGTTCAGCGGCATACCCTGCGAAGTGCCTCGGGTACAGCGCCTCGAGAGCCACTGGTACGCAGTGACGTTTTACACAGAGGAAAGCTGGGGCGAACGTAACCGCCTAGATTGCACCGGGGCTGGCGCGTAGTTGTCGTAATATCGCAATAGCACTCGCTGACCCCAGTTCGTGAGTGGCGACCGTCAGTTACCCCCCTCATCCCACCGGCAAACTAAAATAAAAAACCGACCCGTGCCCCAACTGGCTAGTGACGCCGAGATGGCCGCCATGGGCTTCTACTATGGCTTTGCAGATGGCTAGGCCCATGCCGGTGCCGTGGACTTGCACGCGCTGGTTTCTTCCGCGATAGAATTTTTCGAAGACGAGGGATTGCTCGAAATCGTCGATGCCGGGGCCGCGATCGGCAATGCTGACGTTGAGCATCTGGTCGCTATTCTTGGCTTCCGCGGTGATGCGAATCGGAGCGCCGGCGGGCGAGTACTTGGCGGCGTTCTCGATCAGGTGCACCAGTACTTCCTTGATGTGGGCGGGATCCATGCGCGCGTTGGGAAGGTCGGCGGGGATTCTGACGTCCATGGGATGCTGCACCAGGAGTTGCTTCAGTTCGTCGAGCGCTTCCTGGACCACGGAGCCGATGGGGGCGGATTCGAGGCGAAATTCCACCTTGTTCGCGTCCAACTGCGCCATCTCGGCGGCTTCTCCGATCAAACGATTCAGCCGGTCGCTTTCTTCGTTGATGATGGTGAGCAGTTCCTGCCTCTCCTCCGGCGAATGACTCTCGGGCGAATGATTCGAGCTGCCCAGCAGCGAAGTCACCGACGCCTTGATGGCGGTGAGCGGACTGCGAAATTCATGGGTGACCGAATCGAGCAGAACGGAGCGCAATTGCTCGCTTTCGCGGGCGGCCTCGGCGCGGCTGAGTTTTTCGACGGCGCCCGCGCGCTCGATGGCGATAGCCACCAGGCTGCCGATGGCCTCCAGGGTTTGCCGCGAAAGTGCCGAACCGGAGACGCCCATGCAGCCCACGACGCGCATGCCCATGCGGAGCGGCATGAAAGCCAATTGATGGACCGCGTCGAACCGCGGTTCACCGCGCACGCAAATCAACTGGAGATCGCGCGATTCTAATCCGTCGATGGTGGGGCCCGAGCGATAAACGTCGCTACGGCTGGATAACCAAACCGCGGCGGACCGGGTGTCGAAGGCGTCCACGATATAGCGGGGAATCAAGTTCAACAACTCGGCCGGGCTGTCGCTCGAAAGCAGCAACTGGCTGAAGGCGTA
>PMMJ01000167.1 GCA_003162255.1 Acidobacteriaceae bacterium | reverse complement strand
CCCATGGCGATATCGCCGGACTGCTTGTTGATGCTGGAAATTACGGCGCAAGTGTTCGAGTCGAAGCCGTAGACCGCGTTGTCGTAGCCGATGGATTGCACCACGCCGCGGACGAGGTTCTGGAAGTCGACGTAGGCCTTGGTGGTGATNNTGGTCGGCGATCTTGTCCGGATGTCCCTCGGTTACGGATTCCGAGGTAAACAGAAAACGGTTCTTTGCTGGCAAGCTGGTATCTCCTCAAGGTAAATTCGAGCCTTTGCTTCCGATAAGGGGGGCTTCTGAAGCCGCGGGCTCTTGACCGGGCTTTGGCTTACTCTTCATTAAAACGGTATCAGAGATGACCCGCTAAGCGCAATGGAATTGGCCGGTGCCGGAGGGTGCTGACATTGAGTGGAAGCCAATTGGCATTAAACGGTGGGGTGCGCGTGGTAAATGGAAGAAAAGAAAGAGACAACTTAAGGCGTCGAAGGGGGCGCCGGGGCATTTGGCAGGATGCCTTGAGGACCAAAAGTGACGGTCTTGACCTCTCCGAATTCGCCTCCGAGGTCGAGCTTCTTTCCATTGAATCGAAAGTCGACGCCGCCGGCGTTTCCGGCCTTGACGATGATTTCCTTCCGGCCACGGACCGCGCGCGCACTGCCGGCGGTCAAAATTTCGGACGCGGACGCGGTGCCGTCGGCGGTGATCGAGATCCACGATTCTTCACGGGCCTCAATGACGACCGTGAATTCGCCCTGAGTTGCGGCGGGAACGGCAGCCGCTGACTCCTGAGTGGCCAAGTTCTGAGCCGTCTTGGGCATCACGGAAGAAGTCTTTGTGTTGGATGCGCCGGCCGAACCCATAGTCTGCGTGCCAACGGTCGGTGAGCTAGTGGTTGGCGAACCGGCGATCGCCGAGCTAGAGCTGGGCGAACCCGCGCCCCCATTTTCCCCGGAGAGTCCGACTGCGGCTTCGCCCGCCGGTCCGCCGGTCGCTCCGGTTGATGACTGCGCCGCTGGCTCCTGCGTCGTGGCCGTGGCTGGAGTCGGGCGAACGGACTGTCTCGCGTGTTCCCGCTGGCGATGGCTCCAGATGGAGAGTGCAAGCGCGACTACGAGTAGAACCGCGGCGAACACGCCCCAGGGCAGTTGGCGAGGCGGGGTGGCGGAGATGGTCTCCAGGCGGCTGCTTCTCTCCGCATCTTCGCGTGCTTCGTCTTCGCGCCCCCCGGGCTCACGAGAAGCAATCTCCGTCGAAACGGGAGGCGCATCCCCGGAAGCTTGCAGATAGTCGGCAACGGTTTGATCTTCGTCGAGGCCCACCGCGCGGGAATAGGCGCGGACGAAGCCCTTGTTGAAGATGCCTCCCGGCAACTGGTTGAACTTATCCTCTTCCAGCGCTTGCAACATGCGGGTCCCGATCTTGGTCGAGGCGGATATCTGCTCCAGTGTGATCTTGCGTTTCTCGCGCTCCAGCTTCAGTTTTTCGCCAAAGGACGGCAACCCAGTCTCCCGCTTTCGCCGGACGAAATTTTACTCTGCCGAGAAGTAAGATCATAGTCTGTCGAGAAGCAAGATCATAGGTCATTTCAGATACACTGGCACATGAGGAGCATGGGCGCGAGATTTATGGCGGGAGCGGTAGGTTGGCGGGACGGGTACCGGTTACCTACGTTCATTGCCCGAGCGGTGTGGCCAAACCTATAATCTCGTATCCCACCACGCGAACGAGGAGTTCATGTCGGAGGCAACGGGCACGTCCCCAATTCGCCTGTCGCAAGAGCTGACCATCTTTCACGATGTCGCCAAAGCGCTGACATCGTCGCTCAACCTCGATTCGATCCTGCAGACCATCATGGAAAAAATGGCGGAATATTTTCGCCCGGATACCTGGTCGCTGCTGATGGTGGATGAAGAAAAAGACGAGCTCTATTTCGCTATCGCGGTCGGGGCTGCGGCTGAGGTTCTGGCGAAGGCGCGTTTGAAGGTGGGGGAGGGAATTGCCGGTTGGGTGGCCAAGTACGGGCAGGCGTTGATCGTGCCCGACGTGCAGAATGATGCGCGTTTCTCATCCCGGCTGGACGAGATGACGCGGTTGCAGACGCATTCCGTCATCTGCGTGCCGTTGCGCTCGAAACACCGCGTGCTGGGCGTGATTCAACTGGTCAACGCCAACGTGGGCCTGACCGAACAGGAGATGTTCTTTCTGCAGGCCTTGTGCGATTACGCCGCGATTTCGATCGAGAATGCGCGAGCGGTCGAGAAGATTCAGGAACTGACTATCACCGACGATTGCACCGGCCTGTTCAACGCGCGCCATCTTCATAAGACACTGGAAACCGAAGTCTACCGCTCGGCGCGCTTCGGCTACCAGTTCAGCGTCATCTTCATCGACCTCGACCACTTCAAGGCGGTCAACGACACCCATGGACATCTGGTGGGAAGCCGGTTGCTGGCCGAGGTCGGATACCTGATTAAGGCGCAGTTGCGTCTGATCGATTTTGCCTTCCGCTATGGGGGGGACGAGTTCGTGGTGCTGCTACCGCAAACCAGTAAAGACCAGGCGGTAGTGGTCGCCAAACGTTTACAGGATTCCCTGCGCTCGGGAACCTTCTGCACCGAGCAGGGTTTGAATCTCAAACTGCGCGCCAGCATGGGACTGGCGACTTTTCCGCACGATGCGCAGACGCCGCACGACATCATCCGCCAGGCGGACGAAATGATGTATGTGGTGAAGAACTCGACCCGCGATAATATCGGCGTCGCCTCGCGCGGGCTGCTGGATCCGTAACGGAACAGGTCTCAGGGAAAGCGCACCACTGCCTAAGGACAGCAGGCCTCAGCGCCCTACGCGGTTTTTCTACTGCTTTTCTCGCTTCTGCAACTCCGCGGGCTGGTCGGTTTTCGGCCGTGCTTCGGCCGGGTCCGGTTTCCACGTGAACGCGTTGGCGGGCGCGGAAGGGTTTACGCCGAAGTCCCACACGTAAAGGTTCATTCCTTCTTTTCCCAGCATCTCGGCGACGGCGTATTCGCCGGTTGCGAGAGGCTCGGTAGGCGTGAGCTTGACCCAGCCTCCGGTCATGGCGCTAACCGTGGCCGCGACAAACCGTTCGTCGGTTTTTGTCTTTCCGGTGACTGCTGTCTTGACTGCGCCGGCCACACGTTTGCCACCTTTGACCTCGACGCGAATGATCTTGAAGCGCTCGGTGGACGGCAGGGGCGCAGGCTCGCCGCCGGCCGGCGCGGTTGCGGGCGCGCCTTGATTCGCATCGTTTTTGTTCAAATCGATGTTGATGTACACCGAGGGCACGGTGGTGTGCGCCTGAATCTTGGCATGCGCATCGGGGAGGTTGATGGTCTGCTTGGCGCCGCCCAACGGATTGATCGCCGCCCGCAGAATATTCGATTTGGTGTTCTTATCCAGATCGCTGCCCGATTGCTGCAGTTCGGACAACTGCGGCTGATTCTGGTAGGTATCGAGGAGGAAGATACCGCCTTCGTCGGGAAGCCGCAAACCGGGCGCGACCTGAGGGGAACGGGCTTGTTCGGCCTTCCGTTCGGCTTCCAGTTCCTGGTCGAGTTCGACCGCTTCCGGAGCGGGAGCGCCCTGCAGCCGGCCTTGCTCAAACTTGTCGGTCGCGTCCCAGTCGATCAACGATGTGGGGACTTCTTCCCATTCGCCGCGCTCGGCGCTGAAATAGCGTACGCGGTCTCCGTGAGTCTCATACTTGGTGACGGACTGGTAGGAGCCGTCTTTCAGGATGAGGCGGCGGGCTTGAGTCTGGGTGGGTGCGTCCGAGAAAAGACAGAACACCGTAAGGCCGAGAACCAGTATCCATCGGGCATCCGCTCTGCCAATACGCGAATTCATGTTAGGCAGCATTATCCGCGCTTTTTCGGAGTTCCGTAAGAGTTTCGATGCGAACTGCGCGATAGGGCAGACCGTGAAGAGAATCATTTGGCATCGAATCTCAGCTCCACGGGTCCTCCAGGTCTCCGAGTTCGCCGACGACCTCGGCCACAATGGCCCGCGGCATGTCGAAGTACTCCTCCACCGTGGCGGCGAGTTGGTCGCGACTCGCTAGCGGCCGAACTATGGATTCGCTTCCGCGCGATTCGACCAGCATCAAATTGTGGATCATCACCGCACGATCCGAATAGAAGCGCGTCAGCAGCACAGAGTTCATGAAAGTTGCGTCCGGCCGAAAGGACTTGGCAATCACTTGGCGAAACTCCTCGATCCTCCTGGGCGCTGGCTTGGCGACGTAGCCGTGTTTCTGCTGGCCATCGCGATACATCTCCAGACGCGATTGGCCTTTGGCATCTTGCGGGGTGAGGACGTAGCGGTCCCGTCCCAGCGCAACGACGTAGTCAGTCGTCAGATCGCGAGGCATGGGCGAGAGGAACGGTGCACCGTAGCCACCGTCTACCAGATACTCGCGGCCGTCCACAGTTACCATGATCACGACGTGAACGTCGGGATTCGCCATGTCCGCGGCACACAGCTTGACGTCATATCCCAGAAACGCCAGCAGGGAGTAGAAGTGGAAATTGTTGGCATAGCAGGTTCCGCCGAAATGGTGGCGCTCGATGCCGTCGAGATAGAGCTGGATGGAGGGCAGACCAGTCAGTCCGTGGTGCTTCCGGTTGTGGAGCTTGGAGATGTTTTCGAAGGGGATGTGGGTGAGATGGGCGGTCACCAGCTCGCGAAGAGCGTCCAGCGTGGGTTCTTGGTGCGCCACACCGAGTACGGCGAGGTATCGGGCGATGAGTTCCGGGGCGAGTGCCAGATCGGACATCGATATCCCCTCCGAGAGATTGTCAAAGCTGGCCAGCGAAATGTCGAGAGCTGGGTCGACGCCGAGTTGCTACCGGATGCCAAGCCTAGTGAGTCGGCAGTCCGGCATCCCACGTTTCGAAAAACCCGAAACGTGGGGCACCCGCGGTTTATCAACTGTCGACAAATGTGTTCACTGACAACTGACAGCCGACAGCTGAGAGCTGTTTTTCCACATTCCCTTCCGGAACGATCTCTGCCATAATTGATCGTGCACCCCAGCCTGCACAATTTTCCAGACAAAACTAAAGCGAGGAAGCGATGTCGGCCAAGTACATTTTTGTAACCGGCGGTGTGGTGNNCGAAAACCGCGGCCTCAAGGTCGTGCTCCAGAAGTTCGATCCCTACCTGAACGTGGATCCGGGGACGATGTCGCCGTTTCAGCATGGCGAAGTGTTCGTCACCGATGACGGCGCGGAAACCGATCTCGATCTCGGTCACTACGAACGCTTTACTCACGCCAAACTTTCTCGCGATAACAATTGGACCACCGGGCGCCTCTACGAGCAGATCATCGCCAAAGAGCGGCGGGGCGATTACCTGGGCAAGACGGTGCAGGTGATTCCGCACGTCACNNGGCGGCACGGTTGGCGATATCGAGTCACTGCCGTTCATCGAGGCGATCCGCCAGATGCGGCAGGAACTGGGGCGCGATAACACTTTGTTCGTCCACGTGACGCTGGTGCCGTTTATCGCCGCGGCGCAGGAATTGAAGACCAAGCCGACCCAGCACTCCGTCAAAGAGCTGCTCAGCGCCGGAATTCAGCCGGACATTCTGCTGTGCCGCACCGATCGCTTTCTTTCGAAAGAGATCAAGGCGAAGATCGCGTTGTTCTGTAACGTTGAAGAAGAGGCGGTGATCACGGCGAAGGACGTCGCATCCATTTACGAGGTGCCGGTGTGTTTCGCGCATGAAGAGGTGGATACGCTGGTGCTGCGCCGTCTGAAACTCGAGGCCAAGGATCGTGATCTTTCGAAGTGGAACGACCTGGTGCACCGCGTCTACAACCCGAAGGATGTGGTCAGAATCGGCATTGTCGGCAAGTACGTGGAGTATGAGGATTCCTATAAGTCGCTGAAAGAGGCGCTGGTGCACGGCGCGTTGTCGCACAACCTGAAGCTGGAATTGAATTGGATTGAAGCCGAGGGTCTGGAAACCGCGGACGAAGCCGATAAGAGTTATGAAGCGCAGTTGGAAGAGTACGACGGATTGCTCGTGCCCGGCGGATTCGGCAAACGCGGCATTGAAGGCATGTTGAAGGCGATCCAGTACGCGCGCGAGAAGCACGTGCCGTACTTCGGAATCTGTCTAGGTATGCAGACGGCTTGCATTGAATATGCGCGCAATGTCTGCGGGTTGGCGGATGCCAACTCGAGCGAGTTCGATCCGGCGACCCCGCATCGCGTGATTTACAAGCTGCGCGAGTTGCGCGGCGTGGAGGAACTGGGCGGCACCATGCGGCTGGGGGCGTGGCCGTGCAAGATCGAGCCGGGAACGCTGGCGTACAAAGTGTATGGGCAGACCGAGATCAGCGAGCGCCACCGGCATCGCTATGAGTTCAACCGCGAGTATGAAGAGCCGATGGTGGCGGCCGGGTTGCGTATTTCTGGCTCGACTCCGGATGGCACTTATGTCGAGATGGTGGAGATTCCCGGTCATCCGTTCTTCATCGGATGCCAATTCCATCCGGAATTCAAGTCGAAGCCGCTGGAGCCGCATCCGCTGTTCAAGGCGTTCACCGGCGCGGCGTATGAATACGGGCAGAAGAGAAAAGAGCAGAAAGACGCGGCCGAGGTCGAAATGTTTCTGCGGCCGGAAAAAGTGGGACGGAGATAGACATATTCACCACGGAGGCACGGAGACGCGGAGAAAACCTTTTGTTGCCTTTCTCCGTGTCTCCGTGCCTCCGTGGTGAAGCAAAAACTTTGACCCTATCTTTCCAAATCGATAACGTTCGCGTCGGCTCTGGCGATCTGTTCCTCATTGCCGGGCCCTGTGTGATTGAGAGTGAAGAGCATGCCCTGCGCATGGCGGAGATCGTCAAGGGCGTCGCGCGTTCGCTTAATTTTCCGTTCATCTTTAAAGCTTCGTACGACAAGGCGAACCGCACTTCGATCCGCAGCTATCGCGGGCCGGGATTGAAGGAAGGCCTGCGTATTCTGAAAAAAGTCAAAGATGAAGTGCACATACCCGTGCTCACCGACGTTCACCAGGCGGCTGACGTGGCCGCTGTTGCCGAGGTGGTGGACGTGCTGCAGATTCCGGCGTTTCTCTGCCGCCAGACCGATCTGATTGTGGCGGCGGCGCTGAGCGGGCGTCCCGTGAACATCAAGAAGGGGCAGTTCGTTTCGCCTTGGGATATGAAGCACGCCGTCGCGAAGTGCCGCGATGCGGGGAACAGCCAGGTGTTTGTGACCGAGCGCGGATCGAGTTTCGGCTACAACAATCTGGTTGTGGACATGCGCTCGCTGGCCATCATGCGGAAGTTCGCGCCGGTGGTGTTTGACGCCACGCATTCGGTGCAGTTGCCGTCGGCTTCGCAGGGCGATGAAGATCAGCCCGCGGTGAGCGGAGGCCAGCCTGAATTTATCCCCGTGCTTTCGCGCGCGGCGGTGGCGGCGGGTGTGGACGGTGTGTTCATGGAAGTCCACGACAATCCGAAAGAAGCGAAGAGCGACGGCGCGAACGCACTCGACACACGCAACCTGCGCGGGTTGCTGAAAGAATTGCAGGCGGTGAAGAGGGCGCTGGACACGGCGCACGTGACACCGTAGAGTCATTCCCTGAATCTGCTACCATTCCCGCGTCATCTGAAATCCATCGCGTATGCACTGGTGGGCATCGATTGCCGGCATCGTTCTTATCTTCATCATCCTGATGGATGCATTTGAGACCGTTGTCTTACCGCGGCGCATCAAACGCAGTTTTCGCATCACGGGGTGGTTCTACCGGAATAGCTGGGGCCTCTGGGCCCGGGGGGGGCGGCATATCAAGTCCGCCAACCGGCGCGAAGGCTTTCTGGCGTACTTTGGGCCGCTGTCGCTGATTCCACTGATGGGTTTTTGGGCGCTCGGCCTGATTTTTGGATTCGCCTGCGTGCAGTACGGACTGGGCGAACATCTGTCGCTGGGCAATGAAAAAATCACGTTCGGGAAAGTCGTCTATCTTAGTGGCGAAACTTTCTTCACGCTGGGCTACGGAGACATCACGCCCAATAACGCCGCTGCCCGCGCCCTCGCCGTGATGGAAGCGGGTATGGGATTCGCGTTTCTCGGTGTCGTGATCGGATATCTGCCGGTTGTCTACAATTCGTTTGCCGCACGCGAGATTGAGATTTCGTTGCTGGATGCGCGCGCCGGGTCCCCGCCGAGCGCGGCTGAGTTTCTGGGCCGGCTGGGCTGCTGTCCCGAGCAAACGGTGCTCGACCAAATTTTTCGCGACTGGGAGCGCTGGTGCTCCGATCTGCTGTCGAGTCATATTTCCTATCCGGTGCTGGTCTTCTTCCGGTCGCAGCATAGCAATCAATCCTGGTTGGGGGCGCTGACCGTCATGCTCGATGTCACGTCGCTGATCACGACCGGCGTGAAAGGAATCCACCCGGATCAGGCGAAACTCACCTTTGCCATGGCGCGGCATGCCGCCGTCGATCTTGCCCAGGTGGTGAATGCGGATTACAGTCCCCATGATGTCGATCGGCTCGCAGCGTCAGACTTGACCCAACTGCGTGCGGAACTCGCCGCGCATGGCGTGACTCTTGATAAGGGTGTGGACGCAGCCGAACGGCTGGCGGAACTGCGGGTCCTCTACGAACCGTATCTGCACGCGCTCAGCCGCCGGCTCTGGATGAAGTTGCCGCCGTGGATCGGCACGGACCGCAAGAAAGATAACTGGCAGAGCGGACCGTGGGACCGCGCGATTCAGGCGCGAGCGCTGGAACATCCGGGACGAGCCGTGGACGATCACTTCTGAATCGCGTGATCGGGTCCTGGGAAGTTGTTGGTATAGTGGTGGCGTGTCTGGCGAAGAAGTCATTTTTTTTCAGGACCACCGAAATCAAGGAGACTCTGATTAAGTTCACGCGGGCGAGACGGGATGCGCCGAAAGCGCAACCCTCAGCGGCTAAAGCCGCTTGTGTAGCCGGTTCTATCGGCATGGCTGAAGCCACGCCTTTTCAAGGCTCTCCGTTAAACGACTTAATCGGAGTTATCTAGGGATAGAAAATGTCTTCTCCGTAAGGAAGTGGGCACCCAGCGATAAGTTTCAAAGCGATAATCACAACTCGAGGTAAGTATGCCGACTCGCATTCTCTTTGTTTTTTCCATGCTGCTGACCGCCGTACTCTGTTCGGCCCAAACCAGCCCGTCTTCCTCCGCCGTTCCAAAGGAAATCCCCAGCTTCGACGTCACCGCCATCGATAAGAGCATCGATCCCTGTGTCGACTTCTACCAATACGCCTGTGGAACCTGGATGAAGAACAATCCCATTCCTCCCGACAAGGCGCGCTGGGGCCGATTCGACGAGCTTTACGAACGCAATCTCTATATCTTGCGCGACATACTGACCGAGGCTCAGGCTCCGGGCAAACACACGGCGACGGAAACCATGGTGGGTGCTTATTACGGCTCCTGCATGGACGAGAGCACGATCGAGAAAAAGGGGAATACTCCTCTGGCGCCGGAGTTAGAACGTATTCACGGTATCAAGACGAAAGCGGATCTCATCCGGCAGGTTGCGTACATGCACCGCAATTCCACGCCGGCGCTGTTTGCTTTCTACCCCCAGCCCGACATGCACGATTCGACCCAGACCATTGCTTACCTCGACCAGGGCGGGTTCACGCTGCCTGATCGCGACTACTACGTGAAAGACGATCCCAAGTCGGTGGAGACGCGGCAGAAATATCAGGAGCACGTGCAAAAGATGTTCGAACTCGCTGGCGACAAGCCAGAAGTGGCGGCGGCTGAGGCCAAAACCGTGTTAGCGATCGAGACCGGGCTGGCTCAGTCCTCAATGGACCGTACTCTTCGCCGCGATCCCAAAACGCGCGACCATAAGATGACCGTCGCGGAAATCGCTGCCGCAGCCCCGAATTTCGACCTCACCGTCTACTTTGCCGATAATGGATCGCCCAAGTTCACTTCTCTCAACGTGGGCAATCCCGATTTCTTCAAGCAAGTCAACGACCAGCTCAACGCAGTGTCGCTCGAAGACTGGAAGGTATATCTGCGCTGGAAGACGATCAACGAGTACGCTCCAGTCCTGACGAATGCCTTCGTTGAAGAGGATTTCGAGTTCAACGGCAAGTACATGTCGGGACAGAAAGAGATGGAGCCGCGCTGGAAGCGCTGCGTGAAGTCCACCGACGCCAATTTGGGCATGGCGCTGGGCCAGCTCTATGTAGATCGCACGTTCGGCGCCGAAGGCAAAGAGCGCACCCTGAAGTTGGTGCAGGCCATCGAAAACGCAATGCATCAGGATCTCACGCAGCTGTCGTGGATGACGGACACGACGAAGCAGAAGGCCTATGAGAAGCTGAGCACCATCGTCAACAACATTGGCTATCCCGACACGTGGCGCGATTACAGCAGCGTGGCGATCAAGTCCGACGATTACGCGGGCAATGCGGTGCGCGCCGGCGGGTTCGAGGTGCAGCGTCTGTACAAGAAGATCGACCGGCCCACGGACCGCAAGGATTGGAGCATGACTCCGCCGACGGTCAATGCCTATTACCGTCCTCCGATGAACGATATCAACTTTCCCGCGGGCATTTTGCAGCCGCCGTTTTACGGCACCCTGATGGATGACGCCGTGAACTATGGCGGCATCGGGGTGGTGATCGGGCATGAACTCACGCATGGCTTCGACGACCAGGGCCGGAAGTACGATGCACAAGGCAACTTCCGCGACTGGTGGACGCCGGAGGACGGCAAGGAATTTGAGCAGCGCGTCGATTGCACCGCCAAGGAGTATTCGAGCTTTGTCTCTGTGAAGGACGACAAGGGTGAGGTGAAGCTCAATGGCAGGCTGACGCTGGGTGAAAACACCGCCGACAATGGAGGCCTGAAACTGGCTTACATGGCGCTGACCGACGTCATTGGCAAGACGCCGGTGAAACTCATCGATGGATACACTCCTCCGCAGCGCTTTTTTCTGTCATTTGGGCAGATCTGGTGCCAGAACGTGACGGATCAGGAAGCCCGCAAACGCGTGCTGACCGATCCGCATTCCCCAGGACGCTGGCGTGTGAATGGCGCAGTGCAGAACTCAGCCGCATTCCAGGAAGCCTTTGGATGCAAAGTGGGACAGCCAATGGTCGCTGAAAACGCTTGCCGAGTGTGGTGAGTGCGCCATAGTTCAAGAGCCAGGCTACCGGTTGCGTAAGCGCACGGCAACGAGGTGAGAGGAAGGACAGAATGCGTTCTTTGACACGTCGCAATTTCATGCGGATCGGCGCGGGCTCCGTGGTGGCCGGAGCCGCAACGAAGATTACTCTGCTGGAACCGGCCGCGCTGTGGGGCGCGGACCGTGCAGTGGCTCCGAGCGATCGAGTGCGGTTTGCCGCGATCGGAACGGGCACGCGCGGATGCGAACTGCTGGCGGCGTCGCTCGCGATACCGGGCATAGAGTGTGTTGCGGTGTGCGATCTCTATGACAGCCGGCACGAGGCGGCGCAGGAGGCGGTGCAGAAGCAGGTTCCGGCGACGCGCAACTATCGGGAGATCCTGGACCGCAACGATGTGGACGCGGTGATTGTGGCCGTCGCCGACCACCAGCATCGCAGGGTCGTGGTGGATGCGTGTGCGGCGGGCAAGGATGTGTACTGCGAAAAGCCGATGTCGCATACGGTGGAAGACGGCTTCGCCATGGTGGACGCGGTGCGGAAGGGAAATCGCATCCTGCAGGTGGGCAGCCAGCGCGTGAGCTCCATCGTCTATGAGAAGGCGCGCGAACTCTACGCCTCCGGAGCGCTCGGCGATGTGTTCTTCATCGAAGGCTCGTCGGATCGCAACTCGCCCAGCGGCGCCTGGGTGTATCCGATTCCTCCGGACGCGAGCGAGCAGACCATTGACTGGAATGCGTTTCTGGAAGGCGCGCCCAAGCGGCCGTTTGACGCGGCGCGCTTCTTCCGCTGGCGCTGCTTCTCCGACTACGGCGAGGGGCTGGCGGGCGATCTGTTCGTGCATCTGCTCTCGGGGATTCATTTCATCTCCGGAACCAATGAGGCGGCGAAGCGAGCGCAATCGAGCGGCGGACTGTTTCGCTGGAAGGACGGGCGCGACTTCCCGGATCTGATCGAGACGCTTTATGACTATCCAAATTTCCGCGTGGTGCTGCGCTGCAATCTGAACAATGCCGGCGGTGAACCGATCAAGTTCCACGGCACCAAAGGCACCATGGAGATTATTGGGCAAACCCTGACCTTCACGCCGCAGGACGTGAGCCCAAAGCCGGAAACATATTCGACCAAGGGATGGCCGGCGCGGCTGCGCAAGGAGTATCTGGCGCAGTGGACCGCGGAACATCCGCAGCCGGGGCCGCTCGACTACCAGGCGGCCGAAGGCGAGACTTTTACAGCTCCGGAAGGATACAGCGACGTGTCGGCCCACGAGGCAAACTTCTTCAACGCGGTTCGCACCCGCAAGCCAACCGTGGAGAACGAGGAGTTTGGCAACCATGCGGCGATTGGCTGCCACCTGGCCAACTACGCCTATTTCAAGAACAGGATTGCGACCTGGGATGCGAACGCGAAGACGATTCGGGGATAGCGCCCCAGACCGATTTGTAGCACGAAGAAATCATTCAGAATTGAGGTCTTATGACTATGCATCGGATTTCAAGAAGGGCATTTCTAAAGACAGCCTCCGCCTCGGCCGCCGGCGCGGCACTATGGAACAGCGCTCCGCGGTTGATGGCCAATCCTCTAGGGCTGCCGGTTGGGTTGCAGCTCTACTCCGTGCGCGATCTTCTGCCCAAGGACTATGAAGGCACGCTGCAGCAGTTGGGTGCGATGGGCTATCGCGAAGTGGAGGCTGCGGGCTTTTTCGGTCATAGCTCCAGCGAAGTGAAGCAGGCCATGGTTCGCGTGGGATTGAGCTGTGTGAGCGCGCACTATCCGCTGAAGGATCTGCTGCCGAAGGTGGATGAAGTGATTCAGTTTGGTAAGGATTTGGGGCTCAAATACATCGTCTGCGCGTCGCCGTGGCTGAAGGATCCGTCGAGCGTGAAGGACGCTGGGTCGCGCGCGGCCAGGGACGCGATGACGCTCGACGATTGGCGGTGGAATGCGGAACAGTTCAATCGCATCGGAGAGCGCGTCAATGCGGCAGGCATCGGGTTCGCTTACCACAACCACACGGCGGAGTTCCGCGCAGAAAAGGGCGTCGTGTTCTATGACGAACTATTGCGCGCGACCGATCCGGCGAAAGTAACATTCGAGATGGATTGCGGCTGGGTCGTGGTCGGCGGCAAGAATCCCGCAGACTACCTCGCGCGTTACCCCACGCGATTTTCTATGCTGCATGTGAAGGATTTCAAGATGAGCGGCTGGACGGCGGGCTCTGAGGCTCCGCCTTCGACGGAGATGGGTCGCGGCACGATTGATTATCATCCGATCTTCGAAGCGGCAAAGAAAGCCCACATCGCACACGCGTTTGTGGAGCAGGAAGAGTTTGACATGCCCGCGATGGAGGCGCTGAAGATCGACGCCGACTACATGCGCGCCTTCACGATATAACTGGCCCGAGCTTCCCCGGCAGGATGGTGCAGTGGCCTGCTTTCGCCTCGCGTGAGCTTGCGGAGCGTCGGCATCCGTGTATGTAATTTAGCTACTTTCTGCCGAGGAAGCGGATGCGGGAAGTGAAGGCGCGGCGATTGTAGCCGCTGAAAGTCAGAAACTGGCTGCCGGCGTCGACGTCGGCGTTGACGACAACCGGATTGGAGCCGCCCGTGATGTCGTCGAAGCCGCCGCGCAGAGCCCAGTAGTAGCCGAAGAGGTGGAAACGCTTCTCCAGATGCAAATTCAAAGTGAAATAAGTTGGGAAGCGATAGGAGCCGGGCGCCGCGGCCAGTAGTTGCTGATCGGTGAAGACGTTGAAGGGGAATCCGGTGCGTGCCTCGGCGGAGTAGGCGAGATCCAGTTCGTGGATGATGGGCAGGCGGAAGAACGGCAGAAATCCCCAGGAGAGAAAACGGTTCGGCGCGTCCCAAAGAGCGGGGCCAGGAGCCTGCGGGCCGACGATGGTGGAGGTTCCGGTGAGGACGCGAGCGAGGATGGGGGCGTCCACATTGAAATCGAGCGCCTGATTGGAGTGCGTACTGGAGCGGGTGTAGGAGCCCATCACCATGTAGCGCTGGCGGAAACTGCGGCGCAGATTCAGTTGGAAGGCGTTGTAGCGGTCGTCGCGCGTGTTTTGCAGGATGAAGTTGCCGCCGGGCAGGTTGTTGGGCGTGTCGTAAACAAAGTCGTGCGTGCCGCGGCGCTGCATGAATTCGGCCTTCAGGAATAAGGACGCGGGGAGTTTCTTTTCGAGTGCGAGACTCCAATTCAGGAAGCGCGGCGACTGCAGGCCTTGCCGGTTGACGGAAAAAGTGGAGACGACCGGAGTTGGGGTTGCGATGGGAGTGCCGCTGAGATCCGTGGGTTGGCCGCCCGAGAAGAAGTAATCTTGCCGTCCTCCGGCCTGGGGGCGCGCGATGAGGATGAGGTCGGTAGCGTCATAGGCAAGGCCCACGCCTGCGGAGAGCTTGGTGTTGCCGGAGTCGTCCAGAACGTAAGTACCGGCGAGACGAGGGGAGAGCAACGGGCGGCGGACGATTTCATCCCAATCTAGGCGCAGGCCGGGTTCGAGGAGGAAGCGGTTCGTGAGGAGCCAGCGATCTTCCACGTAAGCGCTGGTTTCAAAATTGTAGGTGGTGGAATAGTTGCCGCCGGAAAATGCAGAGTAGAGCGCACAGGGCGAGGGCGCGATCGGAACTCCGCTGGCATTGATGGGACATGGGCCGCTGGCCGTGGTTGCGGGCCAGAAAGAAATCGGCTGCCGCAGGAAGCGGGCGTCGTAGTCGATGCGGTCGAGGTCGACGCCGAGCTTGATGTCGTGACGGCCGTGGGCATAGTGCGGGGGCAAGTACAGGTTCGACAATCCTTGCCATCGGCGGGCGTTGGTACGCGAATCGAGATAGTAGTTGCCGCCGGCGCTATCGTAAGTGATGACGTAGGGNNTGCCGAGCGGGGTCAGCGCTAGGTTGTATTGGGAGACGTTGAATCCCGTCTCGAGGAGTTCGCCGCCGCTGAAGTAATGCTGGTCCTTGACGGTGCCGACGTAAGCGGATTCGGCGTCGGTTGGAGTGGTGGAGACGGGCTGCAAGGGCGAAAGGCCGGAGTGCTGGTCGTTAAGATAGTTGAAAAGAAAACTGGTGGTCAGGATGTTGCGCGAGGTGAGGTTGGTCTGGACCTTAGCGAGATTGCCAGCTTGCCAAAAGTGGTCCGCGTCGGCGTTGGACGGTAATTGGGTGATGATGCTGTTGTCATATTCGCCCTCGAGCGCGTCGAAGAACCACATCTTGTGGGTGTGAATCGGACCGGAAAACGTGAAGCGCGGCACCCATTGGTCGAGGGCAATGCCGTTCTTATCCTGCACCGACGGAATGAAATTGGTGGCGAGGATGCGAAAATGATCGTCACCGATACCGGTGTTCAAGGCGATGACGCCGCCTGAACCTTTGCCATATTCGGCGGACTCGCGACTGGGCTCGACCTCGACGGATCGGAAAGCGTCAGTGCTGACGCGGACGAGCAGAAGGCCGTTGGCGGGTTGGGTGACGTTGAAGCCATCGAGCAGGGTGAGAGTTTGATAGGTCTCGGCGCCGGCAACATGAGGCTGGCCGGAGGTATCGCGCACGACGCCGGGAATGAAATTCAGTACCTCGCGGTAGTCGTGGGTCGCCGGGTAGGGGATATCAATGATGTCCAGCCCGGAGATTTGTTCCTTGGAGGAAATCTGTGCGGCGTCGATTACTGGGGGAGACTCGTTCACGTTGACGACGGAGCGGACTTCCTCGAGATGGGAAAGAGTGACGTCAACAGCGGCGGTAACCTCCGGCTGAACGGAAGGCAGGACGGCGGCATAGAAGCCCTGCTTTTCGACCCGAAGCTGAAAAGTGGCAGTGGGCAGGCCGGTGAAGGTGCAGCGTCCGGCGAAGTCGGTTTCGCAATGCAGCGGACTGGCTTGCGGGGCGGCGATGAGAAGTACTAAGGCGGAGCGAACGGCGACGCCGTTTTCGTCGGTGACGATGATTTCGAATTTATGGGAAGAGGTGGGCAGAGCGGGATGAGTTTGGGGAAGGCACGGGCAGGCAAGGAAAATCAATGCGCCAACCCGGAAAGCCAGTTTCTCGATGAATGCGAAGCCACGCATGGAGCGACCTGCTCGCCCGAGAAGCTTAGGGAAACTCCGATCAAGTGTCGGCAGAAAGCATAAACCACAGGGTACGCAGGGGTGCACGGAGGCCCCCAGCGACATAATCAGAACATCCTTAGCTCGGCAAGATCTCCTTAAGCGCCCACTCAATCCTATCGGTTTCTTCGCGGATCACTCTGATCGACTGCTGGTTTTTCAATGGGTGGGCCACCGTAGCGATTCCTTCCACAGCGCCCCGTATTTGATGATTGCGAGCCCAAATGAAGTTGAGTCTTGCGCGTCTCTCTTTGCGATTTCTATAAACGCCGCCGATAAACTTAGTGGCGAGCCACGCAAAAACCAAACCAAACAGCACCTCAACCGGAATACGATCGGTGGCGCCGTCAAACTCTGAAAACAAGAGTTTATAGACCGCTTCCCCCATCCCAAACGATGCGAACAATATAGTCACCCCAAACAAATATACTTTCAGGCGCTCCATGGGTTGCAAGCGAATGGAGTCGTCGCTTCCGTCACGTGTCTGCACAAATTTGATGGCCATCCTTCCCCCAAGTGATCTGTCAAGGTTCCCGAGATCGTAGTCAGCGGTACCAGCGCCAGTCCCGGTGAAATGATAACTTGAAATTGCCATCAGCGGTGGGATTCTCTTTCGCCCGATTGGGCGCAAGCCAATGCCCACCCAGAGTCGAGGTTCACGAGGTCAAGAAGGAAACTCCACTCAACCAGGATCTCATCGATGAATCGCAGGGACTTTCTGAAGACGAGTGCGCTGGCCTCGGCCGGCAGCTGGGTCAACCGCAACTATGCTTCAGCGCAATTGATGTCGCCGAAGCGAATCGCTATTCGCACGCAAGCACGAGAGAGCTTAAAGACGCGGCTGGCAACACGAGAGCTGTTGAGCGGGCTGCGTACTCTGCTCTCCGCGACCGAAGTGACACAGACCGAAGTCGCGCGGACCAAAGACGATGCCGTTGCAGGTGCAACGCTACTGACACTTGCGCTCGATGCGTCACGCTTCAAGAAGACGGAAGATTATGAAATCGCCGCGTCAGGGCAGGGCGCTGTCCTTCGCGCTGCCAGCGAACGGGCGCTGCTTTATGGAGTCTTCGACTTTCTGGAGCGGCAGGGTCTTGTCTTCGGTATCGATGGCACGACGGTGCCGATCGATCGTCCTGCCGGATTGAATCTGCCCAGACAAGGCCAACCCTGGACCGCTTCGCCTCGTTTCGCTGTGCGCGGACTTCTACCCTGGCCCGATTTTCTCAATTGCATTAGCGTTTATAACGACGAAGATTTCAAGGCATACTTCGCGGCCATGCTGCGCATGCGCTTCAACCTGTTTGGTCTGCATGTGTACACGCAAAATGAGCCGGGACCTCTGGCGGAGTCCTATTTGTCGTTTGACTTTGCCGGCAGCGGGCACCGGGCGTCACTCGAAGACACGACGCTCACCAGTTGGGGATATCTGCCCCAGCGAACCTCTACCTTCAAGATGGGTGCGGCGCAGTTTTTCGACACGGAAACTTTCGGAGCCGATGCCACGCGCCTCGGTGCAGACACTTGGGATATCGCCAGCCGTACGACGGCGATGATGCGCGCCGCCTTCAGCTTTGCCGGAGAACTTGGAATCCGTACCGGAATTGGCTTTGAGCCCTATCAGAACCCGGCGGAAATCGTTCGCGCCCTGCCTCCCGAAGCGCTCTTGCACCCCGGCGGTTTCATTGAGTCGAACACTGCGCGCGACCTGCTGGAGCGCCGGCTTGCCGACCTGCTGGAGCGCTATCCGATGGTGGATGATGTCTGGCTCTGGCAAGACGAGGGCGCGAACTGGGACAGCCGCGACAAGAACGTACCGCTGTCGACTGCGCCGTTTGCGCAGGCCCACGACTTTTTGAAGCGGCACGCCCCCAGCAAGCGGTTGGTGCTCGCCGGTTGGGGCGGCGTGACGCGGTATTTCGAGTCCTTGCATCAGCGCCTGCCCGAAGACATAGTCTTCTCCGCATTGAGCGACTCGCTGGGATGGGATCCTGTGAATGAAGCATTTGGCAAATTGGGGAGCCGTGAGCGCTGGCCCATTCCGTGGATTGAAGACGATCCGTCCATGTGGTTTCCCCAGTTTCGCGCCAGCCGCTTTGAGACCGACATGAAGCGGGCCCAGGATTTCGGCTGCCAGGGCGTGCTTGGCATTCACTGGCGGCACCGCATCATCGATCCCACCGCGACCTACCTTGCCCGCGCCAGTTGGGACAGCCAACTCACGGCAACCGCCCACTATCGCAACTTCTGCGCCGCCCAGGCTTCCGGCGCGCGGGCCGTGGAGCTGGCAACTCTTTTTGACGATTGCGACCGGAAGCATGCGATCTCATCGACGTTTCTTGGCAATTACGATGAGGCAGGATTCGCGAATCGTGTCGAACTCACAGGCGACTACAGCGAAGCTTTTAACTATGCGGACAATGAACCTGAGCTTTCCGGATTGCTTCAGCAGCGCGAAACGGCTGAGCGCTTCCGCCAACTCGCGTCCCGAGCTGCATCACCCTTGGAACGCGATCGCATAGGGTACTTCGCAGGTTTTGTCGGCTTCATGGTTCCCTACTGCGACGCCTTTGAAACAGCGCACAAGCTCGATGCTGTGTTACGACATGCCGTGGAACTTAGGGCCGCGGGCAAGCAGGACGAGGCGCGCGCGCAAGTTGTGCAAAGCGGCATTCCGTTGTGGCTGGCGATGGCGCCGCAGGTGCGAGCGGCCATGATTGAATATCAGGCGGTGATCGCGACGCGCAACGACCAGGGCCAGCTGGCATCCATGCAAAACAAGTTCGTTCGAATTTCGCTGGAGCGCCTGCGCCTCTCGATCAAGGAGTTTGTTGGTGAGTTGCCACCGGAAATGGATCAAGCCTATGCGGCGGCCATCTCACCTGAGGGAGCCAATCCACCTCGTCTGTTCATCCCCACTCGACCGTCGCTTCTTAAACCGGGCGAATCGCTCCGTATCTTCATCGTTGCGCCGGGCCATGTTGCTCCGGGCCATGAGGAAGTCGCCGAGGTCAAGCTGCTCACGCGCCGCCAAGGAACCCGTCCATGGCAGAGTTCGACTNNTCACAGCTGCTCTCCGATCCGCCGCAAGCGCCTGTCAATTTCTACACATTGAACATTCTGGTGTAGTTGCAGCTCATTAGGTTGTTTGACGGCCGGAGGTCGGCCAACCATCAGTGCGCTGCGCTGTGCCGGTGCTTGATTGCATCCGCGATTTTCGAGTTCTTGTCTAGAAAGCGAGCGCAGATTCCAGAATCCAGACAAGCAGATAGGCAAAAGCGATCGGACGGCGGCATTGGTTGAGCGGAAAGTTGTGCGGCAAGCGCTTGCTTCCAGGCCAGTTTGTCCACGCGACCGAGTTCGCGGAGACTGAGGAATCCTTTGGTGTCTGGTGTGCAAGGTGAATGACGCTCGCGTTCCCGCTGGCCGACGCACGCCGGTAACATCACCTCAGGTCAGAAAATGCCGATGAATAGATGTTAGGGGTGATCCGATAGCGGGAGATTCCCATTGCTCGATTCAACGGCCGAAAACTGGCAGGCCAGATATCCGTAAGGGAGGGTTGTTCCGGAATGATGAGGCAATGGCGACCTCAACTTAGCCAACGAGCCACTCCTTGGCCGGCGAAGGATAGAAGTCGGCGGTGCACCTTCAAGGCGGCGTTTGCCAGGCACTCCGCTGGGCCCGTCCTAATCGCTGCGATGCTTATGCTGCTGGGCCCGGCTGCTTCAGTCGCTCAGGAAACGCGAGCCGACCGCCAGTCCTTAGCGGTCCTGACCACGGCCCATGCTGCCCACAGTCTGACCATCGAGGAGGCGGCGCGGAAGTATCCCGTGCATCTGCGCGCAGTAGTCACTGACTACAACTCAGCCATCGATCCGAGGTATCACCTGCTCTTTGTTTGTGACTCGACCGGTTGCATCTATGTTCCCCTTTCGTCTACACGTGAGATTCCTTTCAAAGCGGGCGACTTGGTCGAGATAGCCGGCACAAGCGCCGCAGGGGATTTTGCTCCTATAGTCAGTGCCACCGTGGCGCACGTGATTGGGAAGTCCCATCTGCCTGCGGCCGCACCCAGAGTCACCATGACCGAGATGCTGACTGGCGACGACGACAGCCAGTGGGTGGAGATCGAAGGAGTGGTGCATGCGGTCCGGGAGTCCGGCACGAATGTCTTCCTGGATCTGGCTCTAAGCGACGGCCTCATCACCGCCTTGACCGTAAGGGAGCCAGGAGCGGATTACACCTATCTGGTGGACGCCAAGGTAAAGCTGCGCGGCAATGCGGCCCCTCTGTTCAATCACCAGCGGCAGATCAGTGGGGCTCACCTGTTCCTTCCCGATCGCGCCGCCGTGAGAGTTGAGGAACCCGCGCCTGCCCATCCTTTCGCGCTCCCGGTCGAGGCCGTGGACAGTCTGCTGCGCTACACTCCCAGTCCCGCCCTGCATCACCGGGTCCACATACGCGGGGTTGTCACATTGCTTTGGCCAGGCCGATTGCTCTGCATCCAGGACGGACCACATGGTCTCTGTGCCCAGACAGACCAGACCACCACTCTGCGGCCCGGAGCACTGGTCGATGTGATCGGCTTTCCCATGATCGGCGAATTCACGCCAACCTTGACCCAAGCCATCTACNNAAGTAGCAAGTGTCCAGAAGCCGATCCCTGCCGTAGCAGTTACGGCCGACCAGGCGCTGCCAGGCGATCACGATGCAGGCTTGGTTCAGATCGAGGGCCAATTAATTGGAAAGGACAGCGCCGCAACCGACCCAACCATCGTGTTGGCCTCAGGCGGGTTTGTCTTTTCAGTTGTCCTCCCCGCCCAATCCGGCGCGCGCGTGTTACCTGCTTGGAAAGACGGAACCAAAATCAGAATAACTGGAATCTGCTCGGTGCAGTCTGATCCCCAAGCCACGCCGGTGGAAGGCTTCTTGGTTCCCAAGTCTTTTCGGATCCTGCTGCGCTCGCCGCAGGACGTTGTCGTGATCGAAAGTCCTTCCTGGTGGACCCCGGCTCGGGCCATGTTCGTGCTGGGCGCGGCGGCGGTGTTCA
>PMMJ01000106.1 GCA_003162255.1 Acidobacteriaceae bacterium | reverse complement strand
ATGGTCATGAATCCGCCATAGCTGTGGCCGCGCATGCCGATGCGCCTGGCGTCGATCGGGTACTCTCCGGAGACGGCATCGACGCCAGCCATGATGTCGCGATAGTCCCCGCCGCCGAAATCCTTGACGTTGCCTTGCGTGAACGCCTCGCCTTGTCCGTAGCTGCCGCGCGGGTTTGGACATAAGACAAAGTACCCCATCGCCGATGCGGCTCCGGTTAAACCAGCATCCCAGTGAGACGTGCACGCCGAGGACGGTNNTGTGATCTGTTTCCAGTGGCCGATCGGCCCCGCCCAGACTTCCGGTGGAGTATCGGCTGATTGGCGCACAACCGCAGTCACCGTTCCGTCGCGGGAGAGGGAGCCTCCTGGTTGCCACGCGTCCACGGTTGCCAATTCTTCGCCGGTCCAAAGTGTCTGCGGTTCGCCTCCGGTGGCGCTCACGCTGCCGAAGCCGGAATTCCCATCGACATTTTCGGCGAAAACGACGCGGTCGCGAGATGTCCACGCAACGGACGAAGGAGATGCGTTGAGATTTGGAGTGATATTCCGTGCCGTGCCGCCGTTGATTGGGCCGTCTTTCATTGGAATGATAGGAACGATGACGACATCGCCACCGGTGACGCCGGCGTCGCTCAGNNCCGGCCTTCGAGGATGGCTACATTCTTGCCGTCGGGTGAGACGTGTGGGTCTTCGATCTGCCACTTGGGCGCGTAGATCTCGCGCATCTCGCCGGTTTGCGCATGGATGTGATAGAGCCGCGCGACCCACCAATTGGCGTCGCCGGAGCCGTGCGCCGCCGTGGCTACCCACGCCGCTCCGTCGGGAGTCCAGTCGTATTCATGGATGTACATGTCGGCGGGCGTGACTTGCGCCGCCTGGTTCGTGCTCAAGTTGATGGTTGTGAGGCGCTGCTCGTAGATCTGGTCGTCAATGACTCCCGCGAGGGGCGTCATCGGCTGTAGTGGGCCAGCCGCGCGGGGGAGGCCCTTAATAAAGAGGATCGCCAGGATTGCTCCGTCGGGAGAAAACCGAGGCGTCTGAGCATAGCCTTTTAATTCCGCCCGCTTTGCCGGAGCACTACCGTCGATGGCCGCGGTCCAAACTTGAGCTATGGGGACCTCCCCCGGCAAGTCAGCGAGAAATGCGAGTTGCTTGCTGTCGGCTGACCATGTGACCTCGCGCAGCGAAAGCTTGCCTTCCACGGAGATCGCTTGGAGAAGGCTAGAGCCGCAGCGTACCGGCGCCACGGTCAACTGCCCATCGACGATGTAGGCAACCCGATTTCCATCGGGAGAGAGTGCAACCTGCTCGATCTTTTTCGCGTGCGGCATGGAGTTGAGCACGACTGCGGCGTTAGAGCGCGCCGGATCCTGATCTTCTGCCCAAAGCGGAACGCAGTGGAGTAAAGCTGCGAACGCGGAGAGCAGCGCGACAAAAAGGACGTGAGACTTGGCCCCTGACTTCATGGCCGATGAGTATACAAGCAGTTCGCAGAATTGTCCGGCGCGCAGTGGCAGTAGATCGCGCTAACATTGTTCACCAGACCGGATGCCGGGCCTCGACTCGAGGACGCGAGAACGGCAACGAAAAAAGGAACTCATCAAAAAGGAACTCATCGACCATGAGAAGCATTCGCGATACCTTGTGCAAATGGACCCTGGCCTCAATCATTGCTGTGGTGACGATTGAGGCGATGTCATCTGGGCAGGTCCGGCCGCCAGCAGTGCCTTTGGTAGTGCACAACCCGTATTTCAGCATCTGGTCAATGGCGGACAAACTAACAGACCAAAACACAAAGCATTGGACGGGAGTTGAACAGCCACTCACAGGCATGTTACGCGTCGACGGCAGCGTGTATCGGTACAAGGGTGAGGGCCCATCGCCTGACGTGCCGCCCATGAAGCAGTTGTCGCTAAGAGTGGAAGCTACACGCACAATCTACGTTTTCGAAGCAGCCGGAGTGCAACTCGAGTTAACGTTCTTCACTCCGGCGTTTCCCGAAGATCTGGACATACTGTCGCGCCCCGTCACGTATCTCGCCTGGCATATTCATTCAATTGATGGAAAGAAACACGAGGTATCGGTTCTGCTGGACATCGATCCGCGCATCGCCGTCGACAGAGAATTTGAACCCGTGGTCTGGGGGCGTTTCCGCGCTGGAGCGCTCACCGTCCTCAGCGTGGGATCGCAAAGCAGCAAGTGCTCGCGCGCTCAGGAGATGACCTCCGTGTCGATTGGGGCTATTTCCATGTGGCAGTCCCGGATTCCCAGCACGCAGTTCTGGCGAATGCGTCCGGCGCGATGGAGAGTTTCCTGCGTTCCGGCACACTGCCCACGGCCGACAATCTCGATATGCCCACAGGGGCAGGCGACGCGGCCCACTTAGCCGTGCTCTTGCCCGCGAGCGTCACGCCGTCGAATGACGCGGAGACGCATGTGTTGCTGTCGTACACCCAAGGCTATGCGATTGAGTACATGCATCGCAGGTTGCGTGAGTTTTGGCAGAGGAATGGACAGACGACGGAACAGATGCTCGAAGCAGCAGAGACCCAGCACGCGGCGTTAGTGGAGCGAGGCAAGCGATTTGACGATGAACTTAGATCTGCTCTGGAACGTGCGGGAGGAAGAGAATATTCCGACCTTGCCATTCTCGCCTATCGCCAAACTCTCGCCGCCCATGCGCTGGTAGCCGACTTGGATGGCGCACCGCTGATGTTCCCAAAAGAAAACTTCAGCAACGGCTGTATTTCAACGGTTGACGTTCTCTATCCTTCGGCACCTTTCTTCTTGTTGATGAACGCGGCACTGTTGGAAGCACAGCTAAAACCAGTGTTGGATTATGCCATGTTGCCCCGATGGAAATTTCCTTTTGCGCCTCACGACCTCGGAACATTCCCCTTGGCCAATGGTCAGGTCTACGGTGGCGGCGAACGCACGGAAGACGATCAGATGCCGGTAGAGGAAAGCGGCAATCTACTTATCCTAGTGGCGGCCTTAGGGCGCGCGGAGGGGAACTGGCACGTGGCCGAACAATACTGGCCACTACTTATGAAGTGGGCTGATTATGTCGCACAAAAGGGATTGGATCCCGAGAACCAGCTCTCAACGGATGATTTCGCAGGCCATTTAGCTCACAACGCCAATCTTTCTATTAAAGCTATTGAAGGTCTAGGGGCCTATGCGGCCATGGCGCGGGGCTTGGGAAAAAAGGATGAGGCCGCAAAGTTCGACGCGCTCGCAAGGAAAATGGCTGGGGAGTGGGAGGTTATGGCGAAGGAGGGAGATCACTACAAGTTGGCTTTTGATGCGCCGGGAACCTGGAGCCAGAAGTATAACCTGGTGTGGGACCAACTTCTGGGATTGGGCCTATTCGATCCGAATGTGAAGCGGACAGAGTTGAGTTTCTACGCAAGACCTATCAATCAGTATGGCCTGCCGCTGGATAACCGGGAAGACTACACCAAGCTCGATTGGGAGATTTGGACGGCAACCCTGGCCGAGACTGCGAGCCAATTCCAATCGCTTATGGCGCCCATCGCAAAGTGGATGAACGAAACACCATCCCGTGTTCCACTGACGGATTGGTATGACACAAAATCCGGTAAACAAATGGCATTTCAAGCGAGGTCCGTGGTAGGTGGCGTATTTCTCAAAGCCCTTGCCGATACTGAAGTCGCAAGAGAGTGGCAAGCATTCCTTCGGCTAAAGTGAACGGACGCACGAAGATTGAGCTGGAGTTCGGAGATCCTTCAAGCCAGTCCGTCCAGGTGCACTGAAATCCCGATTTTGCCGCACCCCGATTCAAACTATTCATCACAAACACAATGTTCCTCGATCACAGCCGATCTCGACCGAGTCGGGTAGAGTTTGGTAAGTGGAAATTGAACCGAAACAGTTCTTGGCAGCGCTATCGGTCGGAGGAATATCGAGGGAAATCCTCTAGACTCTGCACTTCATGTTGTATCCACCTGAGGAGTCATGGATGTCGCAAGGCGCACCTTATCGCCTGACGCATGTCTTCCTATTGACGGAAAATCGCCTGCTTCGCGAAGCTCTGGTTCGCATCCTGTCCAAGCGAGTCGATGTGGCCGTGGTCGGTGCCGTCGCCTTTGCACCAACTGTTCTGGATCAATTGGCAACCAGCCAAGCAGAAGTAGTGCTGCTGGACTCTCCCGGCCTGGCTTTTCACGGTCCATGTCTGGTAGCGAGCATCCGTCGAGTGCTGGCACCTGCGAACATCGTCATGATAGGAATGGAACGCGACGAGACCACCTTCTTCCGTGCGGTACGCAGCGGCGTGATGGGATATGTGCTCAAAGACGCGTCTGCTATGGAGATTGTCCATGCGGTGCGTGCGGTTGGATCCGGTGAGGCAGTTTGTCCGTCCTGTTTCTCGCGGGTAATCGTCCAGTGCGCCGCACAGCAACTCGCCAGCACTCCTGAAGTCGCAGCCTTCCATCCTCAAGGACTCAGTCGCCGGGAACAACAACTAGTCGGACTAGTCGGATTCGGACTAACGAACAAGGAAATCGCCGCCCGGCTCAATCTCTCAGAACGTACGGTCAAGAACCATTTTCAACGTATTTTCCGCAAGGCAGGTGTACACGATCGGATGGCGATGATCGAACGTTGCCAGCCTAGGGAAGCAACAAATATTTAAGACCCTCCATCCACTCGCGTCCGAAAACGACCTAATCGGAGATTCCTAGGGCTCAATCGCTCAATCACTGTCGGCCGCTCGTTGCGACTCATTGGCAGTCGATTAGTACCTGTAAGAGTCTTGTGAGCACGTTGGGCTAGGCCCACATTGGTATTTGCTTAAGGGCTACCGACCAAGGTAAGAAGTGCATAGTTGAGGATGCTACATCTTGTAGCGTATACGAGTTCTGGTCGCAAACCAGCCGCGCTTGATGCGGGAACTCGTGTTGGCTACCATTGCCGACCAACCTGACATCGATGTTGTCGGCGAAGTGGGCAATGCGAGCGAACTAACCGCGGCGATCGAAGAATCTCAGCCCGATGCGCTGATTCTGGAGCTTGGTGAGTTCGAGAAGGGGAGAGCCCAATGTGGGTTTCTGCTCGGCCGGTATCCGCACATGCGGATTCTTGCGCTTGCGCCGGAGGAGAATCGCGGCACAATTTATTGGGCAATTGTAGATGTGCGCATGAAACCCCTGGAGAGTTCGGAATCTGGGATCCTGAGCGCCCTGCGCGAACGCCCATCGCTGGTGGGGACGCTTCACAGTTAGCCAGTCAGCTAGTTTGTTACATAACTACATGATTCAACGCGGCTTGCAGTCATTTATTGAATGTAACTGAGATGGCGGAGCCACAGTCCGGAGCGGAAGCGGTGCTGGAGAACACACCTTCAAACTACGAATCGCCAGGGAACGGAATCCCGGGCAAGGCTTTGGCCTCTATCGAAGAGCTTTTACCGCACGCGCAGTGGTACGCGATTTCCGTTCGTCCGAGGCACGAGAAGCTGGTGGCCCGATATCTCGAATACCGGGGATTGAACTACTTTCTTCCCGTCTACCGCAGCGTGCGCCGCTGGAAGGATCGCCGTAAGGAATTGGACATGGCTTTATTCCCAGGCTATGTCTTCGTAAACCTGAATCTTCGAGACCGTTTGGGTGTTCTGCAGGCCCCTGGGGTCGTGCAATTTGTGACGTTTCAGGGCCAGCCCGCTGCGGTTCCGGATGCTGAGATCCGCGCGCTGGAATCGAGTATGTCCCTGCGCCCGCAACCTCATCCCTACCTGTGCCAAGGCGCAAGAGTTCGCGTCAAGCGTGGGCTTCTGGTGGGTGTGGAAGGAATCATGATCCGCCGCAAAGAACGCTTCCGCCTGGTGCTCTCGATCGATCTGATCATGCGATCGGTGGTGCTTGAGGTGGATGAAGCCGACGTCGAACCCTTCTGAAGACATCGTGGCAATTGGATCGAACTCAATTCCCGCTGCGCGCTAGAGAAACCCCGATATGTTCTTGAAGAACCACCAACCCTTGAAGAAGAGCATCGCTTGTCTTGCCTGGACGTTCTTGTTCTGCGCGGCTGCCTATGGTCAGCAGGAATCAAGGCACGGCGCGGCGCCAGCACCGGCCAGAGAAACCGCCGCGCGTGTGCCTGGCAATCCTCCGAACATCGTCTCGGACAACCTTGACCGGGTGGCGGCTTCCGCCGAACAGATTCTCGAGGTCGTGAATAGAGAGGCTGGTCTGATGGTCGAGTTCAAGCGTCTTCTTGCCCAGGACGCGGGAACCAGCGGACAGATACTGGAAGAGTCTGATCTGACTGATGTCGCGGTAGCCGAACGCCTGCGGTCGGAGTTGCGTGCGCGCGTGCTCGCCACCCACCTCCTGCAGCGGTACGGCTATCTCGTGCCGCGAGTAAATCCGGACTCCGACCTCGCGGCCGAGCAAAAACTGGTGCGCCAGGACCGGGCGCAGATGATGGCGCGCGCCGCCGAACGCCGCGACGGTCTAGTGGAGAATTCGGGCGCTGGCCGCAACGCCGCATGCGATGCGCAGAGCGCAGAGGATTGCGGGCTCTCGCCCGCTCTCCCGGAGGATCGTGAAAGTTTGCCGTCGAACCCGGGGCGACAGCTGGAGGCGCCGCGTTCGTCTGCGCCCCTGCAACGGACCGAGGATAGTTCACCGCGCCCGATGACAAGTCCGGATGACAGCGGCCCTTCGCCGGACCAGCACCCGGGAAATCCGGTCACTGCGGGGGCGCCCGAGACTATGCTCACGGCGGCGCGCCTTGACGTCAATCCAGCGCCGAGCTGGAGTCCGCGCATGACCGGGAACGGGAGTGGGGAGAATCCTGCGCTTCCATCCGCCAGCGAGGCAGATCTACAGTCGCGGTCCGGGACACAGCGGGATCAATCATCGAGCGGCGCCGAGACGCCGCGGGCCGGGCGGCGCTCGGAGCCGCAATCGCTTCTCCTGGACCTGAAGATCCTAGCTCTCACCCTGTGGAGAGTGCTCAAGGCGGAGGGAGTGCAACACTAGGTCACCATTCGCTCCTCATTCGATTCCTGGGACGGGGGATCCTCCGACTTGAGATCCGGCCCGCCCGGTGCCGGAAATCGCCGCGCCTTTCCATCCCGGCTCATGAAAATTGCGCCATCTGCTAAAGGAAATACCCACAAATGACGATCAATCAAAGAACAACAGTTCACCACTAAGGAAGTGTCCTAGTCGGACTATGAGAAAAATTAGCGAGAAGTCCGCGGCGCTATTCCGTTGCCGGTCTCTGTTGGTGCTCGTATCGCAAATTGCTCTGATCCTCTGCTCTCTGGTATGCGCCTGGCTCCTGCGCTTCGAGTTCCGGCTGCCGGACTCGAGCCAACTGTGGACGGCGGCTCCCATACTCATCATGGTTCGCCTGGCGGTCATGCCCTTCTTCAATCTTATGCATGGCTGGTGGCGACACACCGGGATGAGCGATGCGGTGGATGTTTTGAAAGCCGTGGTCGCCGGTTCGTTTGCGTTCCTCCTTATCGTGCGCTATGGCTTGGGGCTGAAAGGCTTTCCCCTATCCATTTATGCTTTGGAGGCATTGATCACCTTTACTCTGCTGACCGGCGTGCGCGTACTCTCACGCCTGCTGGCGGAAACCGTGCGGCGAGACTCGACCTCGAAACGCCTAATCCTGGTGGGTGCGGGATATGCTGCCCAGATGATCATTCGCGAAATCCAGGAAGTGGAAACCGGCTATAAGGTAATCGGCTGCGTCGATGACAATCCCCTGAAGAAAGGGCTGCGAGTTCTGGGCGTACCTGTGCTGGGCCCGGTCGAGGTTCTGGCAAAAGTGGTCGGCCAGCAGAGAATCGACGAAGTCCTGATTGCGATTCCCTCGGCTACTCAGGACCAGATGTGCCGCCTGGTGGCGATCTGCAAGGAATCGGGCAGTGCCTTCCGGACCGTCCCGGCAATGGCGGAATTGATCGCCGGTCGAGTCACCCTGCAGCAGGTTCGGGAAGTTTCACTCACGGATCTGTTGGGACGCATCCCCGTCGACCTCGACCTGGAATCGGTGCGTGAACATATTCGGGATCGCGTGGTCATGGTCACCGGCGCCGCGGGGTCGATTGGCTCCGAACTATGCCGGCAAATCAGAACCTACAAACCGAAACTGCTCTTGTGTCTCGACCAGAATGAAAACGGGATCTTTTACTTGCAGCATCAGCTTGCCCAGGACGACGGCGACGACAACAACGGTGTTAACGATCGCAAGGTATTCTGTGTCGCCGACTTCTCGAACCCGGAGCGCATGCGCAGAGTATTCCAGACCTACAGGGTCGAGATCGTGTTCCATGCCGCGGCGTACAAGCACGTGCCGGTTATGGAATCTAATGTGGATGAGGCCGTCAGCAACAACGTCTTCGGCCTGCTGGCATTGTTGAACGTGGCCGAGAGTTCCAACTGCTCGACCTTTGTAATGATTTCGTCCGACAAAGCCGTGAACCCGGCGAACGTTATGGGCTGCACCAAGCGGGTGGGAGAATTGATTCTCGCCGCCTGGCCTGGAAAACGGATGCGCTGCGTGTCGGTCCGCTTCGGCAATGTCCTCGGATCGAACGGCAGCGTGCTTCCGCTTTTCCAGGAACAGATTCGTCAGAACCAGCCCATCACCATCACGCATCCGGAAATAACCCGGTTCTTTATGACCATTTCCGAGGCCGTCAGTCTGGTATTGCAGGCCTATGCCATCGGGCGCAACGGCGACATCATGGTGCTCGATATGGGAAAGCCGGTGCGGATCGCGGACCTGGCGAAAACTCTGCTTCGCCTTTCCGGAAAATCCGGCCAGGAATTTAGGTTCATCGGCCTCCGTCCGGGCGAAAAACTTTTCGAAGAGCTCTTCTATCCCGATGAGCGGGTCTTGCCCAGCGCCTGTGAAAAGATAGCCTGTACCGAAAGTGTCCGGCTCTCATGGCCGGCATTGAAACGTGGGCTTGACCAGCTCTACGCCGCCATGTCGCTCGGCAAGCGAGACTTCATCCTGGCCCAACTCAAGCAGATCGTGCCGCAGTTCACCTATGCGAGTTCAGATCGGCTCGGAAGCACGGAAAACGTACCGTTAAGGCCGAGCGGGGCAGATGCGCGCCAGGAAGGCCCAATGCTCCTGGATATTCCGGTATTGCCCTATCGAACCTGGCCGGCGAAATCTTTATCGGGGCCTCCAGCCGGCGGCGGTCCTGGGGACTGATTCCGTTCTGTCAGCGTCAGTCATGGTCACCCCGCCCAGTACTTGTACGTACAATGTTCCACGTGGAACACGGCAAATATGTATGTTGCGAAAACGCGGCAGAGAAGTCTTAGGGCGAAACGCGATTCCATGGGCATATTGAGACTCTTCTTTCTTGTTACTTTCGAGTGATCGCCTCTCGCGTCATCCGACCGTCAACCATTCGCCAAATACCCAACGGATTATCGTCTCTCAATTCCTCGGGCAACGCGTGATTCGGGAAACCCTGATAACACACCGCGCGTGTGAAACGAAAAATCGCCTGGCTTCCCACCGATGTTGAACGGCCATCCGACGTGGAAGGATACGGGCCGCCATGAACCATCGCGTGGCAAACCTCCACGCCCGTGGGGAAAGCATTCAGCACGAGACGCCCCACCTTGCGCTCAAGAATCGCAATCAAGTCCGAAAACTCGCGGAGGTCCTGGTCAGTTCCGTGAATTGTCGCGGTCAGGTGTCCTTCGAGACCGCGGGCAATCGTGAGCATTGCTTCGTGACTCGCTTCGCGGACGAGCAGCGTGGTCGGTCCGAATATCTCTTCTTCCAGGTCAGGTTTCTCCAGGAATGCGGCGGCGTCCGTCTCGAACAGCACTGAAGCCGCGGAAAAGGCTGCTCCCGGTGCAGGTTCCTGAGCTTCCGCAACGACCGCAGCCGCGCCCGAACTTCGGCTCTTCACCGAGGATCGGTAGGACGAGTGAATGGCGGCAGTCAGCAGTTTGAACTCGGGCGAAACCGTAACAAGTTCCCGCACGCGGTTTCGGAATACGCTGTCATCAGTCCCATGCGGAAGGAAGACCATGCCAGGCTTCGTGCAGAACTGGCCAGCACCCAGCGTAAAAGAACCGTGCAGCCCTTCGGCAATTGCTTCGCCGCGGTCACGCAACGCACCGGGAAGAACGAAGACAGGATTGGTGCTGCTCATTTCAGCGAAGAACGGGATCGGTTCCGGCCGAGACGAACAGAGATCCATCAGCGCTCTGCCAGCGGCGCGAGAGCCTGTAAAGCCACCCGCCTTCACCAGCGGATGTTTCACCAGCGCAGACCCTATGCGCGAACCCGGACCGAACAGTAGCGAGAAGGCGCCTTCGGGTAGTCCGCATTCGCGAACACTCTCTCGCACAGCGTGTCCGACAAGTTCGCCGGTGCCGGGATGGGCCGCGTGGCATTTGACGATGACTGGATTCCCCGCCGCAAATGCGGATGCAGTGTCGCCTCCAGCGACTGAAAACGCCAACGGGAAGTTGCTGGCGCCGAACACAACCACGGGGCCGAGTGGACGCAAAAGAGAGCGGACGTCGGGTTTAGGAAGCGGCTTGCGTTCCGGATCGGCCCGGTCAATCCGCGCTGCCAGCCACGAGCCTTCTTCGACAACTTGAGCGAAAAGCCGAAGCTGACCGCACGTGCGTGCCGTTTCACCCTGTAAGCGACCTTTGGGTAGCGCGGTTTCCGACTCGGCTCGTTCAATGATGTCGACGGCTCTAGCTTCGATCTTCTCGGCAATCTTGCTCAGAAAGATGCCCTTGTCTTTTCCGGATACCCGGCTGAACACGGGGAACGCTTCCACGGCAAGGTGCACAGCGGTTTCAACTTCGGTGTCGTTCGCCACGAAGAATCCCGGCTGCAGACGTCCGCCCGTCGCCGGATTCGTCGCATAGAACGTTTCCGTTCCTGCCACCCCGTTGCGCGATCCGATCATCGACTTACCTGTCAGATTTCCCATATGCGATCCACGTCACTTTTCATTGGGTAAGGCGTAGGTAATACTCTGCACTTGTGGACGAGTCTTCAAGGCTTCCCGGATAATCTTCAGGTTCTGTTCCAGTTCCTCGCCGACCAACTCAAGCCGCGGCGGGCGCACATAAGCGCTGCCCATACCGAACTCAGCTTGCACGAGTTTGACAAGTTGGACGAAATTGGGCACCGTGTCCATGCGAAGCAAGGGAAGAAACCAGCGATACAACTCGAAGGCCTTCTCGCTTTCTCCATTCGTACCGTAGTTGAATAGATCAACGGATTCGCGCGGCAGGGCATTGGCGAGCCCCGCAACCCAACCCGTCGCGCCGACTCCGATGGCTTCGAGCACCGCATCATCCACACCCACCGATATTTCCATTCGGCGATCCAGAAGTACGCGGATTGCAGTAACGCGCCGCGCATCGGTGCTCGACTCCTTCACGGCCTCGAGGTTTTCATAATCTTCGGCTAGTTCCCTAATCTGTTCAGGCAGGAAGTCCGTTCCATAAGCGACGGGGTTGTTGTAGAGCATGCAAGAAAGTGGTGTCGCCGCAAAAACTGCGCCGACGTGTGCTTTCATCTCACGCCAATTGCCCCGGTAGACATAAGGAGGCAAAGCCATGAGACCGTCACAGCCGATGGAAGCGGCCTTTCCCGCCAGCGCGACTGCTTCTGCCGTGCTTAAAGCAGAGATCGCCGCTACGACCACACCGCGGCCGCGAACGGCACCAACGCAGGTGCGCAGGATCTCGACTTTCTCGTCAAATGACAGTGTCGCGCCCTCGCCCAGTGAACCTAGGGCCACAATCCCCGCACATCCGTTGTCAAGCAGCCAACGGCAATGACCCTCCATGAATTCATAATCGACTTTGAGGTCTTCGGTAAAACTGGTTGTAATTGCGGGGGTAACACCCTTCCAGTTCATTTAGAACCTCCTAGAACTTCAGCGTATTCCGACCGCGGTCCTGATGCAGAAACCGCCAGACTCTCCACGCGCACCGGCAAAATCGGCGGACGAACAGATTCGGAGTTCCAGTTAAAGAGAAACTGCACCGCTGGGCCGCAGACTCGGCCCTGGCAAGGCCCCATGCCACAACGCGTGTGGAGTTTGGCCGATCGCCACGACGCGTACCGATCGAGGCGGGAATACCGAACGTCTTCGCAACGGCAGACGACGGTGTCTGGAGATGGAAGCGACGACAGTTCGTGACGGAGGCGAAACGCATGATCGAGTGCGTGCGCAAATGCGCGGTGCTTTGCACGCTCCCGGAATCGTCGCTTTGCCTCGTCCACGCGCCCCACGGCAGCAAGGCCTGCAATCTCGCCTTCCACGATGGATAACTCGACACCACCAACGCCCGTAGGCTCCCCGGCGCATAGGATATTGGGCACTGCTGTCTGCTGGAGATCATCCACTTCCACGCAGCCATTTCGAATTCGGCAGCCCAGCAGCATCGGCAATTCGAGATTGGGAACCAGATGAAAACCACACGCCAGGTAATCACAAGGTATGGCCTTGGTCTCACCTTTGCTGCGGATCACGGCATACTCCAACGCAGTCCCCCCATGAGCACTTACGACCCAGGCATTCGTCAGGAACTTCACGCCCGCAAGTTGTCGACTCAATCGGAGCCCTTGACGGATCTTGCCAGGCTGCTGCAACAGGGAACATCCGAAGCCCAGCAAGTTCGTCCACGAAGCTTGCTCGCAAATAACCATGATCTCCGCTCCACGCTCCCGCAGATGAGCAGCGACCGCCGGCAGCAACGGGCCAGTTCCGGAGATCACAACGCGCCTTCCGCGAATGGGCAAGCCTGATTTCACCATTGCCTGCAAACCGCCGACTCCGATAACGTTTTGCAGCGTCCATCCGAGGAAAGGCAGAAATCTCTCGCGCGCCCCAGTTGCGAGAATCAACTTGCTATACGCCAGAACGTGTACGGCTGTTTCGGCCTCAGCAAGTAGAACGCGCGGCCGCGGCAGATCAAAAACAGAAGCCCCGCAAATTACGGCGACGCCTCTGGCTTTCAGCCGTGCCAGCCACATGGAGGCGTCGCTTCCAGCAGCGTCTTGGTCGGCGCCCCTCCAGATCTGTCCTCCGAGTTTCGGGTTGTCGTCTACGATTCCAACCGTGGCACTCGCTTCTGCTGCCCGAGCGGCGGCTGCCAACCCGGCTGGTCCTCCGCCGACGACGAGAACTTCGAATTGGTGGCACACTTCCCTACTCATCGGTCCGGACTTCCATTCCTGGCGCGCACAGCGTTCGACAACTGCGGACATGTGGTATTCCATTGATCGCGGCGCGGCATTCGAAGCAAGTCCCCATCCCGCACAAAGGACTCCGGGGCTCGCCGGTCACCGAGATCCGGCAAGCCGTGCCAGCCTGCAGAATTGCGGCCGCGACACTCGATCCTTCTGGAACCACTACCTGAGTTCCATTGATCGTTACTGTGATTTCATTTGCCATGCGCAACCACTTCAGCCATGCGGGATGGAAGGTACGGATCAATCGCGATCTGTGATTTCCTCCCCGCGATCTGGTCGGCCAGCAGAACGCCGGTCGCCAGTGAAGTTGTGATCCCCAGCCCTTCATGCCCAGTCGCCAGGAACAAAGACTCATCTCCCGGCCACGGACCGATCAGGGGAAGCTTGTCTGGTGTTGCAGCCCGGAATCCAGTCCACGCGCGGATCGACGAGACTTGCGCCAGCCCGGGCATGTATTCCTCAGCGCGCGTCAACATGCGCGAAAGAATCTCGTGATCCACTTCCTCGTGTTCTGCCCCGTACTGCCGCGAAGACCCGATGAGAACCTGGCCGGTTCGACGAGGCTGGACATTGAAGGCCACGGAATCCTTGTGCAGTGCGCTCGCGCTTTTCAGGTAGCCCAGTTCGACGAGTTGATGCCGGATGAAACCCGGGTAGCGATCGGTGATTACCAGATGTCCTTTTCTTTTTCTTACCTCGAGACCTGGGGTGAGTTGCGGAGAGCACGCGCCGGCCGCGTTTACAACAAACTTCGCGGTGAAACGCGAGCCGTCGGCGAGCTCGGCTTTGCCCTGTCCCATTTGCGTTACCGGACTTCCAAGAATGAGGTCGGCTCCATGTTCTTGGGCTCGCTCGATCAGGAACCGGGCCGCGCAGGGCGCATACAGTACGGCATCTTCGGATACGAGAAGGCCGCCTGCCATCGGGCGCAGGTTCGGCTCAAGCCGCTGTAGCGAAGGGGAATCAAGGACTTCTGTCGGAACTCCGCGCTTGCCATAGTATTCGTGCTTGCTTCGCACTTCCGCCATTTCTTCGTCATCGGCCGCCACCCAGATCGTGCCGCACCGATCGTATTCGACATCTGTGGGGAGTTCGGACCGCAGGTCCTGCCAGAGAGTTTGCGAGTAGCGAGTCAGTGCAAACTGGGCCTCTGAGTCGTCCATCACCACGATGTGACCCATGCCCGCCGCAGTCGCCCCTCCTCCCACCATCTCGCGATCAACGATGGCAACCCTCAAGCCACGGCGTGCGAACTCATATGCGCAGGCGGCGCCGACGATTCCAGCGCCCACTACTACGACGTCATGACGGCCGCCATTCATGCCCGAATTCCCATGCAGAACGGGTCGCGGGGATCAAGCACGAGATCGGCTTCTGCGCTCAGGAAAGCAGTGCCTCGAATGTTCGGATAGATCTTCCCATCGCGAACGGAAATGCTGCCTTCAAACACACTGCCGATGATGCTTTCTTGCCGCCATATTTCACCTTCGCGGATCTTTCCATCGGCATACAGGCAGGCCAGCTTCGCACTGGTTCCGGTGCCGCATGGAGAGCGGTCATAGGCTTTGCCGGGACAGAGCACGAAATTCTTGCTGTTTACCCCGGGAGTTTGTGAAGGGCCAAAAAGCTCTACGTGATCGATCTCTCTTCCATCATCCCCGGTGATTCCGGCGTCGCGCAGTGCCTGCCGGATTGCCCACGTAAACTCCGTGAGCCTCTCCAGGTTACTGAGCATGAGTTGCTGCTGATGATCGTGAACCAGGAAGAACCAGTTCCCCCCCCAAGCCACGTCTCCCCGCACACAACCATAGCCGGGCACGCTTACCGGGACGTTGGCCGCAGTGCGATAGCTGGCGACATTGCTGACGGTAATCTCCCCGCCCTCCTCGCGGCAAACCCGCACGATGCCAACCGGCGTTTGGATGTTGCAGGAACCGACTCCCATCCTGCCCATGTAGGCAAGTGTGGTGGCAACGCCAATCGTGCCGTGCCCGCACATCCCGAGGTAGCCCACATTGTTAAAGAAGATCACGCCAGCCAAGCAGTCCGGATCAACGGGATCGCAGAGAAGCGCGCCCACCATGACGTCGGACCCGCGCGGTTCGTTGACGACCGCCGAGCGAAAATCGTCGTGGAACTGGCGAAAGCGTTCCAGACGCTCTACCAGAGGACCAGATCCGAGATCGGGTCCGCCGCTGACAACCACGCGCGTCGGCTCCCCGCCAGTGTGGGAATCGATGACGCGGACTCGACGCCATTCTCCGTCATTCATGGGATTCGCCTGTCATTTTCTTCTGAATAACTCGAACCGCCCGCCTACAGAGAACTGTCTATCGTTAATTGTAGGCAGGTCCTAAAAACATGCTTTATACGCATTGCAGCAATTCCGAGAAAGAAGGGCGGCCCGGTACAACGCATTTTATGACATCGAAGAGTTGTTTTCGATTCGATCCTTGCTCGAACCCGAGGTCCTCAAGCTCTCTGTTCCGCTTCTCACAGAGGAGGATTTTTCGAAAGCGCAATCGATTCTGGAACAGTACGTGAACGAACTGGCTCTTGACGATCATGTTGCCGGATGGGGCCATCTGAATTGGGGATTTCATGCCACGCTCTATTCATGTGCCCATCAACCCCGGTTCATGTCGATCATCCGGAACGTAAACAACAGTGGCGAGCGCTACACCCGACTTTAGTTGTATCTGACTCACGGCATCAAGCGCGCCAGTAAGGAGCACCATCAACTGCTGGACTTGTGTCGCAACCGCGACATACCGGTTACCGGCAAACTGCTCCGAGAACACATTCAGCATGCCGGACAGTCGCTGAAAGAGGCCCTCTACGAACGGCGGACGCTAGCGGAGAAGGCTTCGGGAAAAAACTGAAAGCGCCGCAGCGCTTGGCTCGGCATAACATCCACCAGGCCAGCGCAACACGGGCACACCGAGTTCCTTCAGATAGAATTCTGGGCGTACGACTCCGATCTCCGCATCTGCTCGCACGACTACGCGCCGCGCAACTGAGGACGCGGGCGCGGCCGCAAACATGCGTGCGGGGACCAGCGCCGCCGCTGACAGGACAATGACCACCAACCTGCCAGTGCCAACCGGGTCATGTCCTGCTCCAGCCTTTGTTCGCAACACGACCGACACCCTCACGGAGTGTTATCAGTTGATTTGCGGCTAGTTTGCTGTGAGTTTCATGCAGTCCGCTAGGCCAAAACACTTCGACATCAACCGAGGCGACGGGTCCGAGGCCAAAGTGTAAACGGTAATCGTTGCATGAGTAATAGCTGGACTGACCGACCACGGCCTGCACCTGTTTCTTGCCGCAGTAGTGCACAAGCACGCGAGCACCGATTGCACTTCGATTCGACTTGACGCCTTCCAGCTTCACTTTGATCCAATGCTGCTTCGGGTCAACATCGTTGCGTAGCAGCGACGGTGGCTCGTTCACATTCACGATCAGCACGTCCATGTCGCCGTCGTTATCGAAGTCCCCAAAAGCGCAACCGCGGCTGCTGTGGGAAGTCGTTATTCCCGTTCCTGCCTGCGTGCTCAGTTCTTCAAAGGTTCCGTCTCCGAGATTGCGAAATAGAATTCGCGGTGTTTTATAGGCATATTGCGGCAGTTTTCGCTCCACCTCCGGATAGACACTCCCGGTCATGACCAATACATCGGGATAGCCATCATTGTCGAAATCCACGAAACCTGTGCCCCAGCAGGTGTACCGGGTTTCGACTCCGACTTTCGCCGACCGCGTGACGTCTTCAAAATTGCCCTTCCCATCCCCCCGATAACAGCCCGCAGTATCGCCCGTAAAATGCGTTTTGAAGATATCAAGGTGTCCGTCAAGGTTGTAGTCACCAGGGCCGACACCCATTCCGGCTTGCTCCATACCCGCCGGCAGAAGCGAGAATGAGAAGTTTCCTTCGGCATCCGTCTTAAAGTCGCGGGTGATGCCTTTCTCAGCGGACTTTAGTGTGACATTGGCGTTCGCGACGCGCGCCCCGGAGGGGTCCGAGACCGAACCTGAGAACGATGCGGTGGAAGCAAGCGTCTGGCCGTGCGCTACCGGCAGAGCAACGATGAGCGAAAGGCTAGCTACGACCAAGCACAGAAAAGCGGGAACGTTCCGAAAATTGGGCATCGACGAGGCCCTCCTTGGTTGCCAACATCACAGTTAGCGGTAACTGTACCGAACTCTGCGGATTCTAGTATTAAAGGGGTGGGTCTTGTCAAGAACTTTCTTACGGCACGACAAAAGGATGAGAGCGGTAACTTAATCGCACCTGATGGCAGGGTTGGCCACTGATCAAAAGCGCAGGCCATTTTGATCGCGCTGTGAGAGCGTTCGCGTGCGTGGCAGCACACTGACGAATGATCGGCGATTCAACGGAAATCTACTTTGAGGTTCGAGCCTTTACTCTTTAGTTGCCACCTTCATAGTCGGCATGGACGGGGAGAGTCTGCACACGACGCATTCCCACGTGTAGCCGCCGAAAAGCCTAGAGCCAAAAACTCGATCTTTCAGCATCCTAGCGCGAGGCGCGGTCGAACATCACCCGAAGGGCGTAAGCATATTTGGCCGGAGTTTGACCGGGTAGTTGCACGTGCAGACCATCGGGACGCTGTTCGAAATGCAGCTTGGCATCGCCGCCCAACAAGACGACACTCTGCACCGGTTCACTGCCCACCGTGCGCGCGAGCGAGTGAATCACAGCTTCTCCGTTTGTCGGCCAAGCAAGTCCGATCGCGTATAGAACGTCACCCTTGCTCGTAAAACGAAAATCCTCAGGTGTGTAGTGCTCCGTGTCAGTGTCATGAAACGAGCCAGCCACCACTTTCGTCGGGCCCTCGCCATAAATTCTCCATGCGCGAGTTCCGTAAATCGCTTCTCCGTTGACATTGAGCCATTCGCCGACGTCAAGCAGTACACGCTGCACTTCGTCCGGGATGGTGCCGTCCGAACGAGGCCCGATGTTCATCAGTAGATTTCCGTTCTTGCTAACGATGTCTATCAGCTGATGAATCACAAACTCTGGCGATTTGAACGTGTCGTCTTTGATGTAGCCCCAGGACTTGTTGCTCACTGACGTATCGGTCTGCCAGTAAAGAGGGCGAATGTCACCGAGTTGGCCACGCTCCAGGTCAAGCACACCGGCGTGCTCCTGCATCGCGTAGTCCTTGTAGTTGATCACTCCGACGTGATCTCCATACTTCAAGGAACTGTTGTAGTAAAACGCGGCAAAGCGCGTAAGATTTGGCCGGATGGACGCTTGCCCGATCCACCAGTCGAAGTACACGATGTCGGGATGATATCTGTCGACCAGTTCCGCGCTCCGCGCGAGCCAATCGTCAGCCCATGCCGAGGAAACGTAGGTGAAGTCGCCGTCGAGAGGAGTGCCCCACTTATTGTTCAGCCACGTGTGCGCCGGGCCGTAGAAGGCCGCATATTGCGGGTCGTTAATGTCCGATGGGATAGCGCGGCCAACTCCGAGGAAGAAATTGTGCTCCACACGATGCGACGACAGGCCAAAATGCAAACCTTGCGCCCGCACTGCCTTGGCTAATTCTCCCGTGGTGTCGCGATGCGGACCCATCTTGGCCACGGTCCAGTCGCTTAGGCCGCTGTCGTACATGGCAAAACCATCGTGGTGCTCGGCGACCGGCACCACATACTTCGCGCCAGCCTTTTTGAACAACTCGGCCCAAGCCGCGGGATCGAAGTGTTCCGCCTTAAACATCGGGATGAAATCCTTATACCCAAACTTGTCTTGCGGGCCATAAGTAGCGACGTGGTGTTTATATTCTGAAGTTTCTTGGGTGTACATCAATCGCGGATACCACTCGTTGCCAAAAGCTGGGACCGAATAGACTCCCCAATGGATGAAAATGCCGAACTTGGCGTCCTTATACCATTCGGGGACGTTATATTTCTGTAAGGATTCCCAGTCGGGACGAAACGGGCCCTGGTTGTCCATGGTGTCGACTTCCTTCAGCAGGGCGGTACGTTGAGCATCGTATTTGCTGCTCGCCTTCTGCCAAAGTTGGTTGATAATCACCGGTTCCTGCGAAGCGGTCGGAGCCGTGGCATCCTGGGCTTGTACAAAAGAAAGCGCACTCAGCGCTAACACAAAACCGCCAAGTCCACGCATCGAATGTGACAGGAACGAAGAGCGCGAGAGCATAGTCTCCCTTTCGTCAGTCGTGTAATTGTTTCCCTAAACACTCACTAAACTGCCCGTTGCTACCGCGATTGCATTCAACCGAAGCTACGAGTCAAGTCTGCAGAGTCTAGGCCACATGTAGCCGTAAAGAGCGACAAAAACAAAGCAGACCAGTGGTACGACAAATCCGATGCGCATCGAATGCAAGTCCGCGACGTGGCCCATGAAAGGCGCGGCGATGGCACCCCCGACAATGGACATCACGATGAGCGATGAGCCGAGCTTCGTGTAGTCGCCCAAGCCGCGTATGCTCAGTGCAAAAATCGTCGGGAATCCCACGGACATAAAGAAAAACGTAGCGAACATCGCATACAGTCCCGTTTTGCCGCCCCCCATGGTCACCGCGACCAGCGCCACGTTGATGGCCATATAGACCGCTAGCACGCGATCCGGCTTGAACTGGCTGATCACAGCGCTGCCACACAAACGCCCCACCATGAACAAACCGAAGCCGATGGCGCCCAGCCATTTGGAGGCCTGCAACCTGGCCACGCCTAGATCATTTTCCAGAATGTAATTAACGCAAAAGCTGAAAATACCGGTTTGCGCAGCGACATAGAGGAATTGGGCGGCGATGCCCAGAGTGAAATGCTTGCGCCGGAACATGTCCCAGTTCTTTGACACCAAAAGGAACGCAGCCACATAAGCGGCCGCCAGCAGGCCGTATTTTGCCGGCTGCAACCATGCCTGGTTCATGTGAAGCAGTGTCCACATAAGCCCCAGAATCGGGGCAATAAAGAAATACAGCACCGCACAGACGATCGCTAAAACGACAGCGATTGCCGCCAGTTGAGCGCCCGAGGGTCTAAGCCGGTTCTTCTCTATGGCTGATCTACGGCTTTCGTCTTCGGCATGCAGATCCGGAACTGGAGAAATCGCGAAGACGATAAAGAGCAGAACTACGAATATGCCGATACCTACATAAGGTTTGGTCAGGCCGGCGTTGGCGTTCGCTCCGTCCCCGCCGGAAAAAACAAAATACCCGCCGACAGTTGGGCCCAGTATCCAACCAAGACCGTTGGTCGTCTGGGCGATGTTGATACGCATCGGCCCTCCTTCGGGCGCTCCAAGAACCGTCGCGTAGGGATTTGCAATGGTCTCCAGACAGGTCATACCGGCCGCGATGACAAACAAGCCCAGCAGGAACGCCCAGTACGTCCCGATGTTGACGGCCGGAATGAACCAGAAGGCGCCGGTGGCAATCAGCGACAGCCCGACGAGAATGCCGCCTTTGTATCCGAATCGTTTCGCAATCAAACCGGCAGGGATTGCCATTAGGAAATAGGCAAGATAGTTGGCCGCCTGCACCAGGCCTGACTGTTCTTTGTTGATCCGAAGCGAGTCCTGAAAGTGCTTGTTGAGGATATCGATCATTCCATTGCAGAAGCCCCACAACAAGAAGAGCGACGTGATCAATACAAAGGTGACGGCTAGGTTTTTACCGTCTACGGTGCGAAACAAACCGCCCTTGCTAGTCCCACCGACCGTGGTACTTGACGGGCTCATGGAAGTGTTCATCCTGTCGTCTTTCCATTCTGAGAATGCAGCTCACCTTAGGATCAGAAACCGTGCGTCCAACCCGCCCCTCCGAACAATGCCGTAGCCGGCAGACTCTACGCGCTCTCCAAAATGATGTTTGCGTATTGGATCGTATCGCCGGTGCGAATCAAGCCGACAGCGTTCGGTACCCGCAGCTTGAACTGCGTATGAGGCTCGTACTTTACCTGAATACCGTGCAAGACCCCCGCAAATCCCGAGCGGGTTTTAGCATCGTTAGCCTTGATGAATTCTCGTGCCATCCATGCTCTGCCAACGACGAAGTTGCCTCGGATTGCTCGCAGGACCTCGAGCACGGTCGGAACATCATCTACGAGTGAAATATCCACGGTCTCGATTTTGGACCAGAACGGAAAGCCTCGATCTGCAATGACCAAGGTGTTCGTGTGGCGCACGCGGCTGAGAAGAGAGTTGATCTGTGGGTTCAATATTCCATGCTTGATCATGACAGAGCCTCGAGCTGAATCTAAAAGCCACGCAAGGCGGTGCTGGTTCGTTTGGGCAAGCCCGGCGCCGGTGTTCGTTCGAGGACAAGATACTCGATCCCAAGCGCCGTGCAGTAGTCCCGTTTGCCGCCAACATCGCCATCTTCGTTTACGGCATAGATATCTGGTTTCAACCTTCGGATCTCCGGATCGGCGTCCAGCCAGCCATCGCCGCTTGAAATCAACGCGTCCTTTACGTATTTAATGGAGCCAACCATATAACGGCGTTCTTCTTGCGGCAAAAGCGGATGCCCTTCGCCCTTGAGGATCCGGATGTTCGCATCGTGACCTACAATAACGTAAAGTTCGCCATAACGGCTTACCTCTTCGAAGAAACGCACATGGCCGGAGTGGAGCCAGTCATAACAGCCAGTGACGACCACCTTTCTTTCCCCTGATGCAGACGGCATCGGTAGCGCTTCCGAAAAGCCGTTCAGGCTGTCACAGGAAAACATGTGGTAGCGAATCTTGTTCTCCCGGGCATATTTCTCACGCACAGGATTTGCCGTTGGTCGATAGTCTGCCCAAACATCGACCCCTAGGTTTCTTGGCAGCGAATCACAATCAGCGGACGCATCTGCTTCCACGACCTTGCTGATGTAACGCACGGCGTTGAGGAAATAGCTTCTTTCCGCGAGCGAAAACTGGGGCGGCCCGCCAGCGACTTCTTTAATAACAGCATCCGGCCAAAGCAACACGGTGAGTTCACCAAGCTCCGCGGCTTTTTCGAAGAAGCGAATATCGCGCGATGTGATATCGTCGAATGCCCCGCTGGCCACGACTTGTGAACGCGAGAGGATCAAGCGTGGTTTGTGTCCTTGCTGCGAACCTTGACCTTAAAAGCGCCGGGAACAGGATCTTCGGAAACAACAATCAGATATCCCCCCCCGCATCCTGAGAACATTGCGCCAGGAAAGCGGCGTTGGTAGATCCGCAGAATTGCCTTCAGGTCAATCTTGATCAATGGATGGGCGACGACGTGCGGCAACAGCTTTTCCCAACATCGCATCGTCTCATTGAACGAAGCACCGAGTTCATCCGCGTTCATCTTCTTGATCGCATCGAAGCAATCCATGCCGGTCTGCCCGAGGCGCGCCACCCATTTGGGTTCCAGTTGCTTAAAGCCGAGCGGGGTGTAGCCCAGGGGCCGCGGTTCGACGGGTAGCAGGTAGAGCACTGTCTCCAGCCAGCGAGCGTGCCTAGCGGACGTGAGGGATTCAATGTGTGCCGGAAAGACGCCGCCGTTCGCCGCGTAATCGTAATCCAGTCGGTTCACACCGGGATAAATCAAGCCGACCATGTCCTGCGAACCGCTTGGCTCGTCCTTGCCTTTGTTCTCCGCTTCGTACAGCTTACGCACGAGTTCGTCCAACGGACGATTGGGCGGCCTGCCTCTCCACAGACGACTCGCAACCGCTCGTGTGCCTGTAGCGAGACCTGACCGGTCCATCGGCCGAAAATTTGGCTCGATCTGAACGACAACCATTGCACCTGGCGGGCACGGATTCAGTCGCGAGACAAATGGCTGATCAATCCAACCACCCGCTAGCTGGAGCCGGTTGGGAATGGAACCAAACGCCGTGTTGAGCGACGAAGGCCCTTTCATGTCCGTCAGCCGATGCCCACGTGCTCGCCGGCCTTGCGGCGCTCGTATTCGGCTTTGATCCATCCGTAAGTTATTGCCAGCCCATTATCTAACGGCGTGTTAGGCTCCCAATCAAAAACTTTCTTGATGAAGGTATTGTCTGAATTGCGCCCACCGACGCCTCGTGGAGCGTTGAGGTCATAGCTGCGCTGCAATTTCTTGTCCGCGATTTTCTCAACCTTGCTGACCAATGTGTCGATGGACACGAGTTCGCTGGAACCGAGGTTGATCGGTGTCGCGATCAGGTCGTCGCAATGCATGATCTTGTCAATGCCTTGCACGCAGTCGTCAATATACATAAAGCTGCGCGTCTGCTTGCCGTCACCCCAGATCGTGATTTGGAAGTCGTTCTTGTCGATGGCTTCGATCATCTTGCGGCATATCGCGGCAGGAGCCTTTTCGCGGCCGCCGTCCCAAGTGCCATGCGGTCCATAGACATTATGGAATCGGGCCATAAACGTCTTCATGCCGCGCTCATGCCAGTATTCTTGGCAGACCATTTCGGAAAACAACTTCTCCCACCCATAACCACGTTCTGCCATCGCCGGATAGGCATCCGACTCTTTTAAGGCCCGAACGTTCGGGTCGCTCTGCAGCGACGTGTTGTAGGCGCAAGCCGAACTCGAGAAGAAATACCGGTCTGCGTCCGCCCTATATGCCGCCTCGGTCATGTGCGTGTTGATCAGCACGGAGCGCAGACACTCAACCCGGAAGCGCTCGATGAAGCCCATACCGCCCATGTCCGCCGCAAGGTTATAAACCTCTTTCGCCCCTTCGCAGATACGTCGACAATTGCACTCGCTGCTCACGTCCAGACAAAGACTTTCGACTCCGGGAACGCGCAGGTACCAGTCGTATAAGGGCTTCTTATCGACCGCCCGAATATTAACAAACCCCTTCTTCTTGAAATAGAGGACAAGGTTGCCGGCAATGAAACCACCAGCGCCCGTGATGACAATCAGATCATGCTCGTTCATTTTAAGTCCTTTTCTACGAAACGCTCTCACTTCTATGTATAGTTGTGGATGTTACTCCGTGCCCCCGGCTTTTTGACGGTGGTAATCGACCGCCTCAATTCCAGGCGATCTGTGAGCGCGCTCCATGCGGATGCAAGCTTTTCCGATCGGATCGTGGTGCTCCCGTCCGAAATACAATAATCGGTAAAGTAATCGATGTCAATCATATTGCTGGAGCCGAGCCGAGGCCTTCGGTATACTGTCTTGTTATGAGCACACGGATGAAGGACATCGCCAGGGACCTTGGCGTATCCGTCGTTACGATCTCTAAAGTCCTGCGCAATCATCCCGATGTGGGAGATGAAACCCGCGAACGAGTTCTGGCCCGCGTCAAAGAGCTGGATTATCGCCCGAATCTGGCGGCTCGCAGTCTCGTCACTGGACGCACGTATCTAGTAGGGTTGGTTGTTCCAGACCTGCTGCATCCCTTCTTCGCCGAGATTGCCAAGTCTATATCCGACGTCTTGAGAGAAAGCGGCTACTATCTGATCGTTTCGTCCTCCGAGGAAGATCCGGATCTCGAGGAACAGGAGATCAATCAGCTTCTTGCGCGGCGGCTCGATGCCTTGATCATTGCCACCTGTCGACCGACCGTGGACCTCTTCTTCCGAATCGAAAATCAGAAAACGCCTTATGTCTTAATCGACAGAAGTTTACCTGGTCTTTCCGCGAACTTCGTCGGCGTGGACGATGAAGCGGTCGGCATGCTTGCCGTCGGGCACTTGATCGATATCGGCTGCAAAAGAATCGCGCACATTCGTGGGCCGGAAACGAGTCCCAGCACTCGCCGCATGGAGGGATACAAAAAAGCACTGGCGCAGGCCGGACTGAAAGTAGCTGACGATTACATCATCACCGAACGGAAGGGAGATGTGGGGACAAAACAGCGCGGGGCCGAGGCGATGAGCCAACTCTTGAGTCTTAAGCCAAGACCCGACGGGGTCTTCTGCTTCAACGATCCGCTTGCGATGGGCGCCATGAACTACGCTCTGGATCACGGCTTACGCATTCCGGAAGACATCGCGGTGATTGGTTGCGGAAATCTTCACTACGACGATTCTCTGCGTGTTCCACTTTCAAGCATCGACCAGCACAGCCGACAGATCGGAGAGGAATCTGCGCGTGTTACTCTTGGGATTCTCAGCTCGAAAATACCGCTCAAGCCTGAAACCGTCGTGCTACAGCCCGAACTTGTTGTGCGCCGGTCGACTCAGCGTCGTGCAGCCAAGCCTGCGTTTCCGAAGCCACGGGCCCGGGCTTTGCCATCCAGGCAAAACGCACGCTAAAATCCGGCGCGTGGCCCTGTTCGATCCGCAGAGTTCTGTCAGCCTTATTCTTTCGAACGCTCATGCAGTCTGGTTTTGGTCTTTTGCGCCGACGGAAGATGTGTTAATGGCATCTGGTATGATGATTTTGAATTCGGTACAGTTAACGATATTGATCAGTTGCCGGAACGTCAACTGACGGGTTAGAGGCAGCCTGTGATGGATACGCCGGGTCCTGGTGAGTCGAAAGCCGTCGATCACTGCATGGATCGTAGAACTTTCCTGACGGCTAGTGGGACTGCGGCATTCGGTGCGCTTCTACCGCGCATCTCCGGTTTCTTTCCTGCTTCAAACACTCCCGAGCCGTTTGCGTGGAAGACCAATGACCTCATTTTTTCTTTCGAGGTAATGGCGGGAAGATTGCGCCAAAAGCGTCTTGTTCCGGCAGGTATGGTGGCGGCTGCAGCGGACAATTCCTCTGGTGTCGAAATTGCACTGCAATGCAGCGGTGAAAATTCTCCCGATCAAGGTATGAAATCCGGCATGGGGCAGCCCGGCTTCCGCTTGCTCTTTTCCGGGAGACGGGAGGAGGCCACGGACGGAGGTAAGCGTTTGGTATGCATGCATACGGACCCGATCTTGCAGTTAAACGTGGAATCCGTCTATGAGGCTTTTGACGGCGTTCCCGTAGTCCGACGCTATTCCCGGGTCACCAATAAGGGCGCTTTCCCTGTCGGTATCGAGTTCTTCAGCTCAGCGATGCTCCACGGGCTTGCCGCGCCGCAGGAATACGACCGGGAGCTCCGCATCCATGTCGCCGTGAATAGCTGGATGGCGGAAGGGCAGTGGCATACGCTCCGGCCCTCAGAAATGGGCTTTGTCGAAAATGAGCGTACGAGTTGGTCGGAAGCGCAAGCAGGAAGCATAGGAAGTTGGTCGTCCGAGCGCTATTTGCCGATGGCAATGGCCGAAAACAGGAGGGTGGGCCTGACTTGGTTTTGGCAGATTGAACATAACGGCTCGTGGTATTGGGAAATCTCCAATGTCTCGGCTCGCGATAACAATGCCGACGACGTCTACGCGTACCTCGGTGGTCCTGACGATCTGCACTCCGCAGCCTGGAAGCAATTGAAGCCCGGCGAAACCTACGAGACTATCGCAGTCGCCATCGGATGTGTGCACGGCGGGTTCAGTGAAGCAGTCGAAGCATTGACACGCTACCGCCGCAAAGTCTGCGAAAGACCGCACAAAGACAATTCGCGATGCTCCGTGATTTTCAACGACTACATGAATTGCCTGTGGGGCGACCCCACCGAAGCGACCGAGTTACCGATGATCGCCGCCGCGGCAAAGGTGGGGTGCGAATACTACGTAATCGATGCCGGATGGTATGCGGAACTCCACGAAGACTGGAGTCAGACTCTCGGTTCATGGCAAGCGTCCGCCACACGATTCCCGCGCGGGCTGAAGTTCTTGCTCGACCAGATCCGGCACGCTGGAATGGTTCCGGGACTATGGCTCGAGCCCGAGGTGGCGGGACCCAAGTCCTCGCTCGCGAGCAAGCCAGATAACTGGTTCTTTGTACGCCACGGGAAAAGGGTGCTGAAGAATTCGCGTTTCCTGCTCGACTTCAGGAACCCTGAAGTGAGGGCGTACCTCGATCAGGTCATCGAGCGAGTTGTGAACGATTACGGCGTCGGCTACGTCAAGATGGACTACAACGTCGATTCGCTGCAAGGAACCGAGATCGATGCGGACAGCTTCGGACAGGGCTTGCTTGAGCATAACCGTGCGCACCTGGCCTGGTTGGACGGGGTTCTAAGCCGCTACCCGACCTGACGATTGAAAACTGCGGCAGCGGAGGCGGCCGCATAGACTACGCAATGCTCAGCCGTCTCCAGTTACAATCCATGACCGACCAGGAAGACTACCTCAAGCTACCCGGAATTTTGGTCGGCGCATCTGCCGCCGTCTTACCGGAACAACTCGCCATCTGGTCTTATCCCCTTGCAGGCGCGGACGCTGACCAAGCCAGCTTCAACATGGTCACGGCTATGACGTGCCGTATTCACCAAAGTGGCCGCCTCGACTCGCTCGCTCCCCAAGCGTGGGCGCAGGTAACAGAGGGCATTCGGGTTTACAAGGAAGTTCTTCGAAAGCACATTCCCGCGGCAGTGCCCTTCTATCCACTCGGATTGTCTGACGTTACCGATTTCAAAACACCCATCGCTTTGGGCATGCAGTCTTCGGAACGAACTCTGCTGGCGGTCTGGAGAATCGACGGACCACAGACAATGCAGATACCCTGGGCGTCCGGAGACGCCAAACTCATCTACCCCCGTGATCTTGGTATCAAGATCGATGTTCAGCATGGAAGCTTAAATGTTGATTTCCCGAGAGTCCGCATGGCGGGCTTGGTCTTGGGATAATCAATAGCTGCAAACACGAACGCTGGAGCGTCAAGCACCGCGCCTGCACCGACAACAGTGGCAGTGGCAGCGAACTTACGACGGCTGATTGTTTTCACGGCAAGCTGCTGCTCGGAAGTTCTAAAGAGCGCGCACGGGAGCGCATCATTGATGCCGAAATAGAAGCCAAGCTTTTGCCTTTTTGCAAACAGCCGCTTCGCGACGCATTGATGATCATGCGCGATTCGGGGATGCGAAACCAGAAGGAGGTTTTCCGAATGCGCTGGGAACGCCTGGATTGGGGCAACAAACGATATTTCGTCTACGAGAGCAAATCGCCCAAGGGACGAAGCCCCTCGACCACCCTGTACAACTATGATGTGCTCATCGATTTCCCCGACCGCAAGTTCACCATCGGCCGGCCCGGCAGCCTGAAATTCAACGGCGTGAAGCAAGTGTGGTCTCTGCTCGACGCCTCCCCGGGCCAGGAACGTAAGCTGACTATCGAGTGCGCCGGCAAACAGTTCACGGTCATCGCCAGGGTACAGAACTTCCTAGACGATGCGTCGGGCAAGGATGAAGCAATAGGGAAGACGAAGAAGAACTAGACGTCATCACGTCATCTCAGAACGAACCGAAGAATTAATACTCTCCAAACTGGTTTGACGTCATCGACGTCGCGCTCACTCCCGCCAGTAGAAAGCCTCCACGTCGAGCCCACCATTGCAGCACCAGATGGGTGGGAAGGTACACGAGCAGCGGGACCACGACCAGGTACCCCAGCAGGTAAAGCAGGCCGGGCACAGTGTGTTGCTCGTGGAAGAAGAGGCCGCGCGCCCAGTTCACGTCGAACTGTGGACGCCAGAAATAATTGACGGGGACTACCACCCAGGCGGTGAGCGTCTGGTAGAGCCAGCCTCGGCGGTCGTAACCCAGGCGCCAGATGGCCCACAGCAGCAGCGGAGGGGTGACCACGTGAAACAAGCTGAGCAGGC